>JAKSMW010000001.1 GCA_024400395.1 Bacteroidales bacterium
GATTTATCACCTTAACCTGGCAACAAAATGGTCTAAAGAAATAGTAGCGCTATAATATGAAACATATGAAACGATATTGTCTGACTTTGTTGGTCGCCATTGTAACGTTGGCGACCAACGCCCAGCAATGGGAAATAGACTGCAGCGACATTGATGGTTACTTGAATTGGAAAGCTGGTATTATCAATGAAAATGGAGAGGCTGTAATCATTGGCGAATGTGGCCCCGACGCCAATCATTACTTTCCTATAATAATGCGTGTCACAGTAGATGGCGAATATGACTATCGTGTATTTGACACAATCGGAAGCAATGTGAGACCGAGCCACATCGTGCAACGGGAAAACGGAACCTATTTCGCATCGGCAGTAGTACAACCTAATGATTATGGAGTTGGAGATGTTGTGTTTATGATTTTCGATTCAGACCTCAACCTTGTTAGCTTGAAAAGCTATGAGAAGCCTGAGATGGTTATTGGCTTTAGGCAGGGGCGGTTGTTGCTTGATAAAGATGGAACGGTTGTGTTTTCTTGCGGCTATAGATATCAAGACACCTATGGTGAACGCAGCAAACCGTGTTTCTACCGTTTCGATATGAACGCCGATACCTTGTCGTGCCGTTTTGTCACGGCATCACTGCCTCATCCGGAAGCAACCATGTATGAATATGACTGCGACAAATTACTGCGGAATCCTAATGGCGATGGTATTGTTGTGCTTGGCACAGGTCTGAATAACGGTTGCTCGCTTCTGATGTACGACTACGACTTCCATTATGAGAATGGCTTCCAGTTGCGCCCTGCCTTTCGCCAAAGTTTTGCATATGCCTATTCCGACCACTGGATTTCAGACAACAAACTATTGATAATGGGTCAAATGTGGCCGTATGAGGAATATAGCAGGTGGAATATTGGCATGGCGGAGGTCGGTCTTGATGGGACTTTCCACCGCTGGGACAGGGTTTATCACAAACAAGACACCGCTATACAATCATCGCCCCACTGCATGGCATACGTAAACGACACCACTATATATGGAGGAGCATGGTTTTACGAAGTATTAGGCGGGGAGAGCCACTCGAGCGTATGCCTGTACAACACGGACATGGAGTTGCTTGGACGGAAGGAATTCATCGAACCAGAATATGGTGACAAATCAGACTGTTCTTTCGTTCTGCCAATGATGGATGGAAGCTGTCTTGCTGATATATCAACATATTATCTTAATAGTGGATATAAAAATAGCAAACTTATCAAAATGCGGCGCGAGGATTTCAACCCAATACCATGCAGCGTTAGCGAGGTGCCAAAAGAGCAGCTTAGGGCGACAGCATTCCCCAATCCGACATCAGGAAGGTTAAACATAGACCTTTCTGAAATTCCTTTAGATGAGAATGATGTTAGAATCAGAATCTTCAATAGCAATGGACTAATCTGTCTTGACAAAATCATCAATGGGATGGGAAATTTGTTAACAGTTGATGTGTCGAATCTACTCAATGGTGCTTACACTTTCCAAATTGTAAAAGGAAACAAAAACATCATATCCGATAAGTTTATTAAAGAATAGAATTATAAATACCATTTAAGATTAAAGCTATGAAAAACTTATTTAAAGCATTATTAACCGTTATTGTTGTGGGGTTATTCGGGACAGAACTATTTGCACAAAACGGCATTACGTATAACGGAACATCGGTAGCCGTTGGATTTAATTATAATTCAGCAGGTAATATCTCCACCTATGTGGTTTCATATGGTATTGCATGTTATATTTGTGAAGCATATTTTGGGCCAGCAGAGCTATAATTAACATGTATATTAAAAAACTTATATATATTACCTTTTTGCTGGCAATCCCCATGCTGGGGATTGCCCAGCAGTGGGAAATAGATTTCAGCGACCATGAGTTTGCCAATGCAGTTGGTCACGGTGTTCTTGCCACAGATGGTAGTGTGATAGCGGTAGGTTACATCGGTTCTGACAATACACCATTCAACCCAATGCTCTTACGTGTGTATCCTAATGGAAGCTATAAAGAACATGATTGTTATGATATTCCCAGTTTTAACCTGGTTTCTCCCTTAAAACTCAACAATGGCAATTATATGGCTTTGGGAGCGACCCTGAAATATGATGGCCATGATTATTATGGATATGAATTGGGGGCAATAGTATTCAACGATAGTTTGGAAATAGTCTCAACAAGAACTTATGATACGGACAGTTTAGTTGCCAAACTTATTAACGCAAAAGCTATTGTTGATACAGATGGCACTGTGGTGGTTTGTGGTGAATATGAGCCAGGTTCAACACACGCACGTCCATTCTTCTATCGTTTAAATGAAGATGGCGATATCCTTGACTGCCTGTTTGAGGAGCCCTCTAATGGGCATTGGACTTTCAATTGCTATCAAATACTTAAAGACCCTCGATCTGACGGGTACATCGTCATAGGCACCAATCATGATGGGCAGTGCGCAATGGCATTTTATGACCGACAATTCGCCAAAAAAGGATCAGTCCTTCCGTCCCACAATGGATATATGGCGCTATATACAGAGTTTAATTCTGAAAAGTGGTTGTCACAAGACAATATGCTTACTTTTGGATTTGCAATAGATGGTCGCGGTCACGGATGGGATCTCCTGCTTGCCGACATCAACCTCGACGGAACAGTAAACAGATATGTCAACGCCCTTAACACACCAGATACAAGCTATAATATTGCAGGCGGTCGTTGTATGGCTGTAGTTAATGACACAACAATGTACGGTTTGTTTTATCTCTACCCAGCATTCAAAGGATTTGGAATAAACCCTGGGGTGTGTCTGTTTAACAAAAATATGGAAATACTTGGTGTACACCGTTTCCTTGATGCCAAGTATAACGATATCGCTCCGGGTTCTGTAATAGCCACTCCCGATGGCGGATGCGTATTGCTGTGTTATAAAACTCCTCAATATATGGACACGGATTCTTTCATCATCAAGATGTCTCGCGAGGATTTCAACCCAATACCATGCAGCGTTAGCGAGGTGCCAAAAGAGCAGCTTAGGGCGACAGCATATCCAAATCCAACTCGGGGTGAATTAAATATCGACATCTCCAATTTGTCTCAGAATACTGAAAACCGTGTCAGCATAACAGATATGCAGGGCATAACAAGAATGAGCCGAATAATTCAAGGTTCGGGAAATCTGCTGACAATTGATGTTACGGTGCTTGAAACCGGAGTCTATTTCTATTCGGTTTATAACAGAGAAAAAGAGATTATTAAGGAAAAATTTATAAAAAACTAAATCATGAAAAAAACAATAAAGTCGACACTTTTAGTGCTACTAACTATTATAATGCTACCAAAAATTCAGACCAGAGCCTAAAGTGATTTTCTTTGCACAAAATTCAGGAAAGATGAACGAAACGAAGAAAGTCAGCCGCCGCAAGTACACGGCGGAGTTCAAGGCGAAGGTCGCCTTGGAAGCGATGCAGGAGAACCAGACGCTGCCGGAACTGTGCAGCAAGTACCAGCTCAGCCCGAACCAGGTCAACCAGTGGAAGAAGTGTCTTACCCTGAAAAAAGTTGACTCACAAAAGAGTCAAAAAAGTACAAGTTACACACAAGGAAGCAGGAGCTGTACTTCGCCGAGGTGATAAGGCTCCACTATGAGAAAGGATACGGAGAGGACAGGATCTCCAGAATTATTCCGGTCGGACATACCACAGTGAACCGATGGATTCGTATCTTTGCAGCCGGAAAAGAGACAGAAAGGAGAATCATGCCTGGGACAGAGATCAAAGAGAAGAAGACGTCACCGGAGTCCGATACCGTGACCAAAGCCGAGTACGAGAGGCTGAAGGCGAAGCTGGAGATGGCGGAGATAAAGGCGGAGGCGTACGAGGAGCTGATCCGCGTCGCGGAGGAGAAGTTCAAGATCCAGATAAGAAAAAAAGCTGGCGCCAGGCGGTGACGAACCTGCACGCGCGGGACCGTTCACGCTACCGCGTGAGCGTCCTGTGCGGGCTGCTTGGCGTGAGCAAGCAGGCATACTACAAGCATTCGGAGGACGCCGTCCTGCTCAAGGCGGCGCAGGAGTCGTTCGCGCTGGAATACGTCCGCGGTGTCAGGGAGCGCGACCCGGGCATCGGAGGCGTGAAGCTGTGGGTGATGTACGTGAAGGCGTTCGCCTCGGGGCATCCGATGGGGCGCGACCGCTTCCGCGAGATGATCGACAGGCACGGCCTGAAGATACGCCGCAGGATCGGTAAGCATGACCGAGGGCGGAGACCCCAAGGACAACGCGCAGGCCGAGCGCGTGAACAGCACCGTGAAGAACGGACTCCTCAAAGGGATGGTGTTCCGTGACATCCGCGATGTCAGGCGTGCCGTCAGCCGTGCGGTGGACTTCTACAACAACGAGCGTCCGCACATGAGCCTCGACATGATGACGCCGGCCGAGGCGTCGTCGCGCACGGGCGAGATCGCCAAGCGCTGGATGAGCCACCGACAGGCGGCGATAAAAAATCAGCGGCGTGTGCCAGACGTGACCGAAAAAGGTTTACCTTTGCAGCCTGTCGGGGGTCCCCCTCCGGGCTACGCCCTGCGGTCAACCTCCGACAGGCTTTAAAAACCGACGGTCAACCTTCAACAGGAATAAAAGACAATGGTCAACAAATATAAGTGATAACGTTTAACCGCGTCAACTCAAACAAGGAGTAAAGACATAAAGCAGTCAACCTAAATCAGAAAATGACAAGGCTGCAAATCCGTTTTTGTATAAGAAATAATAATGTTATAAACAGGGGTGTAATGGACAAAAATTAGGGTGTTTATTTTTCTGGAATTGCATTACGTCCGTTATAAATTTGTCCTCGTCAGCCGAAATAGAGTAAAGCTCTGCTTAGACCTTGCAAAGGATAGGCTGGCGCAATACGGCGAATGTAAAGGCAAGGGTGAATCCCAACCGGTTCACCCTCTCTGTATGTCAGATGCTTCATGCCTTGAAAGACCCGTCGATTAGCTTTTTCTTCCGCTTTTCCGAAAGCTCGTTGTGATTCCTCAGCTTGTTCTTCAGGTCGGAGAACAACCCATCGAAAGAATTGGTTGTGTTCGGGATGTCCAGTTCTTTCCATTTTTCATGCCATTCTTACAGCTCTTTTGCGAAGCCTGACTGTCTCCGTCTTGACATACTTGGTCAGCAGGATTACCACGTCAACTGTGTTCTTAAAGACCATCACGCCGAATTTCCGCCCGAAGTATGTGATGTCCATAATAACGGACGCATGCACGGCATTTGTATAGCTGACGGTCTTGATTATGCCTGTTCCTGATGGTTATTTGGCTGCAACAAATTTTGCACTTTTTTGTTCATAACCTTTGAACGCTCAAATCGCCGGTATATTCTATGATTTCCGAAGATTTCATCATAATATTTGTCTATTACCCCGAATATATATCCGCAACCGAAAAATCAGGCAAATACACGATTGCGACAGGAGACTTTAAGGGAGATCTCCGCCGACTAAGATGTCTTCTTCGGCTTTTTGTGAAGGAAACATTCCACCCAGACGACCCACATCAGGAAAATGACAACGTAGAACATCGTCTTGAAGATGTATTCGTGCGCAAGCTCGAAATCATGAGGAAATCTTATCAGAAACAACGATATTCCCACAACGCGCACCACATTGATGAACTCGACAATCACCAAGCCGAGCGGGATGTACCACACCTTGTGCCTCCACGGACCCGGAAATATCAACATCAGGAAAAGCCAATGAAGCCACTGCTTCAGACTGGTGCATTCCGGCGCGACGGTCACGTGCGAATACCAGTTTTCATGATTCATGAAGATGATCGTCTGGTCTTTCGTCAGAATATCGACATTGAAAACGTGCTCGAGAGTCCACGTGCTCTGGTCGAAAAGCAACGCCGACGCCCAGACGAAAAGCCGGTCAACAGCGTCTTTCACCGGCCGGAAATCCAAATACTCCTTCCAGAAGACATAAAGCACATGGAAGCTGAAAATCAGGACGATGAACAGCCCGACGTCGAAATACGCCTGATAGCGTTTGTCGCCATATAATTCTTTTAACCTTGAAAGCGTCATCTCATTCAGAAAAAGAATCCCACCGACACCTGGAAGGTCCTGTTCTTTGACTTCGCGTCAGTGAAGCTATGAGACAGAATTGTATGTGACGGGTCAACATACACATAATGGGGCGTGTCGGCCTTCAGAACGTCTGTCAGACCGAAATTATACCTCGTCTGCACGAAGAGTTTTCTCCACGGATAAAATGTCAGACCGGCCAGCGCGTCAAAGCTGAAAGTGTTGTATCCGTCATCAAGATACGAGAAGACCTCATGTTTCTCCAAATTTCCAACAGTCTTGTCGGACTTCTTCACGACAGAGAGATTTATGTTCGGCTGCACGCCCAAATCGACCGACATCCATTTCACCGGCCATGCCTTCAGCATCACCCCGACGCTCAACGCATGTACGCTCGTCTTCGCCTTGCAGTCCCACTCGCCCGCCGTGTCGGTGTATTTGTATTTTTGGACGAAACCTGTCTGGTTGTAAAACAATTCGGCCTGCAATCCGAGTGACTTGTTGAATTTCATTTCGAAGACGCCGCCGAGCCGAAGGCAGCAGTGCATTTTCTTCTCCACGTCATTTATGTCGTGACTCCATAAAGTGCCCTCGAACGCGAAGGCATCATCAAGATTCATGTTGGAGAAATTCATTCCGGCGAACAACCCGTACCTTAACTCCATCTTGTCCTGCGCCTTGACACCGGTGCAAAAAACCGCCATCAATCCTAAAAACAATGTTATTCTCTTCATTTTTAATTACTTTTTTACAGATTTGAAAATTAATTTGGCTGCAAAGGTAAGCAAAAAAAATAAAAGTGTTATCTTTGTGAACTTTTTTAATGAAATTTTTATGAATTTGAGAATAACATGCGTCCAGAGTGATGTCATCACGAGAGACCCTGAAGGCAACTTCAGGCATTTTGATGACATGCTGAAAGACGTGAAAGACACTGATATCATTATACTTCCGGAGACTTTCACCACAGGTTTCCCGGCCGACCCTGACATCTTCGCCGAAGACCTTGAGGGCGGTTCGCCGACGTTGGAATGGATGCGCACCAAGGCTGTGGAGAAAGACGCCATGCTGTGCGGGTCGTTTCTGACAAAGCGCGGCGGGAAATTTTACAACTCCTTCGTCTGGATACGACCCGACGGGGAGTTTCACGTCTATGACAAACGTCACGCCTTCACTATGGGCGGCGAGCTCGGCATCGACGGCGGCTCCAGACTCATCACCATCGAATACAAAGGCTGGCGTATCAGACCGTTTGTGTGCTACGACCTCCGTTTCCCTGTCTGGAACCGCAACACGTTCCACGACGGGAAGTTTGAATACGACCTCGCCGTCTTCACCGCCGAATGGCCGGAGAAGAAAGCGAGCCTGTGGACGACGCTCCTCACGGCGCGAGCCATCGAGAACCAGGCGTATGTCGTGGGCGTGAACCGTGTCGGCATCGACGACAGCGACATCACGTACCGCGGCGACTGCATGATAACCAACGCGAAAGGACGCGTGGTGGCGAAAGCCGACGAAGGCGAATGTGTGTTCACTACGGAATTGAACAAAGAAGAATTAGACGCTTTCAGAGATTATTTCGTGGTGGCGAAAGACTGGGACGGGTTTCAAGTTATTAGTCGTTAGTCGTTAGTTGTTAGTTGTTAGTTTTTTATGTTTAGTAATTAGGGAAATATGGATATAATAATTGCAGGTGACGGCGAGGTTGGGATGCATCTCGCGGAGGCTTTGGAAAGAGGCGACCACAGCATCACCATCGTTGACCCACACGAGGAGCTTCTGAAAATGGTAGAGTCGCACTCCGACCTCATGACCATCGCCGGTGACTCCACGTCAATCAAGACTTTGCAGAAAGCCAACGTGAAGAAGGCCGACCTTGTGATCTCGGTGCTGCACGACGAGCACATCAACCTTCTGACCGGCATCTTGGCCAAGAAACTCGGCGCCAAACGCGTCATCGTCCGTGTCAACACCATGGAGAACCTCAGCCAGGAGTCGTGGCGGATATACCAGGACCTCGGCATCGACGGCATCATCTCGCCGGAAGACATCGCGGCGCAGGAGATCATCACCCTGCTGAGGCAGAACGCGGCGACGGAGGCCTACGGCTTCGCGGGAGGCAAACTCGAGATGTACATGATGAAACTCGAAGACAACGCCACGATCATCGGCAAGAGCCTCGACGAGATTTACGAGCGTTACAAGCACCTCGACTTCCGCCCCGTGGCCATACACCGCAGGCAGAGCACCTTCATCCCGCACGGGGAGGACGTGTTCAAGGCGGGCGACATGGTGTATGTCGTGTCGAAGCCGCACGCCCTCAAGGAACTGATGGTGCTCAGCGGCAAACAGAAATACAACATCCACAACGTGATGATCGTCGGCGGCGGACGCGTGGGACGCATGACGGCGAAACGTCTCGCCGGCGAGATGGACATCAAGATCATAGAAAACGACAAAGACCGTTGCTACGAGCTGACGAACATGCTCACCGACACGCTGATCGTCAACGCCGATGCGCGAAACGTTGACATGCTCGAAGAAGAAGGCATCAAGAGCGTTGACGCCTTCATCGCCGTCACCGACAACACCGAGACCAACATCCTGACATGCCTCCAGGCCAAGGCCCACGGCGTGAAGAAAACCATAGCGTTGGTCGAGAACATCGACTACATCGACATCTCGCAGAACATCGGCATCGACACCATCATCAACAAGAAACTCATCGCGGCGAGCTACATGGTGCGCTACACCCTCGGCGACAACGTTTACGCCCTCAAATGCCTCAGCGGCATCGACGCCGACATCATCGAACTCATCGTGCCCGACGGATGCGCGGCCACCCTGCGGCCCATCAACAAACTCAGAATCCCCGACGGCGCCATCATCGGCGGCGTGATAAGAGGCGAGGTGAGCTACATCGCCAACGGCGACTTCCAAATCGAGGCCGAAGACCGCGTCGTGGTGCTCGCACTGCCCGACGCCGTCAAGGAAATCGAAAGACTGTTCAAGTAAAAAACAACTCCACACAAACATCCGATGAAGAAACTCTCGGTCATAATAATAACCTTCAACGAAGAACGTAACATCCGACGCTGCATCGAGTCAGTGAGGGACATCGCGGACGAGATAGTCGTCGTCGACTCAATGTCAACAGATTCGACAGAGGAGATCTGCAACACCTTGGGAGTGAGATTTTTCAGCCAGAAATGGCTGGGCTATTCAGAACAAAAGAACTTCGCCAACAGCCTGGCATCGAACGACTGGATTCTTTCCATCGACGCCGACGAGGCTCTTTCCGAAGAACTGAAAAAATCCATCACAGAACTGAAAAAACGCGACTTTGACGAACATAACGTATTCTGTCTTAACCGCCTCACGAACTACTGCGGGCACTGGATAAGGCACTGCGGATGGTATCCCGACAGGAAGATAAGGATATGGAACAGGAACGTAGGCAAGTGGAAGGGCGAGATCCACGAGACGATAGAGTTCACAACCGAGACGAAAGACAACCTGCTGCGCGGCGACATGCTGCATTACTCGTTCAACACACCGGAAGACTTCGAGAAACAGATGACCAAATTCGCCCTGATGCGCGGGAAACATTATTTCATGAAAGGCAGGAGAAACGCCGGCCTCAACATCATCTTCTCTCCCATCTACGCCTTCATCAAGCATTACATCTTTCAGCTGGGCTTCCTCGACGGCGCCGACGGACTGCACATCTGCCGTATCACAGCCAAGACGACGAAGTTAAAATATAAGACACTTAAAGAATTGACAGACAAAGACAAATGATTAGCTTTACAAAAAATATAAGTGCCAAGGGAAACGACTGTCGCTTCTCGATTGTCATCCCGACGTGGAACAATCTCAAGTATCTTGAGCTTTGCGTCGATAGCATTATCAAGAACTCGGCATACGAGCACCAAATCATCATCGCCGTCAACGAAGGTGTTGACGGGACCAAGAAATGGGTTGAGAATCATGGCTTTGACCACATATACGCAAGCAGCAACATCGGCATCTGCTACGCCTTGAACGCCTGCCGCAGCCTCGTCAGGACGAAATTCATCATGTATGCCAACGATGACATGTATTTCCTCCCCGACTGGGACGTCCCGATTTTGGAAAAGATAAACGAACTGACTGACTATCAATCAGATATTCATAAATATTACATGATTTCGAGTACTCTCGTCGAGCCGTCGGGCGACAATCCGTGCGCGGTGATACGAGATTTCGGCACCGACATCGAAACATTCCGCGAGGATGATTTGTTAAACGAGAAAGACGACCTCTGCCGCAACGACTGGCGCGGGAGCATGTGGCCGCCGAATGTCATGCCGCTCGACTGTTGGGACCTGATAGGCGGGATGAGCATAGAGTTTCATCCGGGGATGTATTCGGACCCCGACATTTGCAGGAAGATGTGGGAGGCCGGCGTCCGCGACTTCATCGGGGTCGGGAACAGCCTGGTTTATCACTTCGGCTGCAAGTCAACGAAAAGGGTCAGGAAGAACAGAGGCCGCAAGACATTCATCCAGAAATGGGGCATCACGCCGAGGACGTTCACCGAGCGTTACCTGCTGCGCGGACGAGACATGTCGGAGGTGGCGGACGAGAACGACCTGCCGAGACCGTCGGACTTCGGACAGGTCGTGAAAAGGATTTTATCCTGTTTTGGAAACAAATGAACATCTAAATATTAATCTTAAAAACTTATCAATATGGTAAACATCGATCAAGTCAATTTCAATGGCAAGCGCGTCGTGGTACGCGTGGATTTCAACGTCCCGTTGGACGAAAACTTCAACATCACAGACGACACACGTATGCGTGCGGCGATGCCGACATTGCGTAAGGTGCTGGACGACAACGGTATGCTCATCATCATGTCGCACCTCGGCCGTCCGAAGAAGAACCCCGACCCGAAGAACTCACTCAAGCCTATCGTGAAACATCTCGAGGAACTCATCGGCAGGCCGGTCATCTTCGCCGACGACTGCATGAAAGCCGCCGACGCGATTGCGGCGATGAAGCCGGGCGAGGTGATGCTTCTCGAAAACCTCCGTTTCTACGCCGAGGAGGAAGGCAAGCCGCGCGGCATCGAGAAGGAGGAGCCGGGCTACGACGAGGCCAAGAAAGCCGTCAAGGCTTCACAGAAGGAGTTCACCAAGACACTCGCATCATACGGCGAATACTACATCAACGACGCGTTCGGCACGGCTCACCGCGCACACGCCTCCACGGCACTCATCGCCGACTACTTCGACGCCGAGCACAAGATGTACGGCTACCTCATGGGCAAGGAAGTGGCCGCCGTTGACAAGGTCATGAAAGACATCAAACGCCCGTTCACGGCCATCATGGGCGGCTCGAAGGTCTCAACGAAGATCGACATCATCGAGAACCTGCTCACCAAAGTCGATAACCTCATCATCGGCGGCGGCATGACATACACCTTCATGAAAGCCCTCGGCGGAAAGATCGGCAACTCGATATGCGAAGACGACAAGCTCGACCTCGCCCTCGACATCATCGCGAAGGCGAAGGAGAAAGGCGTGAATCTCGTGCTTTCAATCCAGACCTTGGCGGGAAACAAATTCGGTGAGGACTCCGACGTGAAGATTGTCGAGCCTATGGACATCCCCGACGGATGGGAAGGCATGGACATCGGGCCGAAGACCGGCGAGCTGTTCGCGGAGGTCATCAAAGGCTCCAAGACGATATTGTGGAACGGCCCTGTCGGCGTGTTCGAGTTCGAGAAGTTCACCGGCGGCTCAAGGGCTGTGGCCAACGCCATCGTGGAGGCCACCAAAGCCGGCGCGTTCTCGCTCATCGGCGGCGGCGACTCCGTGGCCTGCATCAACAAGTTCGGCCTCGCCGACAAGGTGTCGTACGTCTCGACGGGCGGCGGCGCGTTGCTCGAAGCCATCGAAGGCAAGGAGCTGCCCGGCATCGCGGCGATAAAGAAGTAAGTTATAAGTTAAGAGAGTAGAGAGGAGAGTTAAGAGAGGGGGAATAAATTAATTTATCCCAATTATGAAGATGCACCGAACGTGTGGTTGCGGTGCATCTTTTTTTTTCAAAAATTTTTCTTGACATTTCAAAAAACATGTTATATCTTCGCCATTTCAAAACCGAAACACCATGACGGAAATTGATTTATCATACAATGTATTGATTATTAAAAGTTTATGGGGAGTAAAACCACGCCGCTCCATTGTCCGCTATGGCATCTTCCGACTTAGCAGGAATCGGTTCATCAAACGACTGGGTGTCTGAAAGAAAAGACACCCGCAAAACTTCCTGTAATATTAATTAAGGTGTCGAAGCAAAGGCACGAGCAATTAAAAAAATTAATAATTTAACATTTCAACAATTATGAAAAAAAATATATTTATCGCACTCGCCGCATTGATGACGCTGGCGGTGTCGTGCAAGAAGAACAACATAGAAAAAACAGACAACGGGAACATGAACCCGGTTGTGCAAACCGACAACAGTTCGGTGGCCAGACTGCTGAAATTCAAGAAGCAGGTCGAGTATTACAAGGCCAACCCCGACGTGAGGGACAGCGAGACCATGAGCATTGATGAGGCTGTTTGGAACCTCGAAAACCTGTTCAACGTCACATACACATTTCCGGAATACAGCTATTCGGGCCTTGTCACGCAGGAGTTCGAGCTCAGTCTTGGTGCCGACAACGGACGTGTGTTGAGCAGCCGTGTGGCGGCCCTCTACGAGGAGCTTAAGGACGGGTCGCGGGAGCTTTACGCCAACGACGGCTTCACCGAGAACAAAGGCTTCCTAACACTCCACGCCGAGGTAGGCGACACCCGCGGCGACGAAGTGCTGAAAGTGAAGGTGACAACGGGGGAGAGAACAGATACGCCATCGCACGAGTTTGACAGCCTGGTGGAATGGGGACCGTTTATGGAAGGCGACGACTGGATCTATGGAAACTTTCTCGGAAAATGTGACGGTACCGGTGGATTCAGCGACGCAGCCCAGGAGATTGCCCGCGAGATTAACGAAAGGATAGGACTCGGACATCCATCTTTCAACAGCGGGGAGAGATTAGCGTACATAAACAGAACGCGCATTCCCTTTACCCCAAACAAGTATCATGACATGTATTGCACAGAAGACCCCGAGGGAAAATGCATAGTGTGGCAGGACATGAATGTCTATTGGAACTACTACAGAAGAATAGCGTACTATCTGATTCCGACAACAGACCCGGATTATATTCAGGGGGAGGAACTGATTCATGTAAATATTTATGGCAATCATGATTATAACGCTTTTGACGTTGAAAACAAATGGTGGCATGAAGGTACTGCTGAATATGGGGAAAGAGTAATGCTCGACAAATCCGTCTTCGGTGATGCCGTTGACCTTATTGAAAATTAACAATCATGTTGAGAAGATTCATCATGGCAGTGCTGCTCGTTGCGGCAGTACTGCCGCTCTTCCCGCAGGAATGGGAGATTAAGTTGGAGGATTATTATACGTTTGCTGGAATAAACAACTCCATGATAGACAGGAATGGTGATGTTATTTTCATCGGTTGTGTCAGCGATGTTGCGACAGACCGTAACAGCTGCGTCATGAAAGTTGGCCAAAACGGTGATATTGACATACATGTATTCCAAAATGACACTCTTTATACGGCTTTCACAGACATCGTCCAGTTTGACAACGGCAACTACTTCGCTTCAGGTGTCTGCTCGTATGACGGAAGCAAGATGCTATGCCCCCTGATAATGGTTCTTGACGGGGACTTTAACATACTTGCGGAACGGTACATTGACGTTTGCGGTGACACTTATTTGAAGTATAAAGAAGGTCCGATGGTGATGGATGACGATGGCAACATAATAATCATCTGCGATGTGATGGTCGCAGCAGGAGAAGTCAACACATGGGGCTGCGTGCTGATAAAGTTCTCCGACGATGGCGAGGAGCTGAAGAGGAACTACATAACCGACAATGACTGTCTGAGGGGGCTTTTTGCGTCGAACATGCTCAACGTCCCCGACAGCGATGAGATTCTCGTTTTAGGAGATTACAGGGGAAATAATGGATTGGTGTTTTTTGACAGCAACCTCAACTTTTTGAGAGGATACAACATACCTCAAGACGATTTTACAGCAATGCACTTTTTCGGTATGTTTACTGGTGATGACAAGTTGGTCACGTACGTTGATGGAAATGATTGGTTTCCGACTTATCCATATGTTGGTGACACTATCTATGGTCGAGTCTGCCTAATGGACCTACAGGGAGAATCGACATCCTGCCGTGAGTTCAAGCCTACTAATGGCGGGCGGTTCTGGGCGGATGGAATCCGCCAAGGAATGTCGAATGTGGATAAAAATCATTTCTATTTGTTGTCGAATAATGAGTACTGGAATTTAGGTCCCAAAGATCCACATTTGTATCTGATAGATACAGATTTGAATTTAGTTGGTGAAAAGGTATTGCCAATGGTGGACGATATGGATTTTCCTGGAGTTATCTCACACACTCGCGATGGTGGTTGCCTGCTATGTATCAACTATCAAACAGATAAAGCTGGATGTAATCATATCTTGAAATTCCCAATCAATGACTTTGTTCCGGATTGGTCGGTCGATGAGAACAAAACAGCAGACATTACATCGGCAGTCTATCCGAACCCTGCGACAAACGCACTTCACCTCAATATTGATGGTGACGCCACACTGTCCATTACGGACATCCAGGGGAGGAGACTCCTCGAGAAAAACGTTTCCGATGGCGACAACGAGATTGACATTTCGGAATTAAACAGCGGGATGCACATCTATCAAGTCATCGGAAGCAATTCAGAAAACAAGACAGGCAAATTCATTAAAAAATAAATATCATGAAAAATAACATATTGAAATCAGTTGCACTGTCTGTCATGATGGCAGTCTGCGGCATTACATATTCACAGGTGAACTATAGCGGTTGCACCACCAACGGCGAGACTTCGTCCGCCATAGGCAAAGGTTGTGTCTCAAGTGGCAAATACTCGTTCTCAGGCGGTTTGAATTCATCGACAAGCGTAGATGCGTGGTCATCGTTTTCGTTCGGGGAGGGTTGCACCACCAACGGCGAGACTTCGTCCGCCATAGGCAAAGGTTGTGTCTCAAGTGGCAAATACTCGTTCTCAGGCGGGTTGAATTCATCGACAAGCGTAGATGCGTGGTCGTCATTTTCGTTCGGAGAGGGTTGCAACACCCAAGGCAGATACTCCAAAGCAATCGGATATCACGCCATCGTTGGGAGCAGTGGTACAGGCTCGGCGGCTATAGGCAACGAAGTGACCGTAAACAGCTCGGCAGCCACGGCAATAGGCACATTCATCACGTTGAACAGTGAAGGTGTCGCCATTGGTAGAGGTGTCAACAACATCGACAGGATGATCGTTGACAGGCATGGTGTCATTGCCTTCGGATTCGACAGCAACCTGCCGACAATGACTGTTTTCTCCGCCCCAGGGAAGAACAGAACAGGCAAGGTGGCGATAGGCAATGTCACGGGCATCGAGCCGAGTGCGAAGCTTCATATCAAGGCTGACAAACACAATGGCTTTGGCGAGGACGCAGACATACTGCTCCAGTCGCAGGCGGGTTTCGAGGCGGCGGTTTGTTTCCAAAATAAAAATAATAAAATTTCCGTTGCTACCGACAGCAACATCATGAACTTCACGGCCGGAGGGTTCAGCTTCGCCACCGGCAAGGTGGGCATCGGTTGCGAGAACACCGTTGAGGGCTACGCGCTTGCGGTGAACGGCGGCGTGATGAGCACGCGTGTGTCGGTGATGGACGTCGATGCGTGGCCCGACTACGTGTTCGGCGGAGACTACCACCGCATGAGCCTCTACGAGCTCGAGGAATACATCGGCCTCAACCACCACCTCCCCGAGGTGCCGTCGGCCGAAGAGGTGGCGGAACAGGGCATCGACCTCGGCGAGATGAACGCACTGCTGCTGCAGAAAGTCGAAGAACTTACACTCCACGTCATCGAACTGCAGAAACAGATTGACACCCAGCAGAACGAGATTAATGAACTAAAGGCCAAATAACATGAAGACACATATTTCAAGGCTTGTTGCCGTCGCCGTGCTGGTGACAGCGTGGTCGGCCTGTCTTCAGGCGCAGACGAAGGCGTACTACGTGAGCTACGCGTACGACGCCGACGGCAACCGTGTCAGCCGCACGGTGTGGCTCGGCAACGACAGGGAAGACCGCAGCCAGTCGGACACTGCTGCCGTGGCGCACTACACCGACTGCATAGATGAATGCGAGATAAGCATATACCCCAACCCGACATCCGGCAGGGTGAATGTCGGGATGACCTCCCCCACGGAGGAAGACATTGCGTTCACGGCGGCGTTGTTCTCGCCGTCGGGCGTGCTGATAACGAGGCGTGAGGCAGGGACGTTCCCCGCGGAGTTCGACCTTAGCGGCCTGCCCCCGGGCGTCTATATGCTTGAACTGCGTCTCGGCGATGAGACAAGGACATGGAAAATAATAAAAAGATGAAACGACATGAGACACAACATATTACTTACAGTGCTGCTTCTCGCGCTGTACACCGCCGCATCGGCGCAGACGTACGACGAGGAACAATTCGACGAGAATTTCTCACTTAACCAACCTCTTGACAACGGCATTAGCTACCATTACACGGCATCGGGCGTCATCGACCTCACCCCTGGTTTCGATTACACGCCGGATAAAGGCAAGGCCGCGCTGTTCGAGGTTGACCCGATGGGGGTTTTCCCGCCGACAGGCGGCGTGACCGGCGGACCAATTGCCGGAGACGGCGGCGTTGTCGGCTCGATAGGCGGCACCGTCAGCGTGAGCACGCTCGGCGGAGCGGTCTATACGATACCGGTGGAGCTGCCGCCGGGCATCAACGGGATGCAGCCAAGCCTCGCGATAACATACAACAGCCAGGCCGGCAACGGACTCTTAGGTTACGGGTGGAGCCTTACCGGGCTGTCGGCTGTGACACGCTGCGGCAGGACAATCTACCACGACAGAGTTAAGACAAGCGATGCCGTTGACTATGATAACGACAGGTTCATGCTCGACGGGCAGCGGCTGTTGTCAATAAGCAACGACAAGACATACGGGCAGGACGGCTGCGAATACAGGACGGAGATTGACAACATTTCCAGGATAATCTCATACGGCGACGACGGCCAGAATCCGGCGAGCTTCAAGGTGTGGACGAAGGACGGGCACATCATCGAATACGGAGTCACGCCAGATTCCAAGCTTGTCCACCCTGACGGCGGCGAGGCTGCCATGTGGATGGTGAGCAGAATCTCCGACTACAACGGCAACTACATCAGTTACACCTACACAACCACAGGGGAGTCGTGCCGCATAGACCACATCGATTACACGGGGTGTGACGGCATATCCCCGATGTACAGCGTGCAGTTCGAATACGATGAGAGGGAAGACCGGGAATTCGCCTATCTTCACAACCAGAAGATAGTCTCCGACATGCTTCTCGAAGGCATATCTGTCAATTACAAAGCCACGGATGAGGAGTTGTACAGATACACGTTTGCGTATGACGGGCTGAACCCTTCCGAAGGGCGTTTCTACAGCAGGCTGCTGTCGGTCGGCCTTGAGCAGGGCGATACGAAAGTGAACCCGACGAAGATAGAATGGGGAGGATTGGGACAATATAGCGAATCCTCGGAATATAACAACAATATAATTGATGATATATGCATTGTTGGTGACTATAATGGGGATGGGATAGATGACATAGTGACGTTCCCCGTAATAGGATCTTCCGATTATTGGAGGTGCTTATTCGGCGATGGGAATGGTGAGTTTATATTCACGGGGGAAAGTGACTCAACAAAGATTGATGGCAGATACATCAGAAGTGCATCACCGTGTGATTTCAATGGAGACGGACTGTTTGATTTGTTGGTGACCACAATGGGAACGGATTCAAACGAGCACTTGTTAAATTTTCTATACATATACATGAGAAGCAGTGGCGGTGATTGTTTTACGAAAAAATATTTAGGTACATGCCCGGCATCAAATGACATCTTTCGTGTACAGGCTGGTGACTTTCTCGGTGACGGCAAAGCCGAGATAATGACACTTGCGGACAAAAATCTCAATGGTGATGAAGATGGCACATATATTTCAATGTATTCATATAATTCCAAAAATGAAGCACTGGAAATGGTTATGCGTGAAGTCAACGTCGGCAGGGAATGTGACAGTGTAATCCAGGGGGATTTCAACGGCGACGGAAAAACTGACTTTATGATACTGGATGACACAGGGTCATCATTATATACAACTATAACAGAACATCGGAATGCTAATGAATTTAATGTCAGCCTGGTGCGTGAAAGTATTTGTCCGTCAACCTATTTCAAGTCATTTACAGGCGACTTCAACGGCGACGGCAAGACAGACATCCTTGCATGGAAGGAGGATATAAAATGGATAGTGATGATTTCAGAATCAGACGGATTTGACGTGTACAATGTCAGTTCAGACATGCATTTCCCGGTTGCCGAACCATCAGCATCCACGCCATCACTGGATGGAAATAATTATGCTGATTACTGTGTCAATATCTGTGACATGGATGGCGATGGCAAATCAGATGTCATATTCGTGTATTATGATGGCTTTAGGATTTACCATTCACCCATTCAATGTGGCACGAAAAAGGGTGGGATATGTTCTTTCATCAGGTCAGAGAAATTTACCACTGAATCCTTTTATGTGGGACAGAGCTGCAGGGGCTACAATCTTGTAGGAAAATTCCACCACGGTGCATGCAATTCACTTATGCTTCGTAACCACATGACAAAATACGATTTGTGGTCATTCGCCAGCCAGCACAATCAGAACACGGTGACAGCCATAACCGACGGCATGGGCAACTCAGTGTCATTCGGTTATGATTACCTCACCAATCCTGAGTTCTACACAATTTCCAAAGGCGACAGGTTCGTTTCAGCGACCGACCGTGTGCGGAGGCAGGCACTCCCGCTGAAGGCGTTGCGCTCAATGACCTCCACCAATGTGTCGGGGGCACCCGTGACAACGACATACAGCTACGAGGACATGTACGTGCACATGACCGGCCGGGGACTGCTCGGGTTCAAGAAAAGCACTGTGACAGACGTGGCTAACGACGTGAAGACGGTAAGCACCAACAGATATGTTGGTAACGTCCGCGGCACACTCTGCATGCCGTACCTCGTACCCGACTTAACCGAAACCCGGCTCGTCAGCGGGAAGGAGGAGACCGTTATCATGGAAACACACAGCACCAACGTCCTGATACCGGGGATTATGATTCCCGACCAGATTCCGCCCGTGTCAATCCAGACAGAAGAGACGACGGTGAAGGAGAATGACATCAACGGCACCCCCGTCAGCCTGTGCATAACGAAATACACGTATGACAACATGGAACATGGTACCGATGAATATTACGCATACAGCAACGTCAAGGAAATCGTCAGGGGCTATTCAACCAGTCAGTCGTGCATGTACGCCAACTATTGCCCCATCTGGGAAGAGGAGTCAATCACATACAAGTCGGCGGTGACAGACAACGACAGATGGCTCGTGTCGCGGGTGGACAAAAGCACCGTGACCTCGCACATCAGAATGGAGAACCAGGGGGCCAACGGCATAAAAAGCTCGACGGAGTACGAATACGATCCCGCACACCCGCACCTGCTGGCATCGGAGCGGACGAACCCCGGCGACAACGCGGGCGACGAGTACGCCATAGAGACAGATTACCGTTACACCTTCGCCGGCGGCAATATATGCAAGGTGGTGACGACGGTCTCCGCCCCGAATGCCCCGGAACTCCAGCCGAGAAGCTCGACGGTCGAATACGGCGCGGAATGCCAGTACAGGTTCGCCACGAAGACGACCAACGCCCTCGGCCATTCCGCCACGGCGGTGTATGACCCGAAATACGGCAGGAAGTTGTCGGACACCGACTGCAACGGCCTCACTGACGGATACACGACCGATTTCTTCGGCACCGACTCCGAATCGGTGTCGCCGGAAGGCCTGACGACCCACTCGTCAAAGAGATGGTGCGCCGGCGACGAACACGCGCCGGAAAACGCGGCATACTACACGTGGACACAAAGCTCCGGCTCATATCCTGTCATGACGTTCTACCACAAGACCGGTACGCCCCTGCGCGAGGTGAGCCGCGGCTTCGACGGGAGTATCGTCTATGTTGACATGGACTACGACGCAAAGGGCAACCTGTGGAGGCGGAGCCTCCCGTACCTGGCAAGCGGCTCCGCCGACTTGTACGAGGTATATACATACGACGCACTCAACCGCATCATAAAGACGGAACATCCTGACGGCACATGGGACGAAGTGGAATACAGTGGCAGCGAGGTGTCAACGACGCATCATGACTCGTCGGACAGACTGCAGCAGACCGTGACGAAGAGATACCACCCCAACGGATGGCTTGAGAGCACGACCGACCCCGCGGGCAACACCGTGCTGAACGTGTACAACAGCGACGGCACGCTGCACTCAGCCTCCGCCGGCGGCTCCGACATGGCGGTGACACTGTCATACAACACGGCCCGCATGAGGGACGGCATCGATGACCCTGACTACGGATGCATGAGATACAGACACAACGCATTCGGCGAGGTCGTTGAACAGACAACCCCAAAAGGCACCAGCACCAAATACGAGTACGACGCGCTGGGACGGCAGACACGCCGCACCATGAAGCCGGCCGGCGCACCGGAGGAAGTGACGGCATGGAAGTACAGCACCACGAAAGGGCGTCTCGGCACCCTCGAAAGCATCGTGTTCAGCGACAAGCAGAAAATCGCGTACCGGTATGATGACATGCAGCGCGTGATCCGCAGCGAGGAGACATTCGACGGCGAGACATACGAGTCGTCATACACATACGACGTGTTCGGTCGCCTCAGCACGGAGACATACCCGAGCGGGGTATCTGTGACAAACAAGTACAACGGCGGCGGCTATCTGTATGCCGTGAAGAATTCCGGCGGCGATGTCATCTGGAAGGCCGATGGATACGATGTCCAAGGCCACCTCACCGACTTCCGTACCGGCAACGGACTGACGACCCACCATGAATACGACGACCGTACCGGAAGGCTCCTCGGCATCACCACCAGAACCGACAAAAAAATATTTCAGGATTACGCCTACACATACGATGATTTTGGTAACTTTGCGTCGCGAAAGAAAAAGACGGGGAACATGCCTGAAGAGTCATTCACATACGATGAGCTGAACCGCCTGACGGTGGTTGAGACCAACGGGAAGCCGTTCAAGATCGATTATGACAGCCACGGTCGCATACTCACCAAGGAGCAGGAGGGGTTCTCATTCCGCAACGCGTCGTTCGACAAGAAACACCCGCACGCAGTGTCGCGCGTGGAGGCGTACCGCCGTCCGGCATTCGGCGGTCAGGAAGTGACATACACGCCGTTCGACAAGGTGGAGACGGTGACGGCAGACGGCGCTAACGTACGCATCGAATACGGCCATGACCGTCAGCGCATCCGCATGACGGAGAAATCAGACAAGGGAGTCAGGGTGAAGACCTATATCGGCAACTGCGAGTTCATCACGGATGACGGCGCGGAGAAAGTACTCACTTACCTGTGTGCCGGCAGCGGCGTCTTCGCCGTTGTGGAGAATACCGCCGGTGAGTGCCGGATGCATTACGTGCACACCGACCACCTCGGCAGCTGGGATGTCATCACCGACGAGAAAGGCAGACTCGAGCAGGAGCTCAGCTTCGACGCATGGGGCAACCGGCGCAACGCCGCCACATGGAGCGGGCCCGCCACCGACGCGCCCATGTTCGACCGCGGCTTCACCGGCCACGAACATCTCTATAATTTCGGCCTCATAAACATGAACGGACGCGTCTATGACCCGCTGATGTCATCGTTCCTCTCGCCCGACAACTTCATCCAGTGCCCCGACAACTCGCAGAACTTCAACAGGTATGCCTACTGCCTCAACAACCCGCTGAGATACACCGACCCGAGCGGGGAATTTTGTTGGCATATCGTGATAGGTGTTCTGATTGGTGGAACGGCCAATTTAGTAGCCAACTGGGATAATTGCAGTGGCTTCTGGGAATATGCCGCGGCATTTGGAGCTGGTGCAGGAGTCGGTGCGGCCATTGCAGCGACTGGAGGTGTAGCGGCTGGAGGTGCAGCAGCTGGAGGTGCAGTAGCTGGAGGTGCAGCAGTTGGAGGTGCAGCAGCTGGAGGCATGAGCTTCGGTGCGGCAGCTGGTATTGCAGCGGCAGGCGGTGCGGCGACAAGTGCCACAAATAGTGTTATCGCACAAACGGGTAAGAATTTTGCAGGAATAGGTAATATAGATTGGGGGCAAGTTGGATTAAACGCTGGTGTCGGAGCATTGTCGGGTTTTGCAGGATATGGAGTTGGGCGATGGGCGGCCACCAATATGGCGGGTGTCTTCATAAACGGATTCAACATAACGAGCCCGGTTGTAAAAGGTCTGGTTGGCGGTGCCGTTGGCGGCGCGGCTGGCGGATATGCTGGAGCCTTCGTTGGCGGATACATCATGACGGGTGATCTGGATGAAGCGCGTAGTGCTGGTTTGAACAGCATGTGGCAGGGTGCTGTCATAGGCGGCATCTCCGGAGGCATAGGCGGGTATGTTGCCGCAAAAAGCGAAGGCATAAACCCATGGACAGGAAAGGTTAAGAACAGTGTCACCATTGGTGAAGGTATGGATTCTGACGTAAAAAGAGGATGGTTTGGAGTTAAAAAAATAGCCGATGACTTGGGCAGCCAATATTTTGACCCAGTGACGAAAGAAGATTCTCCAAAATTATTTCAAGAAAACGAAGCGTGGATACAACGTCAACTTGAAAAAAACACATTGATTTATGACAGAGGGCCAGTTCATGGTAATAGCCCATACTATAAAATGGAAACCAGTTACATCCAAGGTTATAAGAATCTTTACCATGTGAATTACTACTATAATAAGCAGCAAACTTTAAGAATATATTTTGTACATTAAAATATTATGAATACAGATGATTATTACACAGGTGCCGCCATATCTAATTCAGAAATGGTATGTGAGTTGTTGAAAAATTTCTATTTCCTAAAATATGAAGGATATGATATCGAAAGATTGTCCGTTGGAGGCATGCATTATCCTTCACTTAGTTTTAGACATTATTGGACCAAGCAGTGTGTCGATATTGGAGGTGGAGATTTCGGATCATTAGATTACAAATGTCTTGTTTCTATAAGCAATGGGAAATGGGGACTTTTCGGAAGAAAACATAAAATAATTTATATAAATGACTACTTCGCTGTTTTCAACAGTCCGATGGTGAAGGGCAGGGATTATTCGCCGGCAGAATATGCGGATTTCATCCGCCAGAACCTCATGCCTGTCATCCGCGGCGAGATGTGGATAGACGAGCTGCTCATCAAGCTGGGAAAGACCCCGCCTGTCATTGAGAAGACGAAAGCGAGGTATGTCAGGTCTGAATAAAGCGTGAATTCACCGATGAAGCGGCAGCCATGGTATTTGATGCCGCATGCCGCTTCATCGTCTTTTGTGTTATGGCTGGAATGACTTCCGCTGCATCACGCATGAAGAGCATTTCCCCAAAAAAATCTGTCACCACCTCCGTTTGTACGATGATTTTGCTAACTTTGCACCGCAAAAGAAAAAGACAGGAAACATGCCTGAAGAGATGTTCATATACGACACTGATTGCACCGACGAACCCCTGTTCGACCGCGGCTTCACTGGCCACGAGCATCTTTACGCCTTAGGCCTCATCAACATGAACGGCCGCGTGTACGACCCGCAGATGTCGTCGTTCCTCTCGCCCGACAACTTCATCCAGTGGCCCCGACAACTCGCAGAACTTCAACCGCTACGCGTACTGCTTCTACAACCCGCTGAAGTACGTTGACCCGACTGGCGAGAGAGCCTTCGGGCCAAGGGGAATTCAACACATGATAACAATAGCGACGGAGAGCCAGAATGTGATAATTATACTGTTGACGAATACGGGCGCATGGTATATGAGAAAACAGACGATTCGTATGATGTTTTATACAATGCAGACAAAAGGGAAAATATCAGAATTGACAAAGGGGGAATTTTATCCATGTATTATGACAGGGTGAAAAATCCTTATGACAACAAGTGGTATTCATACCTTGTCATAAAAGTTCGAGACGATGATTGCGCAAAAGCTATTTTTGAATTTGCAGCTAAACATTCAGGTGTGGAGTGGAGTAGGTCATCGGTTTTTTATGTCATTTCGTCGCTTTTTGTGGCCTTCGGCTGCGTGCGATTGTGTTGTAGTGCCTGAATTAATTCCGCCAACGGGTAAATCCCGATTTTTTCAATAAAAAATTCCCTGGATTTTCAATTTTTCCAAAGGCGAACGCAAAAAGTTTTATGAGATTACCGCAAAATTATAAAGCAAAACACCACAAAATTATAAAGCAAAACACCACAAAATTATAAAGCAAAACGCCACAAAAGTAGAAAACAGAGTTGCGGATTTAAATTTAATTTGTATCTTTGCAGCGAGATATTAATTAAAAAGAATTTGCCATGAGTTACTTGAAAAGAACTGCTGATGCCGTGTTGGAATTGTACTTGGAGGCTTTCGGGGCAATATTGATTGAAGGGCCAAAATGGTGTGGCAAGACCACTACAGCCGAGCAGTTGGCCAGAAGTGTGATAAAATTGCAAGACCCAGACATGCGTGATGAGTATTTGGCGACAGCCGAAACCAAGCCATCGTTACTGCTGAAGGGTGCAAACCCTCGTTTGATTGACGAGTGGCAGGATGCTCCTGTGCTATGGGATGCCGTAAGGACAACAGTTGACGACAGACGTGATCAGGGATTGTTTATCTTGACCGGCTCGAACGCTGTAAAAAAAGAAAAAACACGTCACTCGGGCAACAGCAGAATAGCGAAGATGGATATGATTCCGATGAGTTTGTGGGAATCGCAGGAGTCGAACGGAAAGATTTCGCTGAAAGAGTTGTTTGACAATCCAAATCTTGACATTGACGGAATAGAATCTGATATGACGATTGAAGATTTGATTTTCAGTGCATGTCGAGGCGGCTGGCCTGGTTCGTTGAATGTAAAAACAGACCGTGCCAAATTGTTGGTGGCAAAAAACTACGTAAAAACAGTCTGTTCAGAAGATATCAGCAGGGTGGATGGCGTGCAACGTGATGAGTTGCTGGCAAAGATGATATTGCGCTCGTATGCGAGAAATATTTCGACATTGGCAAAGAAATCGTCGCTCATCACGGATGTGACCGCATCAGGTGAGGTGTCGTGCACGGCACCGACGTTTGATGATTATGTCGGTGCACTTAAGAAATTGTTTGTTATTTGTGACGTTGATGCCTGGTGCCCTGCTGTCAGAAGCAAAAGCGCCATCAGAAGCGGGGTGAAGCGTTCGTTTGTTGACCCATCGATAGCAGTGGCAGCATTGAATCTGACGCCAGAGGCACTGGTGGTTCAGTTGAATACTTTTGGATTTATATTTGAACAAATGTGTATTCGTGACCTTAAAGCATATACGCTTGATGCTGATACGCATGTGTCGTATTACCATGACAGATATGGTTTGGAGGCTGACTGGGTGTTGCATCTTGGCGATGGCCGTTATGCTTTGGTAGAATGCAAGCTCGGAAGCAAAGAGATTGAGGATGGCGCAAAACATCTTGCAGAGCTTAAAGAACTTATCAGGGAACACAACAAAGAAGAGAATAAGGTGCCATTGCGGGAACCAGATTTAATGCTCGTGCTGACAGGTGGGAAAATGGCATACACAAGACCTGATGGAGTCAAGATAATTCCGCTGGGATGCCTAAAGAACTGATTTTTTACATCTGAACTTTATTTGTAAAGGCCAATTCTAAATAAAACTCATTTATAATCAAATGAATATTTGTATATCTGCCGCAAATTAGAAGAGAAAATGGACACATACGGAAGGGCATACGGAAAACTGGGCGACCAAGGTTTATTTGATTCAGAAGAAAGTATATCCATGTTGTCCACATTGGGGGTACCCGCCGGGAATGCTTGCGGAAACGGTTGATTTCAAGATGTTTCGATAGACATTGGAGGCGAGCTTGTGCCGTGAGCGCCAGAGCTTCGATGCATGGGGCAACCGGCACAACGCCATGACCTCGTCGTTCCTTTCGCCCGACAACTTCATCCAGTACATTGACGAAGTCAGAACCGAAAAACACGATACGCATCACCTTCTTGCAGTCATTTTCACTAAAAAATGTGATACGCATCACCTTCTTGCAGTCATTTTCACTAAAAATTGTGATACGCATCACCTTCTTGCGGTCATTTTGACTAAAAAAAGCGATACGCATCACATTCTTGCAGTCATTTTCACTAAAAAATGTGATACGCATCACCTTCTTGCGGTCATTTTCACTAAAAAATGTGATACGCATCACCATCTTGCGGTCATTTTCAGTAGAAAAAGCGATACGCATCACCTTCTTGCAGTCATTTTCACTAAAAATTGTGATACGCATCACCTTCTTGCAGTCATTTTCACTAAAAAATGTGATACGCATCACCTTCTTGCAGTCATTTTCACTAAAAAACACGATACGCATCGCCGAAAACGCCGGCTTTGACTATTTCTTCGTGCTGCATGCATTGGAAAGGTTCCGCAGATGCCGACGATTTCGGCCACCTGCGGAACCTTGGTTTTATTGGCAACATCCCACGCTATCTCCCGAACTCCACCTTCTTTGGATTGAGATACGTTACAGTGCTGCCGTCTTTGTATGTCACGCGCACGGCAGGTGTGCCGTTCTCCTCGATGAACTCCACTTCCTTCAAGCCGTAGAGTGTCACGACGCTGTCGTCCTGCATTGTGATTTTTACCAAAGTGCCGCCGTCAATCACGATGCGCTCAACGCCCGAGCTGCCGTTGTCCTTGAGGTAGGCATGGAACGGGTCGATGCTGAGGCTGCCGACTTTGACAAACTCGCCGTCCTGTTGCTCATACAGGCCTGTTTCCGTAAGCTCCTTGGTTTGGAAAGTGCCTTTCAGCGCGAAGTCGCCGACGGTCTGCTCGGATGCGGTGATGGTGACGGGGACGTCTGTGGCCGAAGCCGCGGGCATTGCCGTAAGCGTGAAGCTGGCGGCATCTGTCTGGTTCCTGAACAAATAAGGCTTGCCCGCCTCTATGTTCTCAACTATCGAAAGGGTGAGCGTGCCGTTTGCCGCATCCACATTGTCGATGGAGAAGAATACGATTCCCGGATGGCTTGAAGGCACGAAAGGAAGAATGATTGTGCCCCATTCGCCGGGTTCAAGCGTGCCGTGGTAGCGTGCCTTGGTGAAGCCACCACTCGGGTAGTTGTTCAATGAAGTTCCGATGAACGGCTTGTTGCTATCGGTGAGGTCGAGGATTTTTGAAGAGAGGCTGTTGCAGTTGTAAAAAGCATTAGAGGAGGAAACTGAAGGCAGGGACTTAAATGTAATCGACTCCATGTTATTGCAATTTGCTAATGCATAACTTCCAATATTCGTCACACCGCATGGTATTTCTATTGATTTGATAGAACAGTGTCGGAATGCCTGATCTCCAATGCTTGTCACACTTGATGGGATGTTGATATACGGCAATGAAACGCATCTGAAGAATGCAAAATCTCCAATACTGGTAACACCGCTTGGAATGGTTACCGACTGTAAGGAAGAACATTCGCGGAATGCTTGTTCTCCAATGCTGGTGACATTGTCTGGAATTTCAATTGACTTCAGGGAAGAACACTCTCGGAATGCAGATAACCCAATGCTTGTAACAGCCCTGTCGAATGTGATGATGCCCAGATCGCCGCAGTATGTGTTGTTTGTAATGCCAGCTCCGAAAGAATCTGAGCTGTGTGGCGTGACGATCTTGCCGTCCGTGCTGGTGTACCAGATTTCCTGCGAAGTCTCGTTGTTGTAATACTGCCTTTCGTCCGTATAGTTTACAAAATAGGTACCGCTGAATGTCGGGTAGTCATCCGTTTCCAACTGCTGACGCCAGTGTCCGCCGTACTTGTTGCCGTTCAGTATCCAGCACACCTCGCCGCTCGCGAAGGCTTCGGCATCCAATATATAGACATCAATGACCTTTGCACCCTCTTCGCCGATATTGTATGCCACGCCACATTTGCCTTCAAGCGATACGCAGTTGCTGACAGAATATGTAACATTTGGGTTCTTTGCCACTGAACCACAAATGCCTCCACACACATTGCTATTGATTGATGAAATCTTGCCAATGTTATAGCAACCTGATACGGAAGAAGGAATGTAACATGAACCAGTTATGCCACCTACGCAATCGATTGTGCCAGTCACGGTCGCAGCGTTCCAGCAATTTTCAATCCGTCCGTATCCTAAATCACCACAGATGCCTGCCACATGGCTCTTGCCACGGAAATAACTATCCTTAATGCCGACGTCGTGGATGTAGCCATTATTGTCGGCCATGCCGAAAAGCCCGACTGCCGACCTATTTTCATCATTGAAGTAAAGTCCGCTGATGGTATGACCGTTGCCGTTGAACTCGCCACTGTAACCGTTGTAGGTGTACGCCTCACTGCCCCATCTACCTATCGGAGTCCAGGCCTCAAACGTGCCGCTGTTTAGGTCGCCGTTGCTGTCAAGCACGTCCGTGTTCATCGTGATGTCTGCCGTCAGAATGCCGCAGGCTGACGTGTTTCCATTATTGACAATGTCGGCGAACATCAGCAGTTCAAACCAGTTGCCTATCCTGTACGGGTCATCCGCCGTGCCGGAGCCGGAAATATTATCATCATAGTTATAGTATTTATTTGTCCCTGCACTGTAATACACGAAATAATCTCCCGACAGGGTCGGATAGCCGTCAACACCCAGCTGCTGCCGCCATTTGTCCGACGGCTGGGAACCGTTCAGCATCCAGCACACCTCGCCGCTCGCGAATGCTGCGGCATTCTTTATCGAGACATTATTGATACCCACACCACCCTCGTAGAGGTTGTACGCCACGTTGCATTTGCCTTCAAGCGAAAAGCAGTTGCTGACCGAATAGGGGACATTGGTATTCTTTGCCACTGAGCCGCATACACCGCCGCAGAATGCACCTTCCGCCACCTTGCCTATGTTGTGGCAACTGGACATATACGCAGAATGCCAGCATGAACCGACTATGCCGCCAGAGGTGCCGTTTACCGACTGAACTGTCGCCGCGTTCCAGCAGTTCTCTATCCGTCCGGATGCCAAGTCGCCGCAGATGCCGGCTACATGGCTCTTGCCACGGAAATAGCTGTCCTTGACGCCTACATCGTGGATGTAAGCTCCGTCGGCCATGCCGAAAAGCCCGGCCGGTGCCTTGGTCACGTCATTGAAGTAAAGCCCGCTGACGGTGTGACCGCCGCCGTCGAACTCGCCAGTGTATCCGTTGTAAGTATTGGGGACACTGCCCCAACTGCCTATCGGCAGCCACTGCTTGAACACGCCCTTCGGTGTCCCGTCCTCGTTCAGCACATTGGTGCTGCCCGTGATGTCTGCCGTCAGTTTGGCGCACAGGTTCGCACCATTCATATATTCAACCTCAAGCGAGAAGCCGTAGAGTTGCGGATAGTTTCCAATTTCCAATGGGCTTGCCGCCGAGCCGTCGCCCCGGCCCGAGCGCCACGAACGCACCGGACGGTCGTCCCAGTTGCCGTGACCCGCCACATCCTTCACGTAAATAGTAGCGGGACATAATATAAAGCATCCATAACCCACATTAGGAGTTCCGTCTCCCAAATAGAATATTTCGGAAAGGTTTTCACAAATGTAGAATGCATAATGGCCTATGTCTTGGACGGTGCCTAATATAGTCACGGATCGGAGGTTAGGACAATTATGGAATAGATTATCTAGAATTCCCACCCCACTTGGAATCGTTATTGACTTTAAACCGCAATCTTCAAATGCTTCCTTGCCGATGGAATTCAATCCGGCAGGAAGTTTAATATCTTGAAGACTCCAGCATCCGTAGAAAACTCCTATTCCAATACTTGTCACCGTACTTGGGATGGACACGGACACCAGGCTGCTACAGCCAAAGAAAGCATATTTACCAATATCAGTGATGGACGAAGGCAACACAGCGGACACAAGGTTGGTACAATACTTGAAACAATAATGATCGCTGTTCAATTCAAGTGGATTGCCGTTGAAGAACTGCACGCCGTGGCTGCCCATATAGGCGTTAAGCGGTGGGGGTGTTGCGGTAATGAAATTGTATCCAGCCGTTCCTCCGTTGTTGGTCGAATACCATATTTCGTTGTACGGAGGCCCTGCCACCACGTTCCCGTACAGGTAACTGAGAGGGATGCCGTTGTATTTCTCGTAGTTCTCCTCCAACACATGGTATTTCAGGCTCGGGCTGCAATCATAGAAGCATTCGTCGCCGAATGAAGAAGGAGGCGTGTTGCCGAAGAACGACACCGATTCCAACTTCTCGCAGCTTTTGAAAGCCTTATTTCCGATACTTACCACGTTGCCGTCGATGGCCACCGACATCAGTTCGTTGCAGTTGTAGAAGGCCTGTTCGGTAATGCTTGTCACTCCGCTGCCTATGGCGACGAACTTCAGGCTGTCGCAGTCGTAGAATGCGTTTCGGCCCAAGAGTGTTACCGAAGCAGGAATGGCGACGGCTTCCAAAGCATCGCACTCTTCGAAGACGCCATACCTATCATCATAATTCCCTATATATTTTAGTCCGCTGCCGAGGGTCAGATTCTTCAGCTTGTCGCAATGGTAGAATGCGCAATAGCCTAAGTTTATCACGGAATTTGGCATGTGGAACGTAACCAGTCCGTCGCAGTCGTTGAATGCCTCGTCACTGATACTGGTGATTGTGTTCGGCAATGAGACTTCGGTAATATGGTCCTCGTTATCGAAGTCGTTTTCGCCGATATACTCAATATTGGCATTGAACTTGATGTAGTAATGGCCGCCACTTTCACCGTGTTCGCTTATCGTTTTCCCGCACAAAGGCTTGCCGACATCATATTTGCCGGCGGTAAGTTTGCTGTTGTTGTCGGTAGTGTACCAGATTTCGTTGTTCGGCGGCGTGCCGAGGTCTGCCCAAGCCGAGAACGTGCAGCACATCACAAATGCTGCGGAGAGTAAGAGTTTAAGAATGTTTCTTTTCATGAGTATTTTTGTATAAATTCTTTTCAAGATTAAATATAGATTTCGGGCGGCAAAGATAAGACATTTTTTTATATTCAGATGATTAAGTTTCAAAGGTTCGTGCAACTCGTGTTCAACAACCGCCTAACTGTTGAAGATCACCGCCATCAGCACATTCCCGACCATTCCGAGGGTCGTCTTGTCGATGTTGTTCAGGTTGTCTTCGAGTGTGTGCCAGTACGGGACGAAGCTGCTTTCCTCGCTGTCAACAAGATGGATGAGGTCGATCATCGGGATGCCGGCGAAATGGTTCACATAGATGTGGTCGTCGTTGATGGGCTGTCCCAGCTCGTTGATGAAGAACTCGTCGTAGCCCATTTCGCGTGCCGTACGCCACACCTTGTTCAAGACCCATGATGCGTATTGCTGCGAATAATATTCTTTCGGGAAGCGTGGGTTGCCCGCTCCTACCATGTCGAGGAGGATGCCGTAATAAGCAGTGTATCCGGCTGTGTGCGGGTTTTTCGCCCAGTGCTGTGAACCGAGCGCCCATGCGAAGTTGTCGTGCTGCTCTTCCGGTACGAACTGCGGTGCGCCGTAGTCTTCGAGGTCGAAGAAGATAAGGTCGATGCCGATATTACCGTCAATCTTATTGTTTTTCAACACCCTTGCCATCTCCATCATCACGCCGCATCCGCTGGCTCCGTCGTTGGCTCCGTCGATAGGCTTGCGCCAGTTGGCCTCATCGGGGTCGTTGTCGGCGAAGGGACGCGAGTCCCAGTGCGAGGCGATGATGATTCTCTTCTTGGCATCAGGATTGAAGGAAGCGATGATGTTCTGTCCGTCGATGCCGCGGCCGTCGTACAGGCGTGTGCGGAAATCCTGGATATAAACGGTGTCGCAATAATTGTCCAATGTGTTCACGAACCACCCGGCGCACTGTTTATGTGCTTCTGATTCAGGCACTCTCGGCCCGAACGCAAGCTGCTCTTCAACGAAATGATAGGCCGAGTCGGCGTTGAAAGCCGGAACGACAACGTTTTTCTTCTCGGTCTTTTGTGATGTCGTCTGCGCCGGTTTCGTATTCGTGTCGCATGAAGCGAGGACGATGGCAATCAATAAGAAATATAATATTTTTTTCATTTTTTAACACAAGTTGCACGAGTTATTTTAACACAAGTTGCACGAGTTATTTTAACACAAGTTGCACGAGTTTTTCAGTTCTTTCCTCTTTTAACTCTCCTCTTTTAACTCTCCTCTTTTAACTTTCCTCTTTTAACTCTCCTCTTTTATCTTTCCTCTTTTTAACTCTCCTCTTTTAACTCTCCTCTTTTAACTTTCCTCTTTTTATTCTCCTCTTTTAACTTTCCTCTCTTACCTCTCCTCTTTTAACTTTTAACTTTCCTCTCTCAACTACTTCCCCGTTCCTCCTGGTTCACCAACGCTTTCCTCCGCGCCGCCTTGCTGGGCTTTCTTTTCGAGTTCCATCTTGCCGAAGCGGAACGTCACGCCGATGCTGACGGAGCGGCTGTTGAACTTGAACGAGCTGTGCGAGATGTAGTAAGGGTTGTTGGTGTCGTTGTCCCATTTGTTCCAGTTGAAGATGTCGTTGGCGTTGAGGAACACCGACATTTTTCTGTCGAAGAAGTCGGCTTTCAGGCCGCAGTTGACTGAATATGAAGGTTTTCTTTCGGCGTAAAGCGACTGTGTGGCCGAGCGGTAATGACCCGATGCGTTGATTTCCAACTTATTCCACAGCTTCGTCCAGACGATTAGCCGGAAGCTGTACGACCACATGTTGCTGCTCACGGAATTTTCCTTATAATCCGCCTCGTAATAATTGTCATAGACGTTGGCGAAGAGTCGCATGTTGAAGAATCCGTTCGGGCGGTACATCACGCTTGCTTCGGCGCCGGCGTTGTACGAATATCCGACGTTGGTCGGCACCGTCGCCCTGACCCAGCGGTTGAAGACGACGGTGTCGTAATAGTTGTCGGAGACACTGTTGACGGCTCCGTCGGAGTCTCTGAAATAAGCGGTGAGGCCGATGTTGCCGAACCTGTTGAAATACTTCGTCCAGCCGAGTTCAAACGAATTGGTGTAAGCCTGTTTAAGGTAGAGATTTCCGAGGTCCACGCTCTCGTCTTCGTATTCCACGAAGGTAGTGAGGTAACGCGCACTCGGGTTGTTGATGCGCCGCGAATAGTTGAGTCTGAAGTTATGCATTGACTTTGTCCTGTACGACAAATGAATTGACGGACGCCAATTGAGGTAATTTTTCGACAGATGTTCAGAAAAATCCTGTCCGGCGTTGAAGCCGTCCATGTTGCAATGCACCATCTCGTATTCCATTCTGATGCCCGGCTTCACCACGAAGTTGCCGAATTTGTGCTGTACTGTCAGGTAGGTGTCGAACTCATCGCCCCAGCTCTCGCGGTCAACGGTGCGGTATCTGTCATTGACGTATGCGTCGCCCGAAAGCGTGTCATAGACCATGTGATACGAGTCGGGGTCGTGGGAATATACGACACCGATGCCGATTTCGCCGTCTTTGATATAAGGTATATTGTAATCGACATTGAAATCGTAGTTGAAATCGCTGAAGTTGTTCCTGCTGTGGATGCCTTTGATGCGGCTGATGCTGTCGGTGCCCGGCACGTAAAACTTTCTTGTATTGTAGTTGTTTTCGGAGCCGCCCCAGTAGCCGCCGTTCAAGCTGACGATGAGGTTATGCCCTTCGTTGTTGAAGAGATGTTGATATTCAAGGCCTCCGTGGAAACCCTGGAAATCGTTTTCTCTATCATAGTCGTCAATGTAATGTGTCTCTTTTATTCCGCCGCCTTCAAGAAACTCCTTGCGGTAATAGTCCTGATACGAGTTGCCGTTGTCCCAGCTCGGCCAGCCGCCGCCCCAGAACGTGATGGTGTTCATCGTGTCAATGTTGTAGGTGAAATTGAGGTTGATGCCGCCGCCGAATCTGTCGGTTTTCTCGTTGCCATTATATCTGACAACGGTCGTCGTGTCGAACAATCCGGGGATGTCGCTGTCTTTGAACGAGTAGCTGTAGCCGTTGTTGTCGCTTTTGTTGTATCTGTAGTTGCCGTTGACGTAAAGGTTCATCGTGAATTTTTCATTTGCATAGACGTATGATACCCAAGGGGAGACGTTAGGTGTCGTGGAGCCTCTGACGCCGAAGCTGACGAAACTGTTTTTCTGCACTTTGGCGTTTGTCACGATGTTGATGATGCCGGCGTCGCTCTTCGAGGCGTAACGTGCCGACGGGTTCGTGATGACCTCGATTGTCTCGATGGCGTTGGCCGGAAGCTGCTGGATATAGGTCTTCAGGTTCTCTTCGTTGAGATGCGACGGCTTCCCGTTGATCCATATTTCGACGCCTGATGCGCCGCGCAACGAGACGTTTCCTTCGACATCGACTTCAACGCCGGGGGCGTTCTGAAGTGCGTCCGACGCCGTTCCGGTCTGTATCGACGGGTCCTCGCTCACGTTGTAAAGCTGCTTCTCGCCTTCGTTGGCGAACATCGGCCTTTTCTCCGTGATGACGATCTCGTCGAGCGTCGTCGTGCCGGGTTTTATCTTCAAGATGCCGAGGTTGACATTTCCGGTGACTTCGACATTTTTCTTATATGTCTGATATCCGATGGCCGAGACCTGGACGATAAACTGTCCGTTCGGGACATGTTCGAGTCTGAAGGCGCCTTTTTCGTCGGAGGCGGCGCCGCTCACGAAAGCGGAGTCGGAAACCCTGACAAGTCCGACATTCACAAACTCAAGTTTGGCATTTGTAGTGCTGTCAATCAACGTTCCTGTGATGGTGTTTTGCGCAAATAAAGTGTTGATGCTCAAAAACAAAACCGAAAAAATCAATAATACTCGTCTCATTTTACAACTTTTTTTCGTACAACGGAAAATCATTCAAAAAAGTGTCGCAAAGATAAAAAAAATAATGCCAGACTTTTTCATTAATCTGACATTATTTTTCAAGGTATGAAAAAAAACTATTCTATCCTGAAATCGCCGTATTCGAGTTCGGCTTTGATGCTTCCGGCACCGCCGTCACCGTGTTTCCCGACGATGCGTCCTTCTGAAATCTTGCCGGCGTTTGAACCCATGACATCACCACAGATGATGTCGCCGTAAGTCGCCCTGACATCATATTTGAACACCGAGCTTTCATTGACATTCAACTTGACATCCGAATATTGCCCCTTGATGTAAATGTCAGGTTTCTTCGCGCTGACGGTGACGGTGAGCGGTGAATGCTTTGTGTCAACATTCAATTTCTGTGTCATATTGGCGATTTTCATATCCGAATATCTATTCTTCGCTTTGACATCATTGGCATTCTCAATTCTGATGTCTGAATATTCGTTTTCAAGGACACCTTTTACAACCTCTGTGGAGGTGAAATCGCTGTATTCGATGTCGGCGTCGATTGACTCGACCTTGTTGATCTTTGCGTTGCCATACTTCATCTCAAGTTCGAGATTCTTGGCGTATGTGATGTTTATGTCGCTGTACTTGGCGTCTATCTCGTTGTTAGCCTTCAGGTTATTGGCTGTGATGCTGCCGTAGCTGACATCGGCCTTGAAATTCTTCTCCACGTTGTCAACGACGATGGTGCCGTATTTCGTCTCCAAGTCCATCTTCACGTCGGCCGGCACGCTGATGTGGAATTTCACCGAGACAGAGCCGTCGAACTTGCTGCTGGCGTGTTTGTCGATGGTATTGACAATGACTTTGTTGCCTTCCTGCTTGAACTCAACGGAAACAGAATTGAACTTCTGCATCACCTGTTTTTCCTTGTTGCTTCTCACCACCATTTTCACATCGAAAGAGATCTGCGGCTGATCCCATGTCGTGATGATGTAATCGCTGTAAATGCCTTCCATTTCAAGCTCGCAGTTCGGCTGGACATCATAGACCTTGTCGATTTTCCTTTCTTGACTGTACTTGTAATTCTTGTCATCGCCTCCGTCATTCGCGAGGCACCATGTTGCTGTAAAACAACACATTAATGCTAAAAATAACTTTTTCATATACATAATTGTTAAAAATTAATTTCAATTCATTTTTCTACGGATGTGGAACCGCTACGCAGTTCTTTCATTTCTTCACATTCTCCGAGATTCTTTCTATCGTCTTAATGCGGTTGTCGTAGATTTGTTCAACAATCGCCATCTGTTTTTCCTCCGGCAACGGTGCGATTTCAGCGAAGACATCTCCCATATCAACCAAATTGTCAATTACTTGCGTGATCTTCATGCGCGTCGTATCATCAACGTTTTTCATCACGCCTTCGAGACTTTCTATCGCCTCGTCAACTTTCTTGTCGTAAAAATGTCTCATCTCAACAACCTGATTGTCAGCGGTCTGAGGGATTTTATTCAAAACATCTTTCCCAAAATCAAATCCCGATATGATAACGGCGATGGTGACAACCGCGGCGGCGGCCACCGAATACCAGATTGTCAACAACGACAACGTCTTTTCCGAGCGCCTATAATCTTCGTTTTTCATAACAAAACCGGATTTTCGCAACGATTTTATGAACCGCTCGCGATGGCCTTCCGGCAACGCATCGTCGTTAAACCTCGGTTTGTTCTCCCTTATAAAATCTTCAATGTTCATAAAACATTTATAATATTCATAACATTTTCTACGGATATGGAACCGTTACGCGATTCTTTCGTTTTTCATTTCATCCCTTGACCCTCAATTCCGATTTCAGCTTCGCAATTCCTCTCGCATATTGCGACCTCACCGACGACTCATTGATTCCCAGCATATTAGCTATCTCCTCGTATTCCAGCTCCTCCAAAAGATGAAGCGTTATCACCATCCTGTAACCATCCGGCAGAGCCTCAATCGCCTTCTTAATCTGTTCGACGGAATACAACTCATCATCATCGTATTTTACAAATTCGCTTTCCTTAAACTCTTCAACATCAACGCGTAACGGCATTCTGCTTTCCCTGCGGTATCTGTCGATGCTTTTGTTGACCGCTATCTTCTTCACCCACGCAATGAAACTCGTCTCCGTCCCCTCAAAACTGCCGAGCAGCGAAAACGCCGTCATAACAGCATCTTGCATGATTTCCTCCGCATCGTCCCTGTCCGACACTATATTGTAACTTGCGTTGAAAGCGGCTTTGCTGCAGATGTCGTAGAGCCTCATCAGAGCCTGTTCGTTCCCATTCCGCGCACTTTCCAATATCGTGTCAAACATTGTCATTTTTTATATTTCACAAACGTCTAAACGTATCAAAAGACGATTTGCTGCACGGAAACAAAAATTATTCGTTTTCTTTTGCGAACAACGCCGACCTGTTCAAGAACGAATTAAAATCATAACATGAACGGAACTCCTCCAAGACCCACTCAATCAAATGGTTAGAAAACAATACATCATCAGGTATCGGCTGCGACAGGCAATAATCCTTCAGCTTCAAAAACCTCCCGTAAGGATGGTCGGCGGGGAAATCCTTAGGCACGTTTTTCAACGACTTCGACTCGTCGAGCGTGAAATTCTTCGCTTTTTTCAGAGCCTTTTCAAAATCAGCACCATATATATTAATGTCTTCGCGTACGCTTTTCGTGACGGCCGGCTCGCACTGATACATGCCCGGATAAAGCCCGTGCTGGCCGAGATATTCCGCGCCGCGGCCCTCAACATGGAAATAATAACCCGCAAGACCCGATTTCTTACCCTGCGGACAGACGAAAACGCCGAAATGACGCTTGTAAGGGCTTTTGTCGGGCGAAAAACGTGTGTCACGATAGAAACGATAAGTGCAGTCCTTCAACGTCAGCCCTTTGGTCAAGTCGTCGAATTTCTGGATGCCGAGGATGATCTGTTCGGCGAGCTCATTGAATTTAGCCTGAACATCAAGGTATTGCTGTTTGTGCTCCATAAACCACGGACGGTTGTTATTGACCACTATCTGATTTAGAAACTCAATTATTTCTTCCATTTTCCAATTTTTTAATCAGTGCAAAATTATAAAAAATGTAACTTTGCAAAAATTTTTATGATGAAAAAATTACCGGTACACGTCAAGCTGACAATCAGACTTTATCTGCTGCTCCTTGCGATATATTTTTGTTTCAGACTTACATTATTCTTCTTGAATATCAACCGTTTAGGTGACGGGACATTTTGGGAGATCATTCAGGCGTTCATAATGGGTGTCCGTTTCGATGTCGCCACAATCGGTTTCGCCGTCGCCATCCCGACCGTCGCGCTGTCAGTTTTCGCATTTTTCGGCAGGAAAAACCGCCGCTTCGAGAAGATTTACACCGTCGTGCTCACCATGATTTTCACGCTCACGTTCTTCACCTGCTCGGCCGACATACCTTATTTCAACCAGTTTTTCGACAGGTTCAACTACGGTGCGTTCGAGTGGATCAACACCGGTGACGCGGGTTTTGTCTTCAAGATGATTTTTCAGGAGCCGACTTATTTCCTGATGCTGATTCCGGTGGCGGCGGCGGGGTTCGTGTTCTATCACTTCACTAACAGAATGTTCAAAAACTCAACAGGCTGGGAGTCAATAAAATATGTTCCGTATTCGGTTTACACAATCTTGCTTTGGGGACTTATTTTCATCGGGATGAGAGGCCGTCTCAACGAGAAGTCACCCATGATGGTCGGAACGGCGTATTTCTGTAACAACGCGCTGCTCAATCAGTTAGGGCTGAACCCGAATTACACTCTCGCCCGGAGCTGGCTCGACACCTTGGACGAAGACAACAAGTCGGTGAGATTCATGCCTGATGAAGAAGCGATTTCAAACGTCGGTGAAATCTTTGAATTGAAAAATGAATTTGAAGGCTATCCGCTGGCGAGAGAAGTCGTAACCGACGGAGAACCAAACAATTACAATGTCATAGTCGTCATCATGGAAGGCATGAGCATCAACAAGACCGCTCACGGCGGAAACACGATGAACCTCACTCCTTTCCTCGATTCGTTGGCCGACAAGTCGTTGTTTTTCAGCAATCATTACACTTCCGGAACTCACACTTACTGCGGGATTTACAGCACTTTGATGTCGTACCCTGTCGTTTTCAGGCAGCTTCCGTTCAAGCACACGCCGATTCTGCAATACGACGGGATCGCCTCCGTCTTGCAGAAAAACGGATATTCCACGACATATTTCACCACACACGACAGCGAGTTTGACAACATCGGCGGTTTTCTCACCGAGAACGGCTTTGAACGCATCGTCTCGCAATCCGACTATCCGGCGCACGAGGTGAAGACGACACTCGGTGTCCCCGATGATTTCATGTTCCGTTTCTCCATCCCGATTATCAATGAGTTAGCCGGACGCGGAAAGCCGTTTTTCGTCACCATGCTCACCGCCTCCGACCACAGCCCGTTCTACCTGCCGGATTATTTCACGCCGAGAAGCAGCGAACTGAAATACCAGATGACCGAGTACGCCGACTACTCGCTTGAGACGTTCATCACCATGGCGTCGCAGCAGAGCTGGTTCGACAACACGCTCTTCGTCTTCGTCGCCGACCACGGCGCGGTCTTCGATTCGGAATATTCAATCGCGCTGAGCTACCTGCACGCGCCGCTTCTGTTCTATATGCCGTCAGAAATTCAACCCGAAACAAGCAACGCCATCGCAAGTCAGATGGACATCTTCCCCACAATAATGGGCAAACTGAACATCCCTTACACCAACAACACCTTCGGCATCAACCTGTTGAAAGAGAGCCGCGACTTCGCATATTTCATGGTTGACGACAAATACGGCATCATAAACGACGACTGGCTTTTCATCAACAAACCGGCGGACGAACAAAAAGGATTGTACAAATATCGGGAAAAAGACACCAAAAACTATATTTCGGAGTTCCCGAAACAAGCTGAAACAATGCAAAAATACGGCGAATCTAACTGGCAACTGTCTGATTATCTGTTAAATAAGAAAAAAACGAAAATTTTGCTTGACAAATAAAAAAAAGTTGTACTTTTGCAGCCGTAAAGGCGATGCCTAATGGTGTAATTGGCAACACGACTGACTCTGGATCAGTAAAGTCCAGGTTCGAACCCTGGTTAGGCAACAATTTACAACAAGTACCGACTTGATGGATAATCAGCCGGTACTTTTTTTGTCAAATGCTTTTCAAAAAACCTGTAAGATGACTTATTCGCCTAAAAATATTATTTTTGATTTTGTCCAAAACTCATGTTTTTGACATGGTTTTGGACAAAATTCAAAAAGTTATCAAATCACTTGTTCTGGATCTCAATTCTGTTTCCTTCCGAGTAAGCTCCGAACTCCGGCGCGTATTGGCATTGCACCACGGCGTAACCCGCACTGAATGAGCCTTCTTTCGTGACATAGACAGTGTGCGAAAGTTCATGTTTTCCCTTCGGCATGTTGTCGAAGAAGAACTCCATCGCCACGTCGCTCGTGCTTTGATAATACCAAAGTCCGTTGTCGTAATGATAACGCGAAATCTGTTCCGTCGGCTCGAAGCATGCGCCGCGCAAGTCTTTCAGATAAACAAACTCCATATCCTGCTGGTTCTCAATGTGAAGCACAATCTTAATCTTGTCGCCGACCTTGATGTCGCCTTCAGAAACCGGCACATAACTCGTTTTGTCGCCTTCAATTCTCTCAATGAAAAGCTCGCGTCTCATCTTCATGTCTTCGTTGGATTTCCGCACCTTGTCAATCGGAACGAAATACTGTCGGAACATCCCGCCCCACACCTGGTGATTTGTCTGATTATCAATGGAGACGTTTGAATAATCGCCGTCAGTTGAGAGTATTTTCTGAACAAAACCAGCACCGGCTTCGCCATTATTTAAATCAAATTCATCACCTGAAATCGTTATTGTGACTTCGCCGTTGTCGTTGGTCCAGTCGGTTCCGCGGTTGACGATGGCGTAAACCGCCTCGGCTGTGGCGCGGTCGTTGTCCCACATATTGGTGCGTTTCTGTCCAAGAATCCAGAAGCGCATCGCGTCGATCTCTTCGTTTTTCGGGTCGATTTCGTTGAACGCCTCAAGGATGCGGGCCTCGTCTTCAACGCCGATGCTCTGCCTCGTCGAACCTGAATACCAACTGTAACCTGTTTCAAACCAATACATTCCGAGTTCGTTCTTCTGGGCGCATTCGCGCAATGACTTAAGAATCGCCATAGCTTCGGTCTTGTCGCCTTTTCTGTTGAGAATCAACGCGATGCCGGCCTGCGCCTCGAAGTTGAAACTCGTCCAGTCGTTTTTGAGTTTCCCGATATAAAACGCCCTCGCCTCATTGAATTTCTCGTTTGTCTTGAACTTCGGGAAGTAACTCATCACGAAAAGCTCCCTTACAATCATCACGCCGCAATGATAGTCTTTCCTGTCGGATTCCTTCAAATCGTTGAATCTCTTAACCACGTCATTTTCAATGAAATGGAACGCTTTTTCGGCAATGGCGCCAGCATCTTTGTTGCTTGTAAGGCTCTCAAGTCGTCCGAATCCACCTAATATATATTGTGTCACGAGAGGGCTTTCCGGCATTCCTTCGACCCACGGCCAGCCGCCGCTCGGTTTCTGTTTCTTCTTCAAAATCTTCAAAGCCGATTCGATGTTTTTGTCAATCGCTTTTGTATCAAAGAGTTTCGAGATGTTAGCACGTTGTTCGGCTTCGTTTTTGGCATCCATGACCCAAGGCGTTTCGTTAAGAAGAATCTCTTTCAGCTCCTGATTTTTCTCAAGTTCCGACTTGGCGTTGTTTGAAGAATCGTCGTTTAAAGATTCGAGCAGTCTCTTCATCTCCGGCGAGTCTTTCAGGCTTGCCGCGATGTGTCTTGCGACTGAATTTGTGAAATATCTGTGGAAGGCGGTCTCGGCGTATTTCTCGTTATCGTTGTTGAGATACGGCAGTGCCTGAACTGCGTACCACGTCGGGTTCTTGCTGACATTCAACGTGATAGCGTGATTTCTCTCGCCTTCATTTTCAAAATTAAAGTTGTAATTTTTCTTCTCGTTGCCTTTTGCGATGAGCGAGAAAGTCTGTGTCATGAAGACTTCCGTGCTCAGCACCGGCATGAGGTGTTGTTCGGCGTCGCTGAAGTCGCCGGCGGTGGCCGAGAACCTGAAAGTCAGCAGGTTGACGTCTTTTTTCATCGCCACTTTCCATCTCACGCTCAGGCTTCTTCCCGCCGGAATCTCTTCCATCTTGATTTCCTTTTCGGAAAGAATAATGTCGTTTAAGGTAACGTTATTTTCAACATCTTCAAAAACTTCCAACTTCGCGACTGGCGAAATCGCCTCTTCAGAGAGATTGACCACATTCGCGACAAGCCACAGCGTGTCTTCATCGTAGCAGAACCGCGGCATGTCGGCCATGATCATCACGGGTTTCTGGGTCACGAATGTGTTTTCATACGTCCCGACTTTCAGGTCTTTCGTGTAGGCGAGCATTCTCAGTTTCCAGCGTGTCAAAGCGTCGGGCATTGTAAATGAGAACGTTGCGTCGCCGTTTTCATCGGTTTTGAGGTTCGGATAGAAGAACGCCGTCTCGTTGAAGTTCGAGCGGATTTGCATGACAGGCGCATCTTCTTTTTCCATATTATCAACGTCAATATCTTCATCTTGAACCGCAGCCGAAGGCGATTCAGCCATCTCCTCTTCCACAGCCACGCTTTCATAAACAACATCCGCATAATCAGCCACTGCACCGAGGGATTTCATGCCGGTTTGCTTATACATAATGTTACGTCTCGAACCATTAAATATTTGAATAAGAGCAACATCCGAGTACAACATGGCCGGATTGAAAAAGAAATTATAGTTATAGGAATACAAAGATGCGACATTGTTTCCAAATCCTCTGTCGAAATTGAAAGTGCTTGATTTTCTGTAACTTGGAATCATGTTAAGAGACCAGTCGTTTCCATAGTAACTCGGAACGATTGCGTCGAGCGAAGAGTCGTACATCCCGGCCAGCAACGACGCGAACGCTGGATTTTTCTTATAATCACGAATCGTGACGCTCCACGTCTCTTCGGCACCCGGCAGGAGATTCGTCCGTTCGACATGGAGTTCAACGTCAAGTTTCAGATTGTCGAACGGCACCTTGACGTTGTAATTCACTTTTTGCAATTGGTTGTGCTTCACAAAAACAACATCAAAAGCGAGAGCCCCCCTGTCTTCTTCCATCACTTTAAATGAAATCTTTTTCACGTTGTTATTCAACATGATACGTTCCGAATAACGGATGTTTTCGTTGTTTGTGACATAAACAATCGCCATCACGTTATTTGCCGACGAGCCGATGTTAAGATTGATTTCATCGCCGGGTTGCACGGAGCTGTTGTCAATCGCCGACCAACACAAAGTCTTGAACGGCATCTTCGTTGATTTCGGTTCAAAAAACACAAATTTCTCTGAATATTCTGACAGTGTATCGTCAACGGATTTCAGTTCGATGACGTAATTTCCGGCGGCTAACTTTGTATTTTTCTTGAACAATTCAGCCTCGCCATCGACTTTCAGAACGTTTTCATAAACGACCTCGCAGTCTTTCAAATCGAGTTTTTCAACATTATAGAAATCGAAATTCGGGAAGAGGTTTTTCAACTCTTCGTCTTTCAGAAGATGTCTGTCAAAACTTCCTAAATTGTACGTAAATCTTTCATTGTCAGCAACTTTATAAATCTTACACTCAATATTTGTCGATGCAGGATTTCCGCTGATGTTCGACACGACGACCTTGCAATCCTTCAAATCGTCGGAAGTGATGACGTTCCCGGAATTACTTGCGAGTTTCTGATTTTTTTTGAGCGTGATGTTGAATTTGTTGTAGGAAGCATTTATGGAATACGAGTCCTCGTGCGTCTCGCCTTGCGCATCCGTGACCTTCACATTAATTATATAGGTGAACATCGGAAGTTCGCGTGCTTTTACGCTATTGTCGGGAATCAATTGAAAATCAATGTTAAACAATCCGCCGGCCTCGGTCGTTCCTTCACCGGAAGCGATTTGTTCGGTTTCGATGTTTCTGAAAATCCACCACCAGCATCTGAACGGGAAAGTGGTCTGGCGCATGATCGTGTATTCGTATTTCGCATTGTCGATTCCGAAACCTGAAAACGCCATGACATTACCCGTAACTCTCACATTATCACCGATTGAATATTCCTTTTCGGGTTTGTTGAACGTGACTTCAAAGGTCGGACGTTTGTATTCTTCAACCTTGAAATATACACTTCCATCGTTGGTCGTAATACGGAAATCTCCATTCAAAGCATCAAACGGCAGAACGAAACTTCCCGAAAAAGCACCGAAGTCGTCGGTTACAAACGATTGTTTTTCAACTATTTGATAATTTGCGTCGAGCAATTTGACTTCGATTTTCTCGTTGGTCAACAATTCGTTTGTCTTTCCGTTTCCACGTGTGCAGATGCCTTTGAACTGCACCGTCTGACCCGGACGGTAAATCTGACGGTCGGTGAAAAGACGGACTTGCTTTCTGAAATTGCCTTGTTTTACATTATTATTCCAAATCAAATCATGCGACAGCAAGACGTCATCGCCTGAAAACAGATTGATTATGAAGCCTGTGGAAATATCCGGCATCACGGCGTAACCCTCGGAATCTGTCGTCACGCTGCCCTTTGACTTTTGGACATATACGCCTTTTTTGTAATCATATTCCTCCTTGAAAAACTCGGCTTTCACGCCTCCGATTGGCGAACCTGTCTCGCGGTTCAAAGTGTAAATTTCATTTTTCCCGTCGAAGTTATGAACGGCGTAAGTAAGATTGCTGACCTGAAACACATTGAAAATCAATTTGTCTGTGTTGTCAAAGTCATCGGTTGCCGACACGAGCATGATATACGAGCCGACTTCGAGAGCCGGAAGCGCAATGAGCGACGAATGCGTTTTGTAATCGGTCTCGGCTGGAATCTTCAATGTTTCTTCAGCCACGATTTCCTTGAAAGTCAACAATTTAAGAACTTCCTCCAAGTTTAAATTCCTGTTATTGGTGATGTCTTTGGCATCAACTTTATAAATCCTGTACGAAGGATTTGTTGTGTTTCTATACGAAAACCCGGCCGGAATCGGCTTTCCCGGAATCTGAACGTTCTGCATTTCAATGGAAACGGAGTTGTCCAATATACTCTTCCTGCAATCAATACATTTGCTGTAATCATCTGATATTGAATCCATTGCAATGACTTCATCGCACAATTTCAGTGCTTCTACGTAATTTTCCTCACGCATCATGATGTTGGCTTGCGAAGACTTGATTCTTGCAATAGTAACATTGTCTTTGCAACCTTTCAAAATATCATTCAATTCATTGAAATACAAAATGTTATGCTCATTGTCATGATAATAATCCACAAGACGTTCTATTTGGTTTATCTTGTTATACACAGAGGCCTTTCCATATTTCTTATCGTTATCAAAATCAATGAGTTGCGCATATAAAGAATTGTATTTTTCAATATATTCGTCCAAATCATCATCATAGAAATCAAGGACGGAATGTGCGATGTAGTCGTATGCTGTCGGTTCGAGTTCCACGTCAAACTTGGTTTTCTCATTTTCAAAAAGTGGTTTATATGTTGACATCGATGTCTTTTTCAATGCTTTTATATTTTCGAAGGCTGACAGATATTGGCCTTCAATATCTATTGGATTATTATTGAATTTATATGAATATTCATTATAATTTCTTGCAATTTGAATTTTCAATATTGCCTGCGAGATGTCGGAAAGTTTTGGCAGATACGCATTGCAGTAATTTATGGTTGTGTCGATGACATTTTCGCTGTTGAGTTGGAAAACCTCGCTTCGTTTGACGGCGACTTTCAGCAGCTGGACATCATTTTTCTCCGCAATTGACAGTGTTTCAATTTCATCGAGGACTTTCCTCGCCGATTCGGGAAGCCGTTTTGAAATGTTTTCATCAAATTCCTTCCATTGGCTGTCGAACGTCGATTGTGCGTTTGTGCAATTTGTCATGAGAAATAAGGTAATTGTTGTTAATAATAATTGTTTAATTTTCATAATGTTATGATTTATTTGTTATTACTCTTTTTTATGAAAAAATGTGTTTTCTTTTTTAAAAATTCAAAACTTTTTTGATATACAAAATAACCTAAAATACTGATAATTATTGTTGTGAACAGAAACAAAATAGCAGAACAATATCTGCCTGACGCCGTGCCGAGATTGTTTGCCATTGTCACAAACGGGTCGCGCAAAACTCCGTTGGAAACGAAAATTATCATCGAAATCTCGCCGATAAAAACCAAAATACGGTTTTGTCTCCCGATGCTGTCATCACTTTTCCCTAACAAAAAAAACGCACGAGATTGTTAAAATCCCGACTGACAAAAAAGTGAGCGGAAAAAACGCTTTGTAAAAATTGCCTAACATAAAGATTATCAACGCAATTATCGCAATGACAAATGACATTTCCCTTCCTTGGCTCCGTGCCAACCACATTCCCAAGATGAAAACCGGCAGATATCCGGGAGCGTTCATGAAAACATAGACTTCAACATCAGGCATAAGTCCATATACGCAAAAATATGAAAATATGATACATATTATTGCAATAGTTGACAACAATTTAAACTTACTTTTTTCAAATAGTTTAAACAAAATCGGGAACAGCAGATAAAGCTGAAATATCAAACCGAAAAACCACCACGGCCCGACCATTTTCGTGCCGCAACCAGGAATCAGAGTGTGAATGAAAAATATTCTGTAACCTATGTGTTTCCAGTCGTAACCGGAAAACGTTTTTCCTTCAATTACAAGTTTCGAGAAGAAGAAAATCACGATTCCGATGAGCAGAAGCAGCCAGAGTTTGACAACACGTTTGCAGATAAACTCCCGAAAACCGACTTCATTTTTCATCATCGAAAGGGTGAGGCCGTAGCCGCTCAGCAGGACGAAAACCACCACGCCGTAATGACCGAGAAACGAAAAAACGGTGTTGACGCAATCGGCGGGAGAAATTGTTAATGTGTCGAGAAAGCAATGCACGCGGCTTGGGTTGAAATAGAATTCGTTTTCGCCGCATTTATAAGGCTCTATCCAATGAAAGAAATTGTGCAAGGCAATGGTCAGTATTGCTATCGCCTTGATTTCCAATGTTTTATTTTTCGACAGAATTGTTAACGTCATTCTCGCTTATCTCTCATCTCTTTCTCCGCCATCGCTTTCAGGTAGCAGCTTCTGCAAAGCGGTTCGTAACTCTCGGTCTCGCCGAGCACCACGAGTTTGTCGCCGGCGATGGTGCGGTGCGAATACTGCGCCAAGCTGCCGCATCTCATGCAGATTGCGTGGACTTTCATCACGTCTTCGGCTATCGCCATGAGGTTGGGCATCGGGCCGAAAGGTTTTCCGAGGAAATCCATGTCGAGACCTGCGACGATGACCCTGATACCTTGATTGGCAAGTTGCTGGCACACGTCAACGAGTTCGCTGCCGAAAAACTGCGCCTCGTCGATGCCGACAACGTCAACGTCGTTGGCGTAAAACAAGATCTGCTGCGCGTTTTCGACCGGTATCGAATTGACAGCGTTGGCGTTATGCGAGACCACGTCTTCTTCGCTGTAGCGTGTGTCGATGCCGGGTTTGAAAATCTCGACCTTCAATTTTGCAATCCGGGCGCGGTTCAGGCGGCGTATCAATTCCTCGGTTTTGCCAGAAAACATTGAGCCGCACACCACCTCAATCCAGCCCTGAGTCTTGTTGTGATAATCTTTTTCAAGAAACATACTCGTCGTATTAAAAAATAACCTATTTTTGTTAGCTCGCAAAATTAGAAAAATTATTGCTATGGAAGCACGAAAAAATGATGAAAATATCATCCTGAAATTGAAGAGACATCTCGGCAAAATGATGGTTCAGGTCGATTTCCTTTACAGAAACGGTCGCAGCCTCGAACAGTTTGACTACGACATTTTGATGGACAGGACACGTGAGTTTTACGAACTTCTCATTGATTCACAAGAATTTAATCAAGACCTTGGTGACAGTCAAGACGTGAACGACGAGCCGGCAGACAACGACGTTGAGTTTGAAATAGAGATGCCGGGCGACAACGAAGATCCTGTCGAAGAGAAAGTTTCCGATGAAGAAGAAAATCCTGTCGAAGAAAACGACGATAACGATGATTTTGACGACGAAGAAAATCCTGTCGAAGAAAACACCGATGATGACGATGATTTTGACGACGAAGACTGGGAAGATGAAGAAGACGTTACCTTTTCCATCGAGCCTCTCGACTTCAATGACGATGAAGAGGAAAAGACGGTTGACGAAGAAAACGAAGAAAAAGCTGAAGAAACAGACTCTGTGGATCCTGAAAATCCCGTCGTGAGCAGCATTCCCGAAGACAACAGCCTCGCCGCGCGTCTGCAACGCCGCCCGATTCCCGACATAAGATCCGCGGTGACGCTCAACGACCGCATCATGATGATTCACGACCTGTTCAGAGGTTCAGAAGAACGTTACAACAAGACCATCGATGTGCTGAACGAGTTCCCGACAGTAGGAGGCGCGATTGTTTATCTCAGTGAGCTGCGCGTCGAGCTACAGTGGGACGTCGAGTCGGAGGCGTACACGAAACTCCAGGAACTTGTAGAACGCCGCTTCCTCTATTAACTTTCAACTTTACAATTCAAAAAATGAAGTTATATCTTGTCCCCACACCGATCGGAAATCTCGAAGACATCACATTGCGGGCCTTGCGCATACTCCGCGAAGAGGTCGATGTCATTCTTGCCGAAGACACACGTACAAGCGGTAACTTGTTGAAATATTATGACATAAGCAAGCCGATGGTGGCGTTTCATCTAAACAACGAACACGTTGTTGTGGAACGTATCGCGCAGCGCATCGCCGACGGTGAGCGCATGGCTCTTGTCACCGACGCGGGCACTCCTGCCATCTCCGACCCCGGTTTCATGTTGGTGCGCGAATGCATCCGCATCGGCGTGCCGGTGGAATGTCTTCCGGGCGCGACGGCGTTTGTCCCCGCCCTCGTCAACTCCGGCTTGGCCGCCGACCATTTCATCTTCGAGGGCTTCCTGCCGCACAAGAAAGGCCGTCAGACGAAGATAAAGCAAATCGTTGAAAACGAATATACCACGATACTTTACGAGTCACCGTTCCGGCTTGTCAAGACACTCGAACAACTCGCCGAAGCCGCCGGTGCGGAACGCCATGTGTCAGTCGCCCGCGAGCTGACAAAAGTCTTTGAAGAGAACGTCCGCGGCACACTCGCCGAAGTGATTGATTATTTCTCAAAAAAAGAAGTGAAAGGCGAAATCGTGATTGTTTTTGAAGGGAAAAACCATAACAAAAACACAAACCAAGACGAAAACGAATAGATAACCATAAAAATATTAACAATGAGAAAACTATTAACTTTTGCGATGCTGCTTCTGATTTCATTCGGACTTGCGGCGCAGACGACAGAGACGACAAAACCAAAGAAAGAAAAGAAAGCCAAGAAAGAGAAAATCTACAACGAGAAAGGCGAGATCATCAAGAAAGGCTGGAACTTCGGTCCGCTTCCGGTGGTGGGCTACCGTTCCGACATGGGATTCCAGTACGGAGTCTGCATGGACGTTTTCAACTACGGCGACGGTTCGAAATATCCGGGCTACAACTTCAAGATGAACTTTGAAATTTCGACCTACACCAAAGGCTCGAGCGTGTTCCGTTTCTACAGCTATTGGAACAACATCATCCCGAAAGGCAAGCTTTTCGTCGATGTCTCGTATTTCATCGACAAGAAGTTTGACTTTTACGGATACAACGGCTATGCCGCACCTTACAACAAAGACTTCGCCATCGTAAACAACCTGCCTGACCCGGATTACGGCATGAAAGACAGCGGCTTCTACGGCTTCAGCCGGAACCAGTTCCGTTTCGTGGCGAGCATGCAGCAGCAGATCGGCGACATAAAAGGATTTTACTATGGAGCCGGCATCGCATATTTCAACAACAAAACCGACAGACTGAAACTCAGCACATACGACGGCCAGACAACACTTTATGACCTATATTGCTTGACAGGCCTGATCCGTGACGACGAGAAAGACGGCGGCAACGTCACACAATTCAAAGCAGGTCTGATATACGACACGAAAGACTACGAGAACGACCCGACACGCGGCATTTACGCCGAGGGCGTCATCACCGCGGCACCCGACATGATTGACGGCAATGATTACTCACACCTGACATTCACCGGCGTCTTCCAGCAGTATGTCCCGTTGTATAAAGAACATCTCACTTTCGCTTACCGCATCGGCGCACAAAACGTCCTCGCAGGTGACATCCCGTTCTATGCGATGCTGAATACCAACACATTGTTTTTCAAGAAGATGTACGTCGATGCTTTAGGCGGAGCTTCAAATGTGCGTGGTATCAACAGGAACAGAGTCATCGGCAAAGGTTTCGCCTGGTTGAACCTCGACATCCGCTGGAGAATGGTCAATTTCAAGTTCATAAACCAGAACTGGTGCGTGGTGCTCAATCCGTTTGTCGATGCCGGCATGGTGACACAGACTTTCCGTCTTGACGAACAGAAAGAGTTTGAGCAGTTCTTCCCATACGGCACCGAACTCATTTACAGCGACAAGAAAGAGGTCCCGCACTGGACCGGCGGCCTTGGCGTGAAACTCATCATGAACAAGAACTTCGTCATTTCAGCCGAGTTCGCGAAACCATTCGACAAACTCGACGGAGCCGGAATGGCATCATATATCGGATTCAATTATATTTTCTGATTTTCAGATATTTGCGTCAAATGGTAGAGACGTCACAATGTGGCGTCTCTATCGTTTTATGTTCAAATTTGTCAGGTTATTTGGTGTTTTTTCTCATCTTTGCCATGGCGGTGCTGCAAGCGACAATCATCGCTGCGCTCAAAATCACGCCGAGGAGCTGCCAGCCCCAGATGCCGGGGTTGTGGCTTTCGGCATAATCCTCCATCGTGGCGCGGACTGATTTTATGATGGCGTTTGATGTGAAAGTGGCGCCGCTGACAGCATCCACGTCAAAATCAACGGCCTCTGACGGAGTAAGGCCATGGAATTTCTCCACCAAACCGCCTTCGACGACGCGTTTCATGTACCTCGGCGTCTCTCGGTTGTCGAGGATTTCGATGTCTGAGATTTTCCCGTCCGTCATCGTTATCTTCAGCGGCACGATGTCGTTGTAGCCGATGATCCCGCTGCACAGCGGCTGTGTGTAAATCTCTTCCAATGCTAATGATTCCACCATTTTCTTTCCCATGTTTTCGACGGCGAACATCACGGCGAAAAACCCCAATGTCAAAGCCGCCACGCAACTTAAAATTCTCAATGTCTTCATGATAAATCTCAAAATTTTATAAATTTCGCCGCAAAATTATAAAAAATTCTTCTCCATTTTTTTATTTTACGTAAATTTGCGGCATCAAAAATATTGAAAAATGCTGAAAAAGATACAAGAGCAAGATTGGTTTTACAAGACACTTAAATTCTTCGTCTGCCGTCACATACGCCGCAGCTTCAAACGTTATCATGTCATCGGGAGGGAGAACATCCCTGATGACGGGGCTTGCATTTTCGGGATTAATCACAGCAACGCCCTGACCGATGCCTTGGCTATGATTCTGTCGAGCCGTGGTTATCAGCTGTTTATGGCACGCGCCGACATATTCCAAAACAAACTCGCCGGCGCTCTGCTGCGTCGCCTGAAGATGCTTCCAATCTACAGGATGCGCGACGGTTTGGATGCCGTCAGGGACAAAAACGCCGCCGTCATCGACGAGGCCATCGACTCAATATACGACGGCGTGCCGCTGCATATCTTCCCTGAAGCCACACACCGCGCCATGCACTCGCTCAGGCCGCTGTCGAAAGGCATTTTCCATATAGCTTTTCAGGCAAATGAGAAATACGGCGACAAAAAGCCCGTCTATATCGTGCCGGTCGGCATCGAATACGGCGACTATTTCCGTTTCCGCTCGACGGCACTCGTGAGCTTCGGCAAACCGATAAACATCACCGAATATCTGAAAAACAACACCGAGAAAACCGAGCCGGAGAAACTGCTCGATCTGAAGAATATCCTTACCGAAAGATTAGCCGAATTGATTTCATATATCCCTGACAATGAAGACTATGACGCAATCTGGGAGTTGGTGAAAATCAAGGCCGGGCTTCCGCCTGTGTCACTGAAGAGAAGACGCGACAGGAACAAGAGATACATCTCGAAGATGGTCAACTTCTCGAAGAAAGAACCCGAAAAAGCCCAGAATCTTTTCGAAAAAATCAGGACATTCACGAAACACCGCAAGGAGCAAGGCGTGTCGGTGACATCCGTCGCGAAGAAGAGACCTTTCTGGCGCACGCTGTGGAAAACTTTAGCGATCACCGTCGGATTGCCGTTGTTCTTGGTCGCCGCTGTGGTGTCAAGCCCGATATGGGTGACCGCCGTCTCCGTCATCCACGGACTAAAAGACAAGGCTTTCAGCAATTCTGTCAACTTCGTGGTGGAGCTTCTGATGCATCCGCTCGTGATGGCCGTCGGAATCACCCTGCTGTTCTGCCTCGTGAGATGGCCGATTGCCATCGCCGGAAGTATTTTCCTGTATTACAGCTACATGTTTTTCTACGACTATTGCCAATATGTCAGGAAATGGATGTCTGATGTCCGCTGGATATTCAGCAAAGAACTCAGAAAGGAATTTAACGACATAAAAATTCCGTAAAAACCTTTTTAATATTATTTTTTTATAAAGAAATTTATCCTATTTTTGCAAAAATTTAGGATAAGTTACGCTTGTACGCCGCTGAAAATGTGGCTGAAAGGGCGAAGCTGTGTTTATCATTCAGTAATCTTTTTATAATCAATATATTACATCCGTGAAAAATCTTTTCGCCAAATTGACACCCTTTCAGAAAGCCGAGTTTGCTTTGATGTTAATCCTGGCATTTTCAATACCGTTTTACTGGTATGTGGCGCAGATTCTTGAGATAGCACTTGTGACATGCGCCATCCTCAAAATCATCATCCAGCAAAAATTCCAGTTCAACAAGGCCCAACTGCGATGGAAATGGGCATATATCATCTTCATGCTGACATGGTTGGCCACCCTTTGCGGGATGATTTACACCCAAAACGCCGCGGAAGGCTGGATGGCTGTGATAAAGAAACTCGGATTCTTATTCTTCCCTCTCATTTTCCTTTTGTCGGACATGTCGTATCTCACAAAAGACAGGATCCGCGCGGTGTTTTGCAGCCTGACAGCCGGCATCTTGGTTTTCTTCCTGACGAATGTCATCTGGGCGGCCATCGATGTGATTTTCAACGGCTACGGCACGTCACGATTCTTCGACAAGGAACTCATGAAACTTTATTACGTCCATCATTCGTACATGTCGATGTATGCAACGTTAGCTTTCGCTTTCTGTTACATTGAGTTTTTCAATCAGAAGGAGTTGAAAGTCAGAATATCATACGTCATCGCCGAGGTGATGCTGTTCGTTTTCATAATTCTGTGCAACTCCCGCGCCGGAATAGTCGTCTTGGTTTTAGAGACAATCATCCTTTTGGCGTGGACATTTTTTGCCAAAAAAGAGAAAAAGGCAGGAGTTGTCACATGTGCGATAATATTGGCCGCCGCCGGAGGCACGATCAAATTGCTGCCGGAAAGCATCTCAAGAATCACAGAAACGCTGAATATCATCACTTCAAAAAGCACAAACGACAGACGACTTGTGCAATTCATCGGTTACAAACAAGTTCTGAAAGAAAACTGGTTGTTTGGCGTAGGCTCGGGCGACAAATACGATGAAATCGTAAAATCATACAAATCACACAGAGACAACTTGGTTTCATCAATCGTACCCGTGCAAGGCGTTGACAAACAAACATTTGAACATAACAGAGACATTCTTCTTCAGGAAATACTGACATTCACCAAACAGCCTGACGTCAGCAACTGGCATGTGCCTAACGGCTTCACCGAGAATTTCATCATGACAGATGCGGAAAGAAGATGCTGCACGCCGGAGTCAGTCGGCAGGATGTATGTAGATTATATTTACACCACCGATGCCATCGCAAACACATTGAACACTCACAATCAATATTTTGAAACAATAATCAGCCTTGGAGTCATCGGCTTGATACTGTTGTTGGGATATTTCATCGTCCCTATTTTCATCATGATAAAAAACAGAAATTTCTCCATCATATACCTGATTTTTATTCTGATAATCAGTTTCAACGCATTTTTCGAAGCGATTTTTGAAAGACAATGCGGAATAATTTTCTTCAATTTCTTTAACATGTTGCTGTTCAGTTGGTTATTGACGAATATAGAACCGGCGGCCAAAGTCATAAAAAAATGAAAAATAGGACATTTGTCATCGTATTTATATTTCTGGCATGTTTCACGGCCAAGGCTCAGGAGCTTCAGATCCCGTTGAACGACGATTACGAGATTGACGTTCAGGCGGCGGCTTACAACTCCGGCTACATCTTCCACACCGCATTGCGTTCCTGGTCGGAATATCAGTTTAAAGACATCACGGATCTTGACAGCCTTGAAAATCAATACCGTTTCGACATCACGACAAAAAACAAATTCTGGAATTATGTCTGGAATTCGTTTTTGAATGATGATTTTTTTAGAGTCAAAGGGAAAGAAGATGACTTTTACATCGCCGCCAACCCGCTGATGGATTTCGAGGTCGGCGGTGACGGCACACGCACCACATGGGTGAACACACGCGGCCTTGAAATCAAGGGGACGATTGGGAAAAACTTCGCTTTCTACACCAATGTCCATGAAAATCAAGCGGTTTTCCCTGAATACATCACAAACTACATCAAAGACAAGAAAGTCATACCGGGTCAAGGCTGGGCGAGGAAATTCAAAGAGACCGGCTTCGACTACACCAACACACAGGCTTACATCGCATTCCGTCCCGTGAGATGGCTCGACGCCACCTTGGGCTACGGAAAGAACTTCATCGGCGACGGATACCGCTCGATGATGTTGTCTGACAACGCTTTGAGCTATCCGTATCTGAAACTCACCGCCGACTTCTGGCGGATCCAATACACCTGTCTTTACAGTCAGATGACCGACAGAAACAGGGTCTTGGCCGACAACACCTATGCGAGAAAGTTCACGGTGATACATTATCTCGACTTTGCTATTTCACGACGCCTGAACATAGGGTTTTTCGACGCTCTCGTGGCCAAGAACCAAGACTCGCTCGGAATACGCCGCGGCTTTGATTTCCAATACATCAACCCCATAATCTTCCTGCGTCCGGCGGAATATTACACCGGGACGTCGCCCGACAACTCGCTCCTTGGCATCACCGCAAGCGTCATCGTAGGAAAACACACCACCATTTACGGACAGTTCGTCCTCGACGAGATGACATTCAAGGAGTTCATCGGCGGCAAGGGTTACTATGCGAACAAACAGTCGTACCAGTTCGGAGTGAAGAGTTACAACTGCTTCAACGTCAACGGGTTGTTCCTGCAACTCGAAGGTAACATCGTGATGCCGTACATGTATTCGCACACATCACAGGGTTCGGGATGCGGTGTCGGAGAGGACAACTACGCACATTACAACGAGCCGCTCGCGCATCCGTGGGGCGCAAACCTCTGGGAATGCATCGGACGCGCACAATACAACTGGAAACGTCTTTATTTCCAGTACAAAATCAATTTCGGACAGTACGGCGACGACATCAAGAACGCCGACGGTACCATCGACAACTACGGACACAACGTCTATCTCGACTATCACGACCACGTACACATCCTCGACCCGGAAGAAGACCCGAACGGATTCTACGGACATTATCTCCTCACGGGAAGGAAAACGACATTGATAATGAATGACTTCACGGTTTCTTATTTGATAAACCCGGCGTACAACCTCAACGTTTTCGTTGACCTGACGCAACGTCATCTCGCCCCGGAAGGACTTGACAATCAAGACAATTTCATCTTCAGCTTCGGTTTGAGGACAAGTATCGGCAGAAAATACTACGACTTTTAACCTACTTGCACAGATTCCGCAAATCAACGCAGAAGAAAGATGAAATCCGCATAATCCGCAGGACAAACAAAAATGAAACTCTCTGACAACGCCATAAAAATCACGAAAAACGTCGGCTGGGCGGTCGCCGGAAAGACGGTGAGTCTTCTCGGAAGCCTTCTCGTCGGCATTCTCGTGGCGCGTTACCTCGGCCCGGAGCAATACGGCCTGATGAACTATGTCATCAGCTATGTCTGTATCTTTCAAGTGTTTGCGACATTCGGTCTCGACAGCATCGAGATCCGCGAGGAGTCAAGGCATCCCGAAGAAAGAGACGTGATCATCGGGACGGCGTTCATGATAAAAATCGTTTTTGCCGTCATCACTATGGCAGCCGTGGCGGTCTCGGTGATGATAACCGAAACAGATTCGTTCACGAGATGGATGATAATGCTGTATTCGCTCTCCATTGTGCTTAACAGCTTGAATGTCATCAGGAATCATTTCACGTCGTTGGTGTGGAACGAATACGTCGTGAAGACTGAAATCTCCAGGACGGTCATCGGTGCGCTTATCAAGATCGGGCTGCTGTTTGCGAAGGCGGGTCTCGGCTGGTTCATCGCCGTTTACACCTTCGATTTCGTCCTGCTCGCCAGCGGCTATTGCACGTCATACCGGCTGAAAATCGACAGGATGAAGCTGTGGCGGTTTGATGTCAAATGGGCGAAGTACCTTGTGGCGCAGTCGTTTCCGTTGATGCTGACGGGCGCGGCGGTGATGATTTACCAGCGCATCGACCAGGTGATGATCGGGAAGATGATCGACTCGGCTTCGGTCGGGCAGTTCTCGGTGGCGAGCAAATTTGTCGAGGTGCTTATCTTCGTCCCGACAATCATAGCGCAGACCGTCGCCCCGATTCTGATACGGACAAGAGAGAAAGACGATTACGAATACAGGAAGAAATCGCAGGTTTTCATGAACGTCACCATCTGGGGAAGTTTCTTCATGGCGGCGGTCACGAGCCTGATTTCATATTATCTCGTCATCTGGACCTTCGGGAAGGCGTATCTTCCGGCGGTCTTGATCTTGCAGATTCTTTCGTTCAAAGTCGTGAGCGTCGCCCTGTCGAACACCGCCGGGCAGCTGCTCGTCATCGAAGGTTTGCAGAAATACGCCATTCTTCGTGACGCATTCGGCTGTGTTATCTGTGTGATTTTCAACTTGTTGTTGATTCCACGATTCGGCACCGCCGGAGCCGCCGCCGTCGCAATACTTTCAAATCTCTCGGCAGGTTACATCGCCGACCTCTTCATCCCGCAATACCGTCATCTTTTCAGGATGCAGTCGAAGGCGTTGCTGCTTGGGTGGAAAGACATCTTCAAGATAAAATCATTGTTAAAATCTTGATTTTCAATGAAAAGACTTTCAATAATCATTGTCACATACAACTCGGAGAAAGACATTTTCGACTGCCTGAAAGCCGTTTTCAAGCACAACGACCTCGGTGATGAACTGGAGGTTATAGTCGTTGACAATGCAAGCGCGGGTTTCGAGACGATGCGGAAGGAGATTGAAGACGTTTACGACGAAAAAATTGTTGTTGTCAGTAACAGCAAAAACGGCGGCTACGGGCAAGGTAACAACGTCGGAATAAGACTTTCTTCATCGGATAAGTTCTTGATAATGAATCCGGATGTGAGAATCATCATGCCGATGTTCTCTAAAATCGTTGAAACTTTAAATGACGGAAACGTCGCACTCTGCGGATTTACGTCGATGGAAAACGAGAGTCTAAGAAACAGCTCGTTTTATTACACCCGTACGACGAGTGCGTTCCGAAAAGTGTTTTTCCGCAAGAAACTGCAAACCGATGATTTTCAATATAAAAGAATGTTTTTATCGGGAGCGTGCTTTGCGATGAACAAAGACGTTTTCGAAAAAATCGGGATGTTTGACGAGAACATTTTCCTTTATGGCGAGGAAAATGACATTCATTTCCGTCTGAGAAAAATGTTCCCGGAGAAAAAAATGGTTTTCCTCAAGGAGTTGAGATACGTTCACCCGACCGCCAACGAGCGCGACAAGGGGAAGGAATACCGGCATTCGATGAAGTCGGCGGCTTATTTCTACAAGAAGAACCAGATGCCGATGAAGTCGCTGTACAGGAACGAGATGAATCAGATGATTTTCAAGGCCTTGGCGTTGTGCATCGGGCATCCGTCGAGGATTAGAGAGGCGATTGAAAGATTCCGCGAGCAGAAAAATTTAGTCGAGATGACGTTCAACGAAATAAACGGCCGTTAGGTTATGAAAGTCGTATATGTACTGCATTGCACAACAAGTGCGAGTGGAGCCACAAAATCATTCCGCAACATGCTTAATGGGTTGATGGCCAGCGATATAGAACCTTTAGTCGTTGTACCCGACGGCTATGATTTCTGCAAGACATTGCAAGATGAAAGAATAAGAACCCTGATTCTCAAATATCGTTGGGCCACGTATCCGCCATTGAGGAATCTCAAGGAAATCATATTTTTCATTCCGAAACTCATCGCAAGAATCTGTGTCAACAACATAGCTGCACGGAAACTTCGCAAGGAGGCCGAAGATTTCGGTGCTGACTTGATACACACAAACGTCAGCGTGATTAGTATCGGGATGAAAGCCGCAAGAAAACTCGGCATTCCGCACGTCACGCACATCAGGGAATACGGCGACAAGGACTTCAACATGCACGTTCTCCCGTCAAAAAGTGTCTATTTTAAAAATTTCGGTGCGGAAAAATCATATACAATTTGTATAACAAAAGACATAGCGAAATATTATCATCTTGATAATCAGAGAAATTCGAGGGTCATTTATAACGGAATACTTCATTCTTCCGATGTGATTCTTGAGTCGCGGAAGGAAGATTATTTCCTTTTTGCAGGCCGGCTTGAGGAATCCAAAGGCATCACTGACCTCATTGAGACATACGGGGAATTATGCCGCTGTAGGAAAGATGCGTTCCCGTTGCTGGTTGCGGGAGCCGCAAATAAAAAAGAGTACTTGGACTATCTGAACGGTGTTGTCGCATCACTTGACATCGCCAGCAAGGTGAAATTCCTCGGAAACCGTGATGACGTGTTTGAGTTGATGTCGAAGGCGGCGGCGTTGATAGTTCCGTCACGCTCGGAAGCCTTCGGCAGAATCACAGCCGAGGCCATGTTTGCCGGCTGTTTAGTAATCGGGAAAGACATCGCCGGCACAAAAGAGCAATTCGACAACGGCTTGTATTTCACACATGACGAAATCGGGCTGCGTTATTACGACAGCACACAGCTCATCAACCTGATGTGTGAGGTAATGGACAACGGACCCGAAGCCTATCTCCCGATGATAAAAAGGGCACAAGAAACCGTGACCTCGCTTTATACCATCAATCAGAACACAGCACGCATAATTGATTTTTACAAAGAAATAGAACACAAGAATTAGGAGTAACATTATGGTTTATTTAGTAGCATTAGTCCTTATTTTAATCCCATTCATCAGATTTGACATTTTGAAAAAAGGCGGGAAGGAGCGACTCTGGTATTACATCTGCCTGTCGGCGTTGACTCTCATCGCCGGCCTGCGTTACAGGGTCGGCGGCGACACTCTCGGCTATATGGTTCATTTCGAGACATATCCAGACATCGCTGGAATTTTCAGATTCAACTTTGAAGCAGCTTATTACATGCCATTGTGGTATGTATATAATTCAATCTTCAAATCTTTGGGTGACAGCTTCTACGTCTTCCAGATTGTGCAGGCATTCCTCGTGAACGCGGCGTTTTTCAGGTTTTTCAAGCGTTATTCCAAACATTTCTTTGCGGTTCTGCTTGTATATTTCGTCGGCTATTATCTTTTCTACAACACCGAAATTTTGCGCTCCGCGTTATGCGTCGCCTTGTTCCTCGAAGCCTATCCTTTCCTCGAAAAGAAAAAATATCACTGGTATTTCCTGCTTTCGCTGGTGGCGGTGGGATTCCACATCTCCGCTGTATTCATTTTCATAGTTCCTCTTTTCAGACTTATAAAAAAAGAAAATTTCATCTTCTGCATTGTGTCGGGCGTTGTCATCTTGCTGATGGCCAGCCTCATCAATGTTAAGTCGATAATAGAATCAGTTGACATACAGGCAAACACAGGTTTCAAGTTTTACATAGTGTCGAGGCTTGACTCTTACGCCAAAAGTATTGCGCCGATAACCAAATACGTTCTTTTCGACAAGCTGACCATCTGCATCCCGATTTTGGGTGTGATGCTTTTGAGGCGCATCTTCGGGTATGACAACGACCGTCGTTTCGGCGTCGCCGCAATGGTAATGGTCATCATACAGTTCGCGACTCTTTTCCACAACGTGATAGGACGTTTAAACGACTACCTGATTCCTTTCATGCTCGTTTACCTTGTAAACACATTGCTCGACAACAGGGACGACATCGCAAAAAACAAATACAGCATAACGTTAGCTGCATTGTCGGCTATCTCATTCTTTGGTGTTGTGACGGTAAAATATTGCAGAAGCCAGACGGCGGTGTGTGTAGGGTCACACATCTACGACAGATACATTCCGTACAGTTCTGTTTTCAACGAACAGAAACACATCAAACGAGAGATTATCGTTGACACGCAGTATAACAACACGCCGGAGACAACCAAAGACGAACGTGAACAGGTCTTTTTTGAAGATTATGAAATCAAAGCGGAGAAGGTCTGGACAAATGACACCATAATTTCCGACTCGTGTATAGTTGAAAAAGGGAACAGATTGATTATCAAGGACTGCACCGTGCGTGTCAAGCCCGACTGTCGGATAATAGTACATCGTGGCGGTGTGCTCATCATCGACAACGCCATCATCGACGCCGACTTCTCCGACGGAGTCAGGCAATGGCAGGGCATTCAGGTTCACGGCAGCAACTCCCTTAATCAGTTCAATGTCAACGGCATATACAAGCAGGGTTACGTCGAACTGCATAACGCAGTCATCAAGAACGCCATCATCGGCGTTGACCTCGGTGACACGGAAGACTGGTTCAAGAAAGGCGGCATCATACACGCCGAAAACTCGTCATTCATCAACAACACAAGAGCCATACACGCCGAAAACTACAGGAATGTCAACCCGAACACATTCCAAACCGCCGACTACAATGCATGGTTCGACAACTGCGTCTTCGAGATCAACGAAGACTACATCGGAACGGAAATGTTCTACAAGCACGTTGACCTCTACGAGACGCGCGGCTTGAAATTCAACGACTGCAGATTCGTGCAGACAGTCAAGAATGAGAAGATCTCCAACTTCTCCGTCGGCATAGAAGCCAATGACGGCGACTTCGTGCTGAGAAACGGCTACTTCAGCGGATTCCACCGTGCAATAGCAGCCATCTGCGTCAACAACAATATCATAAGCGAACCGAAAATATTCAATTCCGTCTTCAAAGAAAACAACATCTGCATTGAGCTTAAAAATTGTCAGAAAGCAGTGGTGATATCATCGGAATTCCATATCGACAAGAGTGTTTATCAAAACAGCGGCATCAGCATCATCGGACTCACCGATCTCATCGTTGAAAACAACACATTCAACGCGCTCAACAGGGAATATGACAATGAATGCTTCGCCATTTACTCTACACATATCAGCGAAAAAGTCAATTTCAAGAACAATATCTTCAACGGCATTCCTGACTTCAACCAAGCGAACCATGTCGATGTCGGTGACGTGTCGCTCATCGGCACTATAAAGAGATTCGACGACGGCAGCGAGGGCGTTGTCTTCTACGATGACGGTAACGGCCACGGTCTCGTGGTGAGCATGACGGAGACGACAGCTTACTGGAGCAAGTCGGCGACGGATATCACCGAATTGGAAAACGACCCCGGTGATGAAGTTAAGGTCCCGGATGAGACGACAGAGGACGGTTTCGTCATCGAGTTCGACAACACCATCGTCGCGCGAGGCCTTGATTTCAGACGGGGCGCGCACGAGACCGACATCATCATGTCGCGTTTGTGCGATGAAGCGACGGCGGCGGCCATATCCAGAGAACTTGGTGATGAATGGTATCTACCAAGCATAGGTGAAATGGCGAGACTGCTCACCACGGCAAACAAAGGCCTTGGCAAAATCGGTCCCATAAGCGAGGCCCTGTTCAAAAACGGCGGTACCGTCATCTCAAGCAACAAATATTGGACAAGCACCGAAAGAAACGCCGAAGAAGCCTGGTTCATAGAGACAAAGACAAAAGGTATCATGGCGCAGGAAAAATTCTATATCGCAAAAGTCAGGGCAATCAGGGCATTTTAACATTATTATGAGCAACAGCACAAAAGCGCGGGTGATTGCATATTATCTCCCGCAGTTCTACCCGATTCCAGAAAACGACAAGTTCTGGGGAAAAGGTTTCACCGAATGGACCAACGTGGCGAAAGCGAAACCGCTTTTCAGAAACCACAACCAGCCGAGAGTGCCGGCAGACCTCGGTTTCTACGACCTCCGTCTCCCGGAAGTGCGCGAGGCGCAGGCGGAATTGGCGAGAGAGGCGGGCATCGAAGGCTTCTGCTACTGGCATTACTGGTTCGGCAACGGCAAACGTCTCCTTGACCGACCCTTCGACGAAGTGCTGAACAGCGGCAACCCCGACTTCCCGTTCTGCCTCTGCTGGGCGAACCACGACTGGACAACGAAAACATGGCAGCAGGCCGACAGAAAAACGACAGTCACCATGATAGCCGAACAGACATACCCCGGCGACGAAGATTACATCAATCATTTCAACTATGTGCTGAAAGCATTCAAAGACAGACGTTACATCACCGTTGACGGCAAGCCGGTCTTCGCCATCTTCGACCCGTACAAATTCCAGGACGTGAAACATTTCATCGAACTGTGGAGAAAACTCGCTGAAGAAAACGGACTGAAAGGCATTTATTTCATCGCTCTCGCCAACAACACCAGCACCATACGCCGGAAAGAAGACGGCACGCTCGAAAAGAACATCATGCCCGACCTCAAAAGCAGCAAGAACGTATATGAAAACATCCTTTCCATCGGATTTGACGCCATAAACTCCTTCGGCAAACTGCGTTCGGAGATGATATACAGCGGGAAATACCGTCGTCTGGCACAGAAAAAACTCAGGGAGTTCTTCCCTTTCATGAAACCTAATGTCTTCAAATACGAGAAAAGCATAAAATATTTCTTCGCCCCGGAAGACAAATGGGAGAACATCTTCCCCACAGTCCTGCCGCAATGGGACAAAAGCCCGCGTGTCGGGACATGCGACGACGTTTACATCAACGCCACGCCGGAAAACTTCCGCAAACATCTCGTTGACGCCTTGAATATCGTATCAGAAAAGCAAGACGAACACAAAATCATTTTCCTCCGTTCATGGAACGAATGGGGCGAAGGCAACTACATCGAACCGGACCTCAAGTACGGTCACGGATTTCTTGACGTTTTGCACGACGAACTGCTTGGATGAAATGAAAGAAAACGAAATCGACATATCAGTAATCATACCTTCATATAAACCCAAAAGTTATATCTGGCAGTGCCTGGATTCTTTGAAAAACCAGACTTTTGAGAAAGAAAGATTTGAAATCATCTTGATTCTCAACGGATGCAAAGAGCCTTTTTATTCTGATACTGTCAATTTTGTAAATGAAAATTTTGAAGGTTATGCAGTAAAAGTGTTGCAGACCGACACCCCAGGTGTTTCAAACGCCCGCAACATCGGCATCGACAACGCAAGAGGACGTTACATCACTTTCCTCGATGACGACGATTATCTTTCGGAGTGTTTTTTGGAAAAGATGTTTCCGATTGCCGAAAAAGGCATCATCCCGATGAGCAACATGACTTCGTTTTCGGACAACGACAACAGTGTGCAGCCGTATTATGTTACGGAGGCGTTCAGACATCTATATAAAAAAGGTGTGGTTTCGCCTTTGAACGCACGTTCTTATCTTTCGGTATGCGTCGCAAAACTGCTGCCAGCAGACCTCATCAGAACGAATAGATTCAACACAAGTTTCAAAATCGCCGAAGACTGCGTGTTCATGTTCACCTTGTCGAAAGACATCAAGGCGATGCAATGCTCTGACGAAGACGCAATATACTACAGAAGAATAAGGGAAAGCTCCGCCCTGACATCGCATCGTTCACGTAAGACAAAGATTGTCAGCGGCTTGAAGTTGATTTTGCAATACAACAAAATTTATTTCGGGCATCCTTTCAGATACAATTTCATATTGTTCCTGACGCGCATCGCCGGGACGATAAAGAACATTTTTTGATTCATGAAAACACTTATTGTTTCATTTTATTACATGCCTGAAGTCGGAGCCGCACCGTCGCGTATCACAAACTTGGCCCGCGGTCTCAAAGACAGCGGAATCGACGTTGATGTGCTGACATGTATGCCTAATTACCCGAAAGGCAGGATTTTTGAAGGATACAGACACAGATTCTCAATGAAGGAAAACATTGACGGGATTGACGTATATCGTTACTGGACTTACGCCTGCAACAGCAAAAACCCGATAAAGAGAGCGATTGCGATGCTTTCTTTCGCCTTCACGATGTGGTTTTTCGCTTTCAAGTTCCGCCTCGTAAAAAGCTACGACAGAATCATAATACAGTCGCCGCCGCTTCTTGTGGCTTCGTCGGCAATGTTTCTTTTCAAGAAGATAAAAAGGAAAAACGTCATACTCAACGTCTCCGACCTGTGGCCTATTTCGGCGGTCGAACTCGGTGTGATGAAAGAAGGCGGCAGGTCGCACCGTTTCATGCTCAGGCACGAGCGTTTCATCTACAAAAACGCCGACGCGGTGATGGGACAGTCGCAGGAAATCCTCAACCACGTGCTTGAGATGTTCCCGGAGAAGAAGACGTTCCTTTACAGAAACCTCCAGAAAAACGGCGATTCGGCACAGCAGGATTTCGGCGGCAGAAGAAAAAACGGACTTAAAATCGTTTACGCCGGTCTGTTCGGCGTGGCGCAAGATTTGTTATCGTTAATCAAAAACATTGACTTCAAACAACTTAACGTGGAGTTTCATCTTTACGGCGGTGGCAACCAACTTGATGAAATCCTGAAATACATCGGCGACGGCGAGAAAAATATTTTCTATCACGGTTATCTTCAGAAGAACGAACTCGCCGCCGAACTGAAGAAATATGACGTGTCTATAATCCCGCTGATGACCTCAATCAAAGGCGCGGTGCCGTCAAAGATTTTTGACATTTTGCCGCACGGTATCCCGGTGCTGTTCAGCGGCGACAGAGAAGGCGCCGACATCGTGAATGATTTCGGAATCGGACTGTCATCAAAACCCGCCGACTACAAAACACTTGAACAAAATATTCGGACATTCGCAGAAATGCCTGATAATGAATATAATAAATATGTCGAAAACTGCATTTCCGCTTCAAACGACGCTTTCTCCTTCAAAAAGCAAATGATGCGTTTCGCAAACTTTATAAAAGAATAATCTAAAGGAAGTTTATTTGTCATGTCAAAACCAGCAAAAAAATCACTGAAATATCCGTTCCGCAGTGTATGTAACATCATCACGACATTGTTTGTGATGCTTTCTTTTGCATACATTTGGTACAACAACCTTAACCCGTTACAGCTCAAGAGCTTCCTTATGAAAGGCAACTTCCTCGTGATAGGCATCTATATGTTTTTCTTCCTTCTTTTCATGAGTGTCTTCGGCGGCTTCAAACTCGGTATTTACACCAAGACGAACATCATCATATCGCAGACAATCGCACTTTTTTGCGCATCATTCATGCAAATCCTGTTTGTGATCATGCTCGTCGGCAAAGTGGGTCATATTCCGGCTATCTTATTGAGTTTCTTAAAGATGTATGTCGTGCAGATCGTATTTGTCTTTTTCTTCACAATGGTCGCGATGACCATCTATCACAAATTTTTCAATCCCTATGAGCTGCTTCACATCTATGCAGATGAGAATGACAACATTTCAAAACGCTTTATGAATCAGCATCTTAACTATGTGATAAAGGACAAGGTCAGCTGTTTTGACACTATGGAGAACATCATCAGTCACATCGACAACTTCGACCTCGTGATGATTGACGACATCCCGACCGACAAGCGGGAGATCATCCAGAACATTTGTTATTCAAAGGAGAAGAAGGTTTATTTCGTGCCATCGATAACTGACATTATAAACAAAAACTCGAAATATTCGCATCTGCTTGACACGCCTTTGTATTTTTACAAGAGCAATGCCATGTCTGTTTTTGAAAAAATAGTGAAACGAATCGGCGACATTTTCATTTCTACTATTGGAATCATCATCACCTCGCCGATAATGATTGCCATTGCCGCCGCCATATTCTCTTACGACAAAGGGCCTGTTTTTTACAAACAAACGCGTTACACCAAAGGCGGCAAGATATTCAAAATCATCAAGTTCCGCAGCATGATTCAAAATGCCGAAAACGACGGCAAGGCGCGTCTCGCCTCTGAAAACGACGACCGCATCACACCTGTGGGACGTTTCATCCGCGCTTGCAGAATCGATGAGCTACCGCAGTTTTTCAACATACTGAAAGGCGACATGAGCATTGTCGGCCCGCGCCCGGAACGCCCGGAAATCGCCGATGAATACTGCAAACAACTGCCTGAATTCAAATACAGACTCTATGTGAAAGCAGGGTTGACAGGCTACGCCCAAGTTTACGGGAAATACAACACCACTTTCGTTGACAAACTGAAGCTCGACATGATTTATGTCGGAAATGCATCCATTCTCCTTGATATTCAATTGATTCTTCTCACCTTGAAAGTGATTTTCCAGAAAGAAAGCACCGAAGGCCTCGAAGAAGGCAAGACAATCGCAACAAAATAATAATTTTCTGATTATGAAGATTTTACTCTCACTTCCACCGAATTTAGTCAATTCTTTCCATGATATAACGGGATTGCCGGAAGACGAATATTTCTGCACCTCCGACCCGACAGGCCACCGCATCGGGTCCGGCGGCGGCTCCACGTGGATTTTGGAAAAATTTAACATCTCCGGCAAGAAAATCCTCATCCACGCCGGCGGCGAGTCACGGCGGCTGCCTTCATATTCCACTTCAGGCAAGATCCTCACCCCTATTCCGGTGTTCAGATGGGCACGCGGACAGAAAATCGGGCAGGATTTGTTGTCACTGCAACTGCCTCTGTACAAGAAGATTATGGAGAAAACGCCATCGACCGTCAACACTCTGATCGCCAGCGGCGACGTGTTCATCCGCACCGACGAACAGCTGCGCGAAATCCCGGAAGCCGACGTGATTTGCTACGGAGTCTGGGTGAATCCGTCGATAGCAAAGAACCACGGAGTGTTCGCGATGCGACGTGACAACCCCGCCGAACTCGACAAGATGCTCCAGAAACCCACTCTCGAACAAATCGACGAACTCGTCAAGACACACGTCTATATGATGGACATCGGACTGTGGCTGTTGAGCGACAAAGCTGTGGAGATGCTCGAAAAACGCTCTAAAGACGAGAACGGAGACATCAAATATTACGACCTTTACTCCGACTTCGGACGTTGCCTCGGAAACAATCCTGAACTCGAAGATGCAGAACTCAACGAATTGACAGTCAAGATTATGCCATTGGACGGCGGCGAGTTCTACCATTACGGCACGAGCCGCGAACTCGTCTCTTCGACACTCGCCGTACAGAACCTCGTCAACGACCAAAACAAAATCTTCCATCATAAAGTGAAGCCGCATCCCGCGATCTTCACGCAAAACAGCGTCACGGAAATAAATTTCACCCCGGAGAACTCCGAAATCTGGATTGAAAACAGCCATGTCGGGAAAAAGTGGAACATCACGAGACAAAACATCATCACCGGCGTGCCTGAAAATCAATGGGATGTGACGTTAAACCCCGGCGACTGCCTCGACATCACCCCTGTCGGTGAGAAGTCGTTCGTGGCTCGCCCCTACGATTTCAACGCGCCTTTCAAATTCGTCAACGTGGCTGAAGGCACCGACCCGTTCAAGGCGGCGACATTTCCGGTTTTTGACGACATCGAGAAAATGGGTGAATACGTGAAAAGCATCTTTGACATCGAAAACTCAAAACTTCACTCTTCACTCTCAAAACTTCACACTGAATATATTTCAGCTGAAGAAATCTTGAACAAGGCCAACCTGAAACGCCTTTTCGCACAACGCGAGACGTTCATGCAGAAGAACCTTCCGCTTCTCGAAGCGAATCACAGCAGAAGCGTTTTTTATAATGTGGATTTAGATGACATCGCTTCAAAATATGTGAGATTCGGCATCGAGTCACCCGCCGAACTCGCTGAAAACGATGCTGTTATGAAAAGAATTCATAACAGCAGTCTTCGTGCCAGAATCAAGCAGTATAACGGTGTGGATTTCAAGGCGGAGGAATCTAAGGCTTTTCGTCTTCTTCAGGAAGGCTTGACCGCTTCGGCTTACAATGACCTTCAGATGCCGCGGTGCGATGTCTATTCCGACCAGATTGTGTGGAGTCGCTCGCCGGTGCGCATCGACCTCGCCGGCGGCTGGACCGACACGCCCCCGTATTGCCTCATGGAAGGCGGCTCCGTGGTGAACATCGCCATCGAACTCAACGGCCAGCAACCAATCCAGGTTTACGTAAAACCAACAACCGAATTTCATATAATATTGAGATCCATCGATTTAGGTGCTTATGAAGAGGTCACGACATTTGAAGATGTTTGTGATTTCAAGAAAGTCGGCTCGCCTTTCAGCATACCTAAAGCGGCGTTGGCATTGGCCGGTTTCGTGCCGCGTTTCTGCCAGAAAAAATACGAAACGCTTGAGCAACAACTCAAAGACTTCGGCTGCGGAATGGAGATCACGTTGCTGTCGGCAATCCCCGCCGGAAGCGGTCTCGGCACCTCGTCAGTGCTCTCGTCAACAGTACTCGCCGCCATATCCGATTTCTGCAAACTCGGATGGGACAAAACCGTCATCTGCAACAAGACCTTGATTTTAGAGCAGTTACTGACGACAGGCGGCGGCTGGCAAGACCAATACGGCGGCGTTTTTCACGGAGTGAAACTGTTGGAAACCAAGACCGGTTTCGAACAGACACCTATTATTAAATGGCTGCCCGACTACCTTTTCACAAAACCCGAATACAAACCGTGCCATCTCTTATATTATACGGGAATCACCCGCACTGCAAAAAACATACTCTCAGAAATCGTCAGGAAAATGTTCCTCAACGAAACCGAGCATTTGGCACTTCTCGCCGACATGAAACATCACGCCGATGAGATGTTTGAAACCGTTCAACGTAATGATTATCAAAACTATGGCAAGATGGTCGCCAAAACTTGGGAACAAAACAAACGCCTCGACAGCGGCACGAACCCGGCCGAAGTGGAAGCCATCTTGAAGAAAATCGACGATTTCTGCCTCGGTTACAAACTCCCCGGAGCCGGCGGCGGCGGCTTCATCTACATGGTGGCGAAAGACCACTTCGCGGCGGCGCAAATCAAGAAGATTTTGACGGAAAACCCCGCAAACAACAAGGCACGGTTTGTCGAAATGTCGCTCTCCGAAACAGGTCTGCAAACCACAAGAAGCTAAACAGGTAAGTAGGTAAGTAGGTGAACAGGTGAGTAGATAAATAAGAAAAAACTTGTGAAACTCGTGTCACCAACTTGTGAAACTCGTGTTAAAATTAAACTCGTGAAACTCATGTTAAAATTATGACAGGTTATAAATCAAAGCATTACGATTTCCCTACAGTGCATTACTGCCGCACTTTGGAATTGCGAAACAATCCTGAGTTGATAAAAGAATACCGTCGTCGTCATGAAAAAGGCAACGTCTGGCAGGAAATCATCGACGGCATCAAACAGGTCGGAATCCTTGAGATGGAGATTTACATACTCGGAACGCGTCTTTTCATGATTGTCGAGACGCCCGCCGACCTCGACCTTGACGCCGCAATGAACAAGCTCGCCACCCTGCCGCGCCAGGCCGAATGGGAAGCCTATATGTCTGAATTACAAGACACTTCCGCCGACGCCACATCCGACGAGAAATGGCAGATGATGGAAAGGATGTTTTATCTTTATTGAATAAAATCCTTGCATGCAACCGCTCGTATCCATAATAATGCCGTGCTATAATGCCGAACACTTTATTTCGCAAAGCATCGAATCGGTTATTTCCCAAACATACCAAAACTGGGAATTGATTGTTACAGATGATTTTTCTTTCGATTTCTCCTTACATTAATATTCTCCTCTTGACACCAAAGTTAAATTCATAAGAAAAACCAAGGACTTGAAAAAGCATATACCACAGATGCATAAAATTAATACAGAAACAAAAAGATGCGCATAATAAACCTATTTTTTCTGACATTACAACATTTTCCGATGCCTTCGTTGGGATGGAGGTCGAGAATTTGTAAATGGGGTGGAGTGAATATATTAAAACCATCAAAAACCGAAATCGGGACGCAGGTGGTGTTTGACACAATGGCCCCTGAACGAATAACAATTGAAGGAGGAGTGATAATTTCAACGGGAAGCAAAATAATCAGTCATTATCTTGACACACATAAAATGACACCAGAAGATCGGCTTGCAAATAGATACCCTGTAGGCAATGTATTAATAAAAGAGAATGCTTATATTGGAATGAATGTATTGATAATCAAGCCTGTAACTATTGGCAGGAATTCAATCATTGGTGCTGGTGCTGTAGTAATATGTGACATTCCTGATAATGAAATATGGGCGGGTAATCCAGCTATATGTATAGGAAGACTTTGATATGTTTGATTATGTAAAATATCGAAATGCTTGGAGATATAATTTGGCTCCAGATTGTGAGACCGAACTTTCGAAAGCTCAGTGCAAAACATTGCTTAAAGATGGGTGTTGGTTTGTCAGAAACACCTACGATTTCGACCAAAAGGAAGAATCAGATTTCTGGTACATAATCAAAGATTCTTTTGGAGGAATGGAAGAACATTCACAGAACGTAAGAAAAAAATTGCGACATTCTTTAAGAAATTTTGACTATAAACTTGTTGATATTGAATTAGTTAAACAAAAGGCATACCCAATTGTCAAAGCCACTTTTGCCGATTACAATGTTACTGACCGAAAAATGAACGAAACTGTTTTCAATGATTACCTTTCGCATTGCGAAAGTAATGATTATGACTATTGGGCGGCTTTTAACAAAGAAACATTGGAACTGGTGGGCTTTTGTGCTGTTCATGTTTTTGAAAACTCTTGTGAGTACGGACTCATCGGGTTTTTGCCAAAATATAAACACAACGCAACCTATCCATACTACGGTTTTTTCTATAAATTGAACGAATATTATCTCGGCGAAAAAAAGTTCAAATACGTATCAGACGGCTCGCGGAGCATTACGGAACACTCTAATATTCAACCGTTTCTGATACAAAACTTCAAATTCCGCAAGGCTTATTGCAAACTGAAAATCCATTATAAATGGTGGTTCGGAATAATAGTGAAAATTCTGTTTCCTTTCAGAAAGCTCATTCCGAACAAAAGCGTGAAAGCCGTTCTGAAAATGCACGAGATTTTTCTGAACAACCAAAACAATTGAAATCTATATTTCATAATTGATTGATTTAATGATAGTTAAATATATTTTCGACAGAATCTTCTCATTTCTCGCCCTGATTTTTTTGTCACCGTTTTTACTTGTAATTTTCATTCTGCATAAGATTAAAATGGACAAAGGACCTTTCCTTTTTCTTCAGACAAGAATCGGAAAAGATGCCAAACCATTCAGAATCATCAAAATACGGACAATGAAAGCTGGTTCAGAAAGAGAAGGCTCTGTATCAACTTTTGATGACACAAGGATTTTACCTTTCGGGAAATGGCTTCGTGAAACGAAAATTGACACGCTTTTTGAACTCATTAATATATTAATAGGTGACATGAGTTTTGTCGGGCCGCGGCCTGACGTGCCGGGTTATGCCGACAGACTTGAAGGTGACGACCGGAGGATTTTGTGTCTGAGGCCAGGCATCACTGGTCCGGCATCGTTAAAATATCGTCACGAAGACAGGATTTTATCTCAACAAAAAGATCCGAAACGTTATAACGACGAAGTTATTTATCCTGACAAAGTGAAAATTAACCTGCAATATTTGGATAATTGGAGCATTTTTTTGGATGTTAAGATACTCTGGAAGACGTTTTTTGACAGATAATATTATAGTTTTTTATAATAAATTATTGATTGTCAATAGCTAAAAAATAATTTCAAAAAAATGCAAATTTTTTGTTACACGTATTGAAAAACATTGTACTTTTGCACTCGCAAACGGAGAAATAAAATCTGTTGAAACGCCTCCTTAGCTCAGTTGGTTAGAGCATCTGACTGTTAATCAGGGGGTCTCAGGTTCAAGTCCTGAAGGGGGCGCGATAGAGATTACAGAGTGTAATTTTTTATGTTTCATGTTATTAATTGAAGGAATGGATACACATCGTATTCATTCTTTTGTTTTTGTATCTTTGCAACCCAAATTAACGATAAATGAAAAAATCAGTTTTAGGCATAGGAAATGCCCTCGTTGACATTCTGACACGGATTGATAACGACAACATTCTCAAAGAGTTAAATTTGCCAAAAGGTTCCATGCAGCACGTTGATGCCGCCGCATCGGCGAATGTCGGGCAGACCGTCGGGCAATACGAAAGCACGATGGCGCCAGGCGGCTCGTCGGCGAACACCATCCACGGACTCGCGAAATGCGGCATCCCGACAGGCTTCATCTTCTCGACAGGCAACGACGAGATGGGGCGTTTCTTTGAAGACGCGATGAAAGAAGTCGGGGTGAAACCCATTGTGTATCACCGTAATGCGCATACCGGCACGGCACGCGCCATCATTTCGCCCGACGGCGAACGCACCTTCGCCACACACCTCGGCGCCGCCGTCGAACTGACCGCCGACCTGCTGAGAAAAGAAATCTTTGAAGGCTGGGATTATTGCTATATCGAAGGTTATCTTATTATGAACCAAGACCTTGTGAGAAAAACCATCGAGCTTTCAAAACAAGCGGGCTGCAAAGTCGCCATCGATCTGGCATCATACAACGTGGTCGAGGCGAACCGCGACTTCCTGCTTGAGATACTGCCGCAGATCGACATCGTGTTCGCCAACGAGGAGGAGGCCAAGAGCCTGACAGGCAGCACGCCGGAGGAGTCACTCGAATTCATCGCGGAGCATTGTGAGATCGCTGTCGTGAAGATAGGGAAACGCGGCTCGCTCATCAAACGCGGCGGCGAAAAGGTACAGATCGGCTGCAACAAAGTCAATGTCATCGACACCACGGGCGCCGGCGACATGTATGCCGCGGGCTTCATGGCGGGTCTCATCAACGGACTGAGCCTCGGACAGTGCGGCGAACTCGGCAACTGCCTCGCCGAAAGCATCATACAGGTCGTCGGCGCCAAGATGGACGAAGGCAGATGGAACGCGATTTATGAGAAGTTTCCCATGTTGAAAAATAATAGCAAATAATTGAAAAACTTTGGATTATTTTTCGTACTTTTGCCCCCAAATTTCAAAAATAATAATAATCAGACAATAAAATAAAAAATGAAGGTATTCCAGACAGACGAAATTCGGAACGTCGCTCTCATAGGAGCTGCTAAATCCGGAAAGACCACGCTCGCCGAAAACATGGTTTTCGAAGGCAAGCTCATCAACAGAAAAGGCGCTACTGAAAGCAAAAACACAGTGTCAGACTACCGTCCAATCGAAATGGAACGCGGTATCTCTGTAAACGCCAGCTTGTTATATACTATCTATAATGACAAGAAAATCAATATTTTAGACACACCTGGCTTTAGCGATTTCTCCGGCGACATCGTCGCATGTCTGAGTGCCGCCGACACAGCGGTCTTCACCGTCAACGCGCAGTCGGGTGTTGAAGCCACATCAGAGAACGCATGGAAACACGCCGCGAACACAAACAAGCCTGTCGTGTTCTTCATGAACCAGCTCGACCACAACAACGCCAACTTCGACGATGCCATCCATCAGCTGAAGGAATATTTCGGCGAAAAAGTCGCCCCGGTGCAGTTCCCGGTGAACACGGGCGAGGGCTTCAACGCAGTCATCGACCTCATCATGAAGAAGATGCTCGTCTTCAAGAACGGCAACGGCGCTCCTGAAATCCAGGACATCCCTGCAAACCTTGCTGACAAGGCCGAAGAGTTGCACAACGAGCTCATCGAACACGCAGCTGAAGGCGACGACGCCCTCATGGAGAAATTCTTCGACGAAGGCACGCTCTCGGAGGAAGACATGGAAGCAGGTATCCGCATGGGCATCGCCAAGCGCGAACTCTTCCCGGTCATCTGCGGCGCGGCAAAAGGCGGTGTCGGCGTGACACGTCTCCTCGAATTCATCATCAACGCCTGCCCGTCACCGGCACACGTCTCTCCGGCAGTCGCTGAGAACGGCACGGAATTCCACAACAGCGTCGAGGAACCGGCGGTGATGTTCTTCTTCAAGATTTCAAACGAACAGAACGTCGGCGATGTCGCTATGGCACGTATCTACGGCGGCTCGGTCGTCGAGGCACAGGACTTCGTCAACCCACGCACCGGCAACAAGGAACGTATCTCGCAGATCCTCGTCTCAAACGGCAAGACACGCGAGCGCGTCGAGAAAGCCTGCGCCGGCGACATCATCTCGACAATCAAGTTGAAAGATGTCCGCGTCAGCGACACACTCGTCGATGCAAAGGCGGCAGACGCGGCATTCCCGGCCATCAAGTTCCCGACACCGATATTCTCAATAGCAATCAAGGCTGTCAACTCACAGGAAGATGAAAAGCTCGGCGGCATCCTCAACGACATGCACAAGACCGACCCAACCATCCTCACATCAATGTCACGTGAGCTGAAACAGAACATACTCCAGTGCCAGGGCGAATATCACCTCAACACAATCAAATGGTATCTCGACAACGTCCACAAGATCGCCGTCGAGTTCGCATCACCAAAGATCCCGTACCGTGAGACAATCACCAAGTCAGCCAACGCCGACTACCGTCACAAGAAACAATCGGGCGGTTCAGGTCAGTTCGGTGAGGTGCATTTGAGACTTGCTCCATATTATGAAGGCTACACCGACCCGACAGACCTCCAGGTCCGTGACACTCAGGAGTATGACCTCCAGTGGGGCGGCAAGCTCATCTTCAAGAACTGCGTCGTCGGTGGCGCCATCGATGCACGCTTCATGCCGGCCATCCTCAAAGGTATCAACGAGCGTCTCGAAGAAGGCCCGCTCACAGGCTCATACGCCCGCGACATCATCGTCTATGTCTATGATGGTAAGATGCACCCGGTCGATTCAAACGAAATGGCATTCAAGATCGCAGGCCGCATGGCATTCTCGGCGGCGTTCAAGAACGCAGGCCCGAAGATCATGGAACCTATCTATGACCTCACAGTCCGTATGCCGGAAGACATGATGGGCGCTGTGAACACCGACCTTCAGGGCCGCCGCGCCATCATCATGGGCATGGATTCAGACCGTCACTACCAGATCATCAAGGCAAGAGTTCCGCTCGCGGAAATGGACCGTTACTCAACATCATTGAGTTCACTCACCTCTGGTCGTGGTTCATTCACAATGGAATATGCAGAATACGCACAGGTTCCGGCCGATGTCCAGACCAAGCTCCTCAAGGCTTACGAGGAATCAAAGAAAGACGAAGATTAATGATAATTTTTTATAAAAACGGAAAAGGCAGTCATTTTTGGCTGCCTTTTCTTATTTCTGCGTGACGTTTTTCTCAGGGTTCTTCGCCAAAAAGTCGGCCCAGCCGCTCACCGATTTCTTCCCTTTCGGGATCTTCGGCAGATTCGACTCGCTTTGCCCGTCAACAATATTCAGTTTGTTTTGGAAGCAATGGCAGACAGCCGCTGCCATGGCATCCGTAGCGTCGAGATAATCAGGATGTTCGGTGAAGTTGCACAGTTTCTGCACCATCGCGGCGACCTGTTCTTTTGAGGCGGCTCCGTTGCCGGTTATCGACTGTTTTATCTTCCTCGGAGAATACTCGAAAATCGGGATGTCGCGGTACAACGCCGCCGCCATCGCCACACCTTGGGCGCGACCGAGTTTCAGCATCGACTGAACATTTTTCCCAAAAAAAGGCGCCTCAATCGCCAACTCATCGGGATGATATTCATCGACCAGTTCAAGCACGCGCTCGAAGATTTTTTTCAACTTAAGTGCCTGATTGTCAAACTTTTTAAGTTTGATGACACCCATGCAAATCATGTTAAGCTCCTTCCCTTTCTGAAGAACCAAACCATAACCCATCAGCATAGTGCCGGGGTCGATGCCTAATATTATTTTCTCCGTCTTCAAAATTTTCCTATTTTTGCAAATTATGAGTACAAAATTCGACATGGCAAAATTACTTAAAATTGCTGAAACGGCAATCAAAATTATCATTGTGATTGTCGGGTGTTGGATTTTGTACATCAAAATTATTGAGAATCAAGATCTTGCGGAGATGTGGGGCGGAATCAAAGATTCACTTTCGTCGTTGAAAGGGATTTCCCTGATGACGGTCGCCCTGCTTCTGCTTCCGGTCAACGTTGCGTTTGAAGCCTTGAAATGGAAGAGATCCGTCCAACCTGTTGAAAACGTGCCGTTCAGGAAAGCGTTCACGGCGATTTTCACCGGCATCACCGCAGGCATGTTCTTCCCGAACAGAACCGGCGACTTCCTCGGACGCATCTTCATCTTGGAGAAAGGAAGCCGTGTCAAGGCGGCGATGCTCACCTTCGCCGGCAACATCGCGCAAATGATTGTCACCGTGAGCCTCGGATGTTTCGCCTGCGTTTTTTTCGTCGAAAAACTCAAATGGCTCGTCTTTCTCGGCGCAATTGCGATGACGGCATTTCTGCTGTTTTTGTTTTTCAACATCAAGATATTCAAATACCTTCAAGTTTTCATCCCCAAAAAATGGCGCGAAAAAACAGAAGGTTATATGTATGTCTTTGAAAGATTCTCACGTAAAGAGTTGTTTATCATACTGTTGCTTGCCATTGCAAAATATTTGGTGTATTCGTTCCAATTCGTAATACTCATCTGGGCATTCGGCGTGCCGCTGTCGTATCCCGACACGATGATTCCTATCATGATGACGTACATTCTGATGACAGTGATTCCATTCATCACAATCACCGAAATTGCGGTGAGAGGCTCGGTTTGCGTCGTCGTCTTTGAGAAATGGCTGGCAATCAATGCAATAAGCAGTTCGTGGAGCATGATGGTCTTCTCGGCAAGCACGATTTTATGGCTTTATAACCTTGCCATCCCCGCCATTATCGGATTGTTTTTCATCAACAAACTGAAGTTTTTGAGAAGAAGCTATAATTCGTAAAGCAAAAAAGCGCAGGACACTTCCGAATCCTGCGCTCAATCCTGATTTACAATTAGTTATGCCTTTATTTCTTTATAAAATTCGGAGTAAGGTCCAAAGTCAGATTGACCTTTGCCAGACCTCCAAGGAACGTTGACTCCGCCGTAACGACTGCCTTTCCGCTGCCGGTAACAACGCCGTTGTCATAATTAAGGACAATCTTGCTGAATTTGATGCCGTTTATGTTGCATACCATACCGCCGACAACAATCGGAATGTCAATGGTCGGAATAAGCTCATAATCATCAAGATTGGCCGTGTTACCGTTGATGACCGCATTGAACGGAATCGGCACCAAGCCGTATTTCATCGTTACAAGAGCTCTTTGAGATGACAACTTCCTGACTGTCATTGGCACATCGATTGTCTTGTCAAAAAGCGTGTCTGAGATGAAACTGATAGGTTCGCTGGTGATGGTACCTTTTACATTAACAAGACCGTCATAACTGCCGACCCAATTGTCGATTGGCTGCGGGTTGTTGTCAGAATCCTTTTTACACGACACAATCGCCAACGCAATGCCGAGAATGATAAATAAATACTTTTTCATTTTTTAAAATTTTATTTTGTTGTTAATTATTTCAAAAACTCAAATTACCCGCAAAATTAACATTCTTTTTTTGATGTTCGTCAAATTTTTTATCTATTTTTGAAAATTTCATATTTTTGCAAAATAAATTCTGAAAAATAATGAATCCTGAGACATTAAACATTCTGATGAACATCATTTTGGTGTTTTCCGGCCTGTACATCCTGTGTATCGGCACGTTCACTTTCGGGATTTACAATATTTTTTCAAACGGAAACATCCGAAATGATAAAACCAACAACAAAGTTTCGGTTCTGATTGCCGCCAAAAACGAAGAGCGAAATATTTTAAAACCGCTTCAATCGCTTGCAAATCAATCGTTTGACAAAAACAATCTTGAAATAATAATCGTTGACGACAATTCAACAGACCTTACTTCTGATGTCGTTTTGGAGTTCATAAAACGCAATCCCAATCTGAACGTCCGGCTTGTGAAAGCCGGAGGCTGCGGCAAGAAACAGGCGGTCTCGCAGGCGTTGCATCTCGCTGGAAACGACATCATCATGGTGACTGACGCCGACTGCGAGCTTCCGCCGAGATGGATTGAAAAAACCGTCGGCTTCATGGTCGCAAATGATTTGAAGATGGTTCTGGGTCCGGTGCTTCTCTCGCCATGCGACACGTTTTTTGAAAAGATACAAGTGCTTGAACATCTGAGTCTTATCGCCTCGACAGCGGGTGCGGCTTCAATCAAGATGCCGGTGATGTGCAACGGCGCGAACATGGCTTACGACAGGCTCGCCGCGCTCGAAGTGGAGAGATACAGAACCGACATGGACATCGCTTCCGGCGACGACATCTTCCTGATGGAACAGTTTTCAAAACATTACGGCAGTCGTTCCATAAATTTCCTGATGGACGAAGACGCCATCGTGAAAACGCAGTCGATGCCCGACCTGAAATCGTTTTTCCGCCAGCGGAGACGTTGGGTGTCAAAGACAAAGGCCTATACGAGCTGGAAAATCATCGTCACCGCGCTCATCGTCTTGATGTTCAACTTGAGCGTTGCCGGGCTTTTCGTCGGAGGTTTCTTCCATCCGGCGTTCTTCCTCGTCTTCGCACTTTTCACGCTGATGAAGTTCATGGTCGATTTCCCGATTTTAAGGAAAATCACGGGGTTCATGAACCAACGGGAACTCATGAAATGGGCGTTCCCGTTAGAGTTCGTCTATCCGTTTTATGTGGTTTTCACCACCTTTTCGGGGATTTTCTCGAAAGTAAGGTGGAAGTAGAAATTTCTCTTTGCAATAGGAGCAACTAACACTCCGCGCTGACGGCCTCGACGAGGTTCCAGGCATCCTGGTAGATGTCTTTCAGCGTAGCATCGAGCATGAAGCACGGCGTGGTGAAGACCTTGTTCTTAATGTCGCCGACAACGCCACCGTTCTCGGTCTCAACGTGTTGTGCGCCCATCGCGTTGATTTGTTTCGCCTGTTCGCAGCTGTCATCGCCCATCGTCACCATCACGTTGCCGAGCACTTTCGCTATCATCAACGGGGTGATGCACATCGAGCCGATCGGTTTTCCTTGCGCGTGGATGTCTCTGATTGCCTTCTCGACATGTTTGTTCACGACAAAATTCATGCCGTCGATGGCGTAGGTGAAGATGTTTTTCGCTGCGCCGAAGCCGCCGGGGAAGAACAAGGCGTCGAACTCGTCGGCGTTGAACTGCTCAATCGGGAGGATATCGCCGCGCACGATACGGGCCGATTCCACCATGACGTTGCGTTTCTCATTCATCGACTGCCCGGTGATGTGATTCACAACGTGATACTGGTTTTCGTCCGGTGCAAAACATTGAAATTTAATGTCATGTTGGTCGAGGGCCAACAATAATGTCACGGTCTCTGTGATTTCCGAACCGTCTTTTGCGCCGCATCCGGCGAGAATTACTGCTACTTTTTTCATGTTGTTATTGTGTGTTTGTATTGTTGTTACGTAGTTATATGTTTTTCCCAGAGCCGAAGTTATTAACACTTGCTGGTTTTACATTGCAAAAATACACTTTTATTTCATTCTTTTCATTGTTTTGTTCCATCTTTTAATTTATTGGTACACAACATCTAAAATTCCACGCAGCGACAATATTTCATCATGAGAGATTTTTTGATGCTGTTTGCCAAACAATTTTATTATCTTCAATTCACAAAACAAATAAAAAACGCCAACCATTTAATTTACAATGATTAGCGTCTCTGAAATTTTGAGGTACCAGACGGAATCGAACCGCCGTAAAAGGTTTTGCAGACCTTCGCCTAGCCACTCGGCCATGATACCTTCGATTTGCGGGTGCAAAGATACAACTTTTTTTGATACGCAGCCGCTTTTTGAAAAATTATTTTTCCGTCCTGTTTTCAATCTTGTTCCAAAGCCAAAACATCAATGCGCCCCAGATGAAAAACAACACGAAATGAATCCATCTTGGAACTCTCGAGACAAAACATCCGTCAGCGTCAACCTTCTCATAATCAGGGATGTCGGCGTAGAAATACGCCCCCGCCCCGAAGTCGAGACCGTCAACCAAACCGAGTCCGTTGGCCATAATGTAAACAGCAAGCAAAACGGTGGCAACCACCAAAATAATGGTCGCCACCTTGAAAAATCTATGATTTTTCTTCGAGTTCATGGTGAATTAATCGAGGACGGGTATCGGAAAAATAACGCCTGAAAGCAGGATCCAGACGGCGAACAGCGTCAGGGCGATGTTGAAAGTCTGCCCGATGACGTAAAGCCAAAGCACCTTGCCGCCGTGCATCTGCTTGGCGATCTCCCTGAAATTCGTGTCGAGGCCGATGCTGGTGAACGCCAGCACGAAAGCCCAGTTTTTGTATTGGTCGAGAACCTTGTTGATTGCGCCCACGGCGTTGAAATCAGTCGTGTTGAACATCGGCTGTATGATGAACGAGGCGACCAACGAAGCCACGAAGAAACCGATGATGAACTTCGGGAAACGATACCAGATCTCCTTCGCGCCGATTTTCTCCGAAGGGTTCTTATCGACTTTCGTCGCGAAGAATATAGCCACAAAAAACGCTATGAAACCGATAAGTATGTTTTGTATCGACTTCACGAGGACGGCGGCCTTCTGCGCCTCTTCGCCGAGTGCGGTGCCGGCCACGACAACGGCTCCGGTGCTGTCAACGGTGCCGCCAATCAACGCGCCGCCCATGAGCTGACTCATGCCGCACGCCTTGATGATCATCGGCTCAAAAACCATCATCAATATCGTGAAGATGATTGAGATTGAAACCGCCATCGAGAGGTCGCTCTTCTTCGCTTTCGCCGCCGCGCCCGTGGCAATGGCAGCACTCGTGCCGCAAACACTCGTCGCACTCGCCAACGTGATGACCAACGGCTTGTTGTCGATCTTCAACACCTTCGTGCCGAGCCACCACATGAAAATGATGACTATCGGCGTCACGATCCATGCGATACCGAGACCGTAAAGCCCGAACTTCGCGATGTTCGAGAACAGAACCGAAAATCCCATTATCACCAAGCCCGTCTTGATGTAAAACTCCGTCATCACCGCCGGTTTCAGCCATTCTGGTGTGCCGACGGTGTTCGAGATTATTAGGCCGATGAGCAACGCCCAGAAAGCCCATTCGAGGTAACGGTTCAAGGTGAATTCCGCGCTTATCCATCTCACCAACAAGGCGATGACGAACAGACCGATGAATGCCGGGATGTACTTTTTCAGACTTTTGCCCATCATTTTCGCGCCAAGCGTGAAAAGAACGCCCAACACGATGAAGGTGCGGAGAAGTTTCCAAACGAAACCGATGTTGAGCTGTTTGCCCATCGATTCGGCGAACGTGCCTTTATCTTCCCAGAGATACCATGTCGAGAATTTCAGTGCGGAGAAGTCGAATCCGCCGCAAAGAACTGATACACAGCCGATTGCGATGACGATAAAACCAATCCAGCAGGCAAGCCAGTCTTCTTTTTTCCAAAGGTCAGAGAGCGTAGTACCCCCTGCCGTAACAATTTCATTATTAGTGTTTTGCATGATTTTTATGGTGTTTGAAAACGACAAGATGATTTGGTGTCAGGAAATCATCTTGTCAAAAAAAATATGGTGTTAATAATTTCAATATGGTGTTTGTAAAATATTGATTTCCAATCAAATGCTTTCAATAAACAAAGAACCGCAGGTTTTTGTGCAACTAAAAGTTGACCGAAACCAAAGCCGCGACCATGTGGCCGTTGTTGTCGTTGGCCTGGGCTGTCTTAAGGGTGTAGTCGAGTTGCAGACGAAGGTGTTTCATCGGGTAATAGTTCACGCCGACCATGTAATACGTCGAGCGTTGGTTGTCGAGGTTGATGTCGTTGTTCATGTAGTCATAACGGAGCACCGGCGCGATTTTCTGCACCTGTGCGCCTTCTTTCTTGCCTTTCACCGTGAAATAATAAGTCGCCATCACATAGATACCATCGCTTTTCTGTGTCGTTATCCAGCCTGGCTGTGTCATGTCGAGTATGTCGGTGATGCCGTAGATGTATTCCGAGCGGACGGTGAGTTTTTCGTTTTTATACTGTGCGCCGAAAGTGTAACGTTGTCTGTCGCCGTCAAGACTATCATTAATAAGGGAGTATGCGCCGACGTAAGCCGCGCCCGTGATCATGAGGTCTTTCATGAATGGGTGGAAGTCGAGGCGTGCCGCGAAATCTTTGAACTCGTTGTTGTCTTTCTTGTTGATACCGTTGCCGTTGTAGAAACCGACGGTGTAGCCCAAGATGTCGTATTTCTTGCCGTTTTCCTCGCGGTTGAAGAGGCTTCCGTAGGCGATGAGACCGACGTCACGGCCGCCGCCGTAGCTGCTCACGCCCGAAATGTCGCTGAAGCCCGAAAGCTTGTTCACGACCTGCGCGTATTCGATGACTTCCAAGTCGTTGAGTGAATAAGGGTTCTCAATCGTGAACGGGAGTTTCTGCTGGCCAATCTTGAAGTTGAGCCACGGTTTGATTTTCACCGCGACGTAGGCGTCAAGAAGTTTCGGCGAACTCGCGAACTCGGCCTGGACACGGAATTCCAAGTGCTTGTTGATGTTCCCCTTCATGTCGAGACGCGCACGCCTGACGTTGAATGTGTTGGAAATCTCCTCGACATCCATGTTGTCCTTGAAATAATCATAGGTGTACTGTGCGTCGATACGGCCGCCGATTGACAGATAATCGCCGATAAGCGACTTCCTCTTTTCAACCCTTGTTTCGGGTTTCTGTGCATAAACTGCTGTGAATGAAGTTGATAGCAACAGTAATGCTGCAACTAAAATTTTTTTTGCTTTCATAATGTTATTAAATTTACCTTTTTTTGCTTTTGAAAAACGCTGCAAAAATACATAAAAAGTAAATACGTTTACTATTTTTTGAAAAAAATTAGTAAAATATTTTACTATTTTTCGGATAAAGAATTAAAAACCACCGCCGGCTGGCCGGCGGTGATTTTCGATTATCGTTAAAACCTGGACATTATAATTTCACAATCTTTTGCGTCATGCTGCCTTTTGCGGTTTCTATTCTGACGAAATAAACGCCGGCGTTCAAGCCTGTGATGACGTAATTGTCGGCATCGATGATAGCGTCCATGATTGTCTCGCCGCGCACGCCACAGACTGTGATCTTGGTCATGCCCTGGCAGTTGATGTTGAACGCGCCGTTTGACGGGTTAGGGAAGAGACATGCGCCGATGCTGTTTTCAGTGACGCCGAGGTCGCCGACTTCAAACATGATGAAGTCTTCGCCGTCAGCGGTCATGGCCGAAACCGATTCGCAGCCATCGGCATAGACGGCTGTCACCTGATAATAATAGGTGCTGTTTTCAGTGGCATCCTCTTCATAATTGTTTTCAGTGACATTGGCGATTATTTCGTAGTCGTCGCCGGTGTTGCTGCGATAGACATTGTAGCTTACGGCGTCTTCGGCTGCATCCCAGTTGAGCGAGATGCTCGATCCATTTAAAATGCCATTGAAGTTGGCCGGGGCGTCGCATCCGCCTTCTTCCGTAGTGACGGAGATGTCATCGATGTCGATGCGGTAGATGTTTGTGCAGTAGAAATGACGGATTGCGATGTAGATGTTCTGTCCGGCGTAAGGGCTCAGGTCGATGTTGTGTTCATGCCACGGGCCCTGGTCGTCGTCGCGAGTGCCTTTGTCCTCAAGGGTCCATTCCGCGATGGTGACGAAGTCGTTGGGGTTGGTGTTGCCAGCTGTGGAAATGGCCACGCCGTAATGTTCGCCGACATATTGGAACCAGTCAGAGCAGACGAAGAAATTAAACATTGATGTTTCCGTGACGGTGATCTGAGGCGTGACGATGAAATTGTCAGGATTGAGCGGCGGGCGCAAGGATCCCCAGCTTTCCGAATAGGCGTAGCGCAGACTTTCGTTGTGTCCGTCTCCCTGTGCCTGAAGGGTCGAGGAATTCATCCAATTATGACCGTCACCATCCGCATCGATGGTTGTCATGACACCGATGGTGCCGTCTTCAAAGCCTTCGAAAAAGGTTGTGACAGGAGTTTGAGCTTTTACTACTCCTATCGTGCCAAATATGGCCATAGCCAAAATAAGTAGTTTTTTTCTCATTTTTGAAAGATTTATTAGACGTTTGTATTAATAAGTTATGCAAAAAATCAGATTTGCAAAGATATGAAAATTATTGATGCAAAAAATTATTTCAAATTTTATATATCACAACTCCCAAAATCACACAAAAGATATATGTTTGTGCAAAATCAAAATGCCGAGCTGATGTAAAATCCTATTCCGTGTAAATCTTTATCATCCTTTCGATGGCGCGTTCGCACACTTCGCAGAATCTGTCACCTTTGAAGGTGTTCATCAGGCAGTCGATTTTCGGACGGTAAACGCCTTTGAGCTGGTAGCCGGCCCCTTCATACACGCCGACGGTTTTTTCGTATTTCGCCTCCACAGGCGTGGGTACCGGCGTTTTCTTTTCAATCATGTCTTTCCATTTTGCGTCGAAATCAACCAAAGTGGTGATGTTCGGCTCCCACGGCTCGACATCGAGAAGGTAGTTGCAGGTGCCGTCGTAGGCGTATTCGTCGGCCAGTCCTGCGAAACCGTGCCCGAACTCGTGTATTATAACGTCGGAGGAATATGAGTTGCCCGTCGAGCTGACGCAATACGAGTTGAAGATTCCGCCGCCGCCGTATTTCGGACTGTTGGCGAGGATGTAAATCTGGTCGTAAGGCACCTGTCCGGCGAGTTCCTTCATCGTGCGGTTGTCGAACGTCATGCAGTAGCGTTCGCTTCCGAAAGTCCAGTATTGACAATGCAAAGCGGTGTTTTTATAGATGCCTTCGCCCGGTTTAGAGATGTCGGAGTCCTGCGACGGAATCATTATCGCGCGGATGTTGAACCTGTCGCGGTACAAGTCGTAAGGCGCATAACCGAAGAGGCTCTCCATGAAGAAGTTGCAGTCGCTCACGAATTTTCCCATCTCCTGTTCGGTATATCCGTCGGGGAGCAGCACGATGTCAACGGCCTTGTCGGACGGGTAGCCGCCATAGACGTTGTAAACCGCGTAGGGCAGCTTCGGCGCCGGCATGATGTACGGGTCTTTCGGGTCAACGGTGACGCTCATCATCTCGTGGAGTTCGAGGTGGTCATCTTTGGCGTAGAACGTCACCTCGACGGGTTCTTTCGGGAACGGCATTATCACCGACTCATGGAAGCCTTTGTTGACATTCACGGCCTCGTCAGTGGTCTGCCACTCGCCGAAAAGCAGGCAATAGCCATGCGAATAAAGCACGAGGTCGGAGTCTGGCAGCGTGACTTCAAAGTAATACATCCCGTAGCCGGTGTCGTCGATGAGATGGACGCGCGGCCCGCCCCATTCGGGTTCTTTCACAAAACGGTCAACGGCGTATGAGACGGTGTCGGAGTTTCCGAAAAGATAATAGTCAATGCGTAACTGGTTGTCAGTGAAGTATCTGTCGTATTCCACCTGTGCGTCGGCAAACGTGCCGAGTACAAAAAGGAGATATAATAATGTTGAGATTTTTTTCATGTTTCTGCGAATTTTCAGCTTGCCCGACTCCATGCGGGAGAAGCCGGGCAACCTTTTTAAATGTTATCGTTTAACAATTTTTTGCGTCAAGACATTGCCGTTTTTCATAAAGAGTTTCATAGTATAAACTCCTGATTTCCATTCTTTTACAGAAATCGTTTCATCGTTTGCCGAGATGATTTTCCTGCCGGTGACATCGTATATTTCGTAATAGTCAAACTCGCCGGAGATGTTCAAGGCCTCTTCAGCCGGATTCGGATAGACGAAACCTGCGTTTTCGGTTATTTCGTTGATGTCGGTGTTGCCGCAGACTTCGTTTGACATTATGTATTCTTTGCCGTTCAAAACCAAAGCAACGGTGTAGCAATATCTGTTATTTTCCAGATTCTCATCGACATAACTCGTTGATTTCACATCTGTTGCTATGATTTCCTCATTGCGGTAAATGTTATACGACTCATTTTCGGGCATTTCGGTATAGGCGCGGAGCATCCAGGAATAATCCATATTGAAGTCGGTCAGCGGACGCCATGAAGAACCGGATTTTATCAGCGCACTGTTTTCGTTTCCGATGTACTGACATACCGGACCGGAGTTCTGCGCACCTTTCGACTTCACCGTAATCCAAAGCGGCTTTTCGACTGAAAAATCAACGTTTTCCGAAAGGTTGAACTTCACCCATTGGTTGCTGCCTGTCATCTCGACTTCTTCTGTGTGAATAAGGAACTCAGTTGCCGTAGCATCGCCGTTGTAAATCTTGAAAGTATAAGTCGCCACTTCCGCATCGTACATCTCTAATGCTGTAAGTTTGTTGTTTTCAAACAGTTGCATCGCTTCAGGCATGAATCTCACAGCCCAGTTAGCGGTGCTCGACCCGATGTTTGAGATGTAGTCTTCGTTCACGTAGCTGAGTTCGCCGCCGAAAGCCGGGGCGTTCCATGTCAGGTCAACATTGTCGAAGCCGTAAACGCCTTCAAGTTTTGGCTCTTCGGCGAAATAACTCATAACGAAAGCGTCAACGGAAGCCGGATTGACAAAGGCGTTTCCGGAAGCCACCTCGTAATGTTTTCTGCCTGAACCCAAGACGTTCTCGTCAACGAAACTCGAGACGGCTGTTTCGGCTATCACTTCGCCGTCGCGCTTGACCACGAAACCTTTCGGCTCGACGAAAGATGTCCAGTCCAAGATCACGTTGTTTCCGTCAACGGTAGCCGTGAGATTTTGAGGTTCGGCGCAGACCTCGCTTTCACCGGCGACGAAGGTCCTGACGTTCTCGCCGTTCTTGAAGTCGTTGTCAGTCAATGAAGTATGCGTGTCGCTCAACGAGAAGTGGCATTTCTCCTCCTCCCAGCCGCCGTACCATGTCACGGTGACTTCAGTGCCGGCGGGGACTATAATTTTCCCAGCTTTTTCCAAATCTTCACCATTGTAAATCGTGAAATGTTTGGTCGGCATACCGTTGTCAAACGAAATCTCGACTTCCGCGCCGCGCCATCCTTCTTCCATCTCGGCGGTCATCTGAAGATCTATCTCGGCCAAAGCACCAAGAATAACATGTTGTTTTTCAGAGTTATAAGATTCTTCATTGCCAGTAATTGAGGTCACGTAATATTCATGATAGCCATCGCCGATGTCGCCGGTTTCAGAATAGGAAGTCTCCGTGATGTCACTCGCGACAAGTTGCTCATCGCGATAGACTTTGTAATAGCTTGCGCCTTCGACAGCGTTCCATTTCAGGTCAACCTGCGAATCATTCACAACGTTGACTGTCAGGTTTTCGGGGATAATCTGATGATTTACAGGGCAATAGGTGAACTGCATCTGATGACCGACAGTTTTTATGTTGCAGATGTTGAATTCATCATCGAATGTGCCGCCGGTGAGCCAAGGCTTTGCCGGAGTGTTTTTGTTGAACTCGGTGCGTCCGGCTTCTTCGCTGAAGTGCGCACTGCTCAAACTGCCTTGGGTGTATTGACTTCCATTGGGTTGGAAGACATAGACTTCATCGAATTCATCGTGTCCGTTGAAGCTGGCACCGCCGTTGTAACGTTTGTCGATTCTCGAAATCGTGATGCCTTTCCCGGGGACTCCGTGGTCGTAGAAGTTGTCTTTGTCGCGGAACTGAACGAGATAATACTGTTTCGAGTGCGGGGTTTCAAACAGCAACCCGTTGCGGCGACCTCCTTCCCAGGTGTTTGCCTCGATGGTGTAAGTGCCGTAATCAGAGATGATTGGTAGTTCGTCAATCCAGTTTCCGTATCTGTATTTGAGCCACACGCACGAGCTTTGAGGCGGGTTCGATGTTCCGCACATCAGGTCCCACGAACCGGCCGGGTCGAGGTTGTACGGGTCATCATAATGATAAAGGTCAGGCGCGCCGAGCGAATGGAACATCTCATGGCAGAAAGTCGAGACGGTGAAATATGTCGATGCCGACTCGAGCTGGAAGTTGAAATTCATCACCTGCACGCCGTGGATGTAAACATTACGTTCATAGAACCACCACTGATGAGGCCAGAGCAGATCGGCCCAGTCGCCGACATTGCCTTTCACCACGAAAACCATGTTGTCAACGACGCCGTCGTCGTTGCAGTCGATGTTCAAGTCATTGGGAATCATCGGTTCCACATATTTTATTGCGCGTTCAAGAAGGTCGAACTCACGTTGTGCGCGGTCTTCCTGACCTTGATAACCCGTCGGGTTGGTGGCGGCGTTGTACGGACGGTAAAAATTACGCGGATGAATGTCCTCATACGACAGAACCTGCTCGCCGTCAAACTCCGGATAGAAATACGAGTTTATGAACAACTGATTGTAAGTGAATTGTTTATAGAACTTACGCATCGACTCTTCCTCGTCGTCGTTTCCGTTGAACATGGCATTGATCGTACTTGCAGGAGTCGTTATTTCAGCGTCACCATTGAAGCGGATGAAAACCGTCAGGTTGCTGAAAACGCCGTGGTTTGTCTCGCCGTCGCGATGATTTTGCTTCCACGTGCGGAACTCATCCACGTGCATCGCCTTGACCTTGCTCTGATATTCCTCATGCGAAATCCTGATACTGGGCTGGAGACCGACCGATGCCGGGTCAACCTTGCCGGCGATATATTCTGTCGCAACAATTTGATTGTCAGCGTTTTTATCAGCATAAACGAAATAACCCTCTTCATTTTGTACTATCGTGAAGCCGTTAATATCATGAAGACGGTTGTAAAATTCGTCGCCGGAAGCGTAACACACGAGCGTGTCGCCATTCGGTTGAACCATAATCCTTTCAACATTTTTCAAAGGAGCTGAAATAACGTTTAAAGTATTGAATATCAATACAAAAAGTGCAATTAATGATAATTTCTTCATAAAAATTCAAATTTTGAGGGCGTAAAATTACAAATTTTTAAAAAAATACACGCAAAAATATTTAATTTTGTGTTATTTTTGCGATTTGATTAGTTGAACATAAAGTTTATTTGTAACTTCAAACTTGCAAAGTTAAAACACGATAATCTTGTGCAACTTGTGTTAAAAAAATTAGGAATGGAAAATCTCGAATCTGAAAAAGAAGAAAAGAAATCGCTGAATTTCATTGAGGCGAAAGTTGAAGAAGATTTACGAAACGGCAAGAACGACGGTCGCATCCAGACACGTTTCCCACCGGAGCCGAACGGATACCTGCACATCGGGCACGCCAAGGCCATCTGCCTTGACTTCGGACTGGCACAGAGATACGGCGGCGTCTGCAACCTGCGTTTCGACGACACTAACCCGACCAAGGAGAACATGGAATATGTCGATGCTATCAAAGAAGACATCCAATGGCTTGGTTATCAGTGGGGCAATGAATATTACGCTTCCGACTACTTCCAGCAGCTCTGGGATTTCGCGATAAGACTGATAAAGGAAGGCAAGGCATATATCGACGAGCAGAGTTCGGAGGAGATCGCCGCGCAGAAAGGCACGCCGACGCAGCCCGGCACCGAAAGCCCGTACAGAAACCGCCCCGCCGAAGAGTCGCTTGAGCTTTTCAACAAGATGAATTCCGGCGAGGTCGAGGAGGGCAGGATGGTGCTCCGCGCGAAAATCGATATGGCGAACCCGAACATGCACTTCCGCGACCCCATCATCTACCGCGTCGTGAAGACCCCGCACCACCGCACCGGCACGAAATGGAACGCCTACCCGATGTACGACTTCGCACACGGACAGAGCGACTACTTCGAAGGCGTGACGCATTCGTTATGCACGCTTGAGTTCGTGGTCCACCGCCCGCTTTACGACTATTTCATCGACGAGGTGAAAGAAGGCAACGACCTCGAAGACCACCGTCCGCGCCAGACCGAGTTCAACAAACTGAACCTCAACTACACCTTAATGAGCAAGCGTAACCTCCTCGTCTTGGTGAAAGAAGGCGTCGTGAGCGGCTGGGACGACCCGCGGATGCCTACGCTGTGCGGTTTCCGCCGCCGCGGATACACGCCGGAGTCGATACATAAATTCATTGATAAAATCGGTTACACGACATACGACGCGCTCAACGACTTCGCACTGCTCGAAAGCTCGATCCGCGAAGACCTCAACGCCCGCGCCACACGCGTCTCGGCAGTCATCAACCCGGTTAAGTTGGTGATTACCAACTATCCGGAAGGCCAGACAGAAGAACTCGAAGCTATCAACAACCCTGAGGACGAGAACGCCGGAAGCCATAACATCACCTTCAGCCGCGAGCTGTGGATCGAGAAGGAGGACTTCATGGAATGCCCGCCGAACAAATATTTCCGCCTCACCCCCGGCAAGGAGGTGCGCCTCAAGAACGCTTACATCGTGAAATGCACCGGCTGCAAGAAAGACGAAGACGGCAACATCGTGGAAGTCTATGCCGAATACGACCCGCTGACACGCAGCGGGATGCCCGACGCAAACAGAAAGGTGAAAGGCACCATCCACTGGGTGAGCCAGAGCCATTGCATCAAGGCGGAGGTGCGTCTCTACGACAGACTCTGGAACGTGGAGAACCCGCGCGACGAACTCGCCAAGCTGCAAGACGAAGGCAATACTCCTATCGAAGCGATGCGTAAGATGATGAACCCGAACTCACTGGAAATCAGACAGAACTGCTACGTCGAGCAATTCCTTGCCGACGCCAAGCCGCTCGACCATTTCCAGTTCCAGAGAATCGGCTACTTCACCATCGACAAAGACAGCACGCCGGAACATCTCGTCTTCAACAGAACCGTCGGACTGAAAGACACTTGGACGAAGAACAGTTAAGAGAGGAGAGTTAAGAGAGTAAAGAGGAGAGTTAAGAGAGTAAAGAGGAAAGTTAAGAGAGCGCAAAGCGACAAAAAACTTGTGAAACTCGTGTTAAAAAACTTGTGCAACTCGTGTTAAAAAACTCGTGTAACTTGTGTTTAAAAATATCAGTAACATCATGATAGACAGCAATTTTATAGAAAACCTATACACCAATCTCCCGGAGGAGACGCGTCGTTATCTTGACATCGCCATTGAGAAGGTTGTGGAGGCGAAACGAAACGGCGGCAAGGTCGTCGTCGTGACGGGCAGCGGACCCAACATTCACGAAGGTGTCACCACGCTCATCGCGGAGTTCATCAACAAAGGCCTCGTTGACGGCGTGACGACGAGTTCGGCGGTCGTCTCTCACGAGATGGGCGGTGTGCTCGACAAGGTGAAACGCATCAACATCCACGAAATCGGCGAAGAGTTCTTAGACTTTGAGAAAATGCCGCGCGGCGACATCTTTGAGCTCACCGAACTCACTGACGCACAATGGGATGAGCTTAAAAGAGAAATGATAATCGATGACGCTCTTGTTGAGCGGTGCAACGAAAAAGAAGGCACCGTCATCATCAAGGCGGCGGGCAACATGGCGTATCCGATGGGGCTTCGCAACGAGACCCTCGCCCCCGTCATCATGGAGATGGCGCACACAAGGCACGTGCCGTTTGAGGAGGTTGCCGGCTGGGGTTGCGACGAACACACCATGCTCGGAGCGGGAGCCCGCAAAGGCGTGCCGGTGCTCGTCAGCGTGCCGCAGCTCATCGGCGGCGGACAGGTCGGGATAAGCATCGCCGACAGCATCCCCGTCGCGGAACGCTGCTACAGGATCTCACGCATGCTCGGCGACGCTGACGTCATAATCGAGTCGGCAGTGGCATTGACACAGGAAATACACGACGGTCCGTTTGAGACTTACACCGGACACGGCATCTGGGCATCGTGGAACGGATTCAAGACTTACAGCCTGAAAGACAAGACGCTCATCCGCTTCGACCTCGACGAGAACCTCAAGAAAGCCTGGGACTTGGACAAGAAGTCGGGCGAGGTGCAGGCCGCGATAGACAAAGGTCTGCCCAAGACGAAGATGTCGAAGATTCCGTTCAGAATGGAGATGTCGGCGTTCTCGCGTCTCGAGAAGTCGATTCCTGTCATCGGCGACATCGGAGTGCTTTGGTCTGTGATGGGTTACAAAGTCGCGAAGGCACTCGGCGTGGAACTCGGATACATCAGCTATCCGCAGCAGACCGAGCCGGGCAAGGCGATGCGACAGTGGATCGTCGATAACGTCGATTACATGAAAATGGACAAAATAAGAGAATGGCTCAATAAGTAGAAAGTTATAAAGTTTTTAAAGTTAAAAGTTATGGAAAAGCAAATCAGATTATACAACCTCGGATTCAGTGAGATTAAGACGTATTTATTCGCGGCTTTGTTCGTTGCGGGCAACATCCTTCTGCCGCAGCTCTGCCACTTGGTTCCAGACGGCGGTCACATCTTCCTGCCGATTTATTTCTTCACGCTCATCGCGTCTTACAAATACGGCATGAAGGTCGGCCTGCTGACAGCGGTGTTGTCGCCGGCGGTCAACAGTCTCCTTTTCGGGATGCCAGCCGCCGCTGCCGTTTCGGGCATCATGATAAAGTCCATTTTCCTCGCCGTGTCAGCCGCCTGGGTTGCAGAGAAGACGAACAAGGTGTCGCTTTGGACAATCCTCGCAGTCGTTTTGGCATATCAGTTTTTCGGCACGATGGCCGAATGGCTCATGGAAGGCTCGCTCCTCGCAGCAGCCGTTGACTTCCGCCTCGGCGTTCCCGGAATGCTCATCCAGTGGATTGGAGGATATTTCTTAATCAGAAAAATGAGATAATATCATGTACAACACAATTGATCTTTTTTCTGGATGCGGAGGTTTGACGTTAGGGTTTGAGTGGGCAGGATTCAAGTCAATATTGGCATCAGATATTGATGAAAATTGTGAAAAAACATTCACGAGAAATTTTCCTGACACACCATTCTTGTGCGGAGACTTGTCAACATTCAGCAAGGAGGATTTTGACAAAATAATAAAAGACAAGCCTGTGGATTTAATAATTGGAGGGCCGCCTTGCCAGGGTTTCAGTTTGGCAAACAAAAGAAGAAACAAGGTTTCGGAAGATCCGAGAAACAGGCTTTTTTATGAATTTGTCAAAACTATCAATTGGTACAATCCGAAAGCCTTTGTAATGGAGAACGTCAAAGGGCTTCTTTCAATGCATGGTGGGGAAGTGATAAAACTTATCCAACATGAATTTGAAAATGCTGGTAATTGTGGTTATGAAGTTAGAATTAAAGTATTGAAAGCGAGTGACTTTGGTGTACCACAAGCAAGGGAGAGAGTTATAATTATTGGTTTCAGAAACGATCTGAACCTTATACCAGTTCATCCCCAACCAAATTGTGAAACGCCTGTCACTGTCGGTGAAGCCATTTCAGATTTACCAATAATAAATGCCGGTGAGGGTTCCGAATTTTCAGAATATTGTTCGAAGCCAAAAAACGAATACCAAAAATTTATGAGGAAGAATTCCAAGGGCGTTTATAATCATGTAGCCATGAAACACACACAACGTCTGGTTGAAAGATTTAAGGCAATAAAACCCGGTCAGAATCTTCTTGACGTGTGGGAAACACATGGCGCGGTAAAACGTGGCGACCCAACTCAAAAATCAGAAGTTAAATTTAACCAGAATAATCAACGGTTGTTTGCCGACAAACCGGCACCGACAATTGCGGCTTCTTTCCAGAGCAACTTCATCCATCCAACACTTGACAGAAACTTTACGGCACGTGAAGGCGCACGTTTACAATCTTTTCCGGATGATTTTGTTTTTGAAGGAATGCGCACAAAAATGAGCTGGGAAAAAGGGTTGAGTCAATATCAACAAATAGGAAACGCTGTCCCGCCGTTGTTGGCATTTGAAATTGCCAAATCAATAAAAAATGTTTTGGAAAATGGCAATTCAGACTATCCAATGCAAGATAATCAATATTTAATTTTCCAAGAACAACAAGCTGAATATAAACATGAATAAAGACGAGTTAAAAAAATTCATAGAAAGCAGAGACGATTTGCAATATCTAAAACATGCTTCAAATATTTTGGCGAAAATTGGTGGTTGGAATAAATTAACCAGCCAACAAAAAGAAGCTTTATTGATAATAGGTGATGAATATGAAAAATATTTGAAAGAAAACGACAAGCTGGTTGGTTATACAAAAGGTGTTGTGAATGAAAGAGTCAAAATACTCAACAAATATTATGATTTCTTTGACAACAATGACTATTATAACATATTTTCATCCCAAGGGAAATTCAGGTCAACAATTCTTGAAGAATTCACATATTTGCTGATAAAAGATATAATTGCCGACAAACAAAAATCGTTAAAAGATGAAATAAAAGAATTTTTACAAATCGGTAGTTCAAGAGCATATACAAATTTATATTTTCTTGGTGCGAACCTTGTTGATTTTATAGAATCTCCACAAATTGGTGTAAATCAGAAAGACCAGGATTTCGCTATTTTCAGACCTATTACTTTGTCGGTCGGAAACGGCAAAGAAACAAAAACAAATTTACCAATTGTCTCTATTGAAAACAAAACATACATTGACAAGACAATGCTTGAAGGCGCGATTGCCACGGCGGAAAAAATAAAGTCAGGGAATCCATATTCTCTTTATTTGATTGTAACTGAAAATTATGATGTTGATTTACAAATAGATCCGATATATTCGAGAATTGACCAGATTTATGTTTTGCGAAAATCAAAAAGAAAAGGAGAGCTAAAGCCTATTGATGCAAATGTTGTATATGGTTTGGTTTGCGATATAAAAAATCATCTTGACAGGGGTTGGAGCAATGTCAAGAAAAAAATGGAAGAAACAGGCAAAATTCTTTGACATGACTGATTTGCAAAAAGCCCAAAATTTCTTATCAGAGAAAAACTTCACTTTAGTGGTAGTCTCTTCCGATAAAGGGGTCTTCACCTCTTCCGACCGCGGCGTGAAGCCGTTGCTTTACCTTTTGGAAAACGAGAAAGGATTCCTTGATGGCGCTTCGGTGGCTGACAAGGTCATCGGGAAGGCGGCGGCGCTGCTCATGGTTCTGGGCGGGATAAAGGAAGTCCACACCAACGTCATCTCGAACCCGGCGGTAGAAGTCTTTGAAAAGCATCACATTCCTTATTATTACGAAGAAAAGGTGAAGCGCATCATCAACAGGAAAGGCGACGGTCTCTGCCCGATGGAGACGCTGTGCATTGATGTCGAAGAGCCGGCGGAGGCGTTCGAAAAGATAAAGGAGTGGTTGGAAAAACACAAATAGAAAGAGGAGGTCAAAAATTTTGACCTCCTCCGAAATATCAAATTTTCAAACACAAATTCCTAAAACTTTCACTGAAAAAGGGCTTTACATGCTCGCCGCAATCTTGAAAAGCGGAACGAAATAAATGCGAATGAGATTATTTGTTCCCTTTCGCGCGGTTGTGCGACTTGCAGAGCATCTGGCAGTTGCTGATGTCTGTCGCTCCTCCCCGACTCCATGCCGTCACATGGTCGGCGTCCATGTCTTTCAAATCCCAGATTTTCGTGCGTTTGTTTTCATGACCGAGAGCGCAAAGCGGACAATTAGACGTGCCATTTAATTGGGCTTCTTTGGTTTGACGGGCATAAACCGACTTTTTTGTTGGGTCGTCAAAAACACGGACTTCCAAAAGTTCCGGATGCTGTTCGTTGCCGAGAAGATACTCGTAAATGCCTTTTCTGTTTTTCACGTACGAATCACCGTAAAGCTCCAGAAAACGTTGATTTACATAATGATGGTCGTATGGATTGTTATGAAAATCATCATAAAGCCGCCCCCACGGAAGTCCGCACATCTCGTGTTCGGTGCTGTCGAAAATGCTGTCAACCCACGAGATGACACTGTTGAAATGAAGTTCGAGTTCGGTTATCGAATTGTCTTGACGATGCCGCGCCATATAATTCTCAATTTTTCTGTCGTCGCCTTCATCGTGCGAAACCCACGCCAAAGCGGTGTGCAGAATCGCCTGCCGTTTCACGTCACCTTTGATGTAAGTCTGCCATTTTTGCAAATGCGAACTGCTTGAATTACTGAATGTTGCCTTTGCAAGCGTGACAAACGGACCAGAATAGACGGCATTGAGAATTACTTAACAATTTGGGTACTTTCAATAATATCAACAGATCCAGCCAATGATAATTTTATCGAATGCAACTTTGATATCAAATCATCAATATCACTTAATGAGCATATTACGACATCATCTATTCCAATAACATCACCTGTTTTTATCTTATCTTTAACACTTTTTCCTTCCCTTTCTTCCATGGTGAGCAAATATGATTTAGCCTTTCTATGAACATATTTCAAAGCTATAGCTTCAAGGTCAGCTTGTTTATATCTTTCCCTTAAACTTGTTTTTAGTGAAAGGCTTATTGGACCGCATTCTAAACTATATAAAATAATATCAAAATAAACATTAGGTACAAAAGCAACTTTTGCTTGTATATAAAAAGGCAATAAATTTTCTCTATACAATAATGTACTGATTATTATTTCAAAAATTTGTCCGTTTAAACCACCATCTATTCTTTTGGAGGTATATTCTTTCCAATATTTATTAACGTAGTCTGATGGCTTACTGTATTCAATGTCTTTGAAAGTTTGTCCTGAAAACAAATTCTCGAACATTGAACCAGCTTTTGTCGTTTTACCAACAATAATGTTTAAATCTTTTAATATTCCCATCTAATTCAATTTTAATAGTTTCAATAATTCCTTGGCGGTTGCTTGTATGGCAGGTACTGCAACTGAATTTCCAAATTGCTTATATGCTGAAGCATCTGCAACCACAATTCTAAAATCATCAGGAAATCCTTGAAGTCTTGCCCATTCCCTTGGTGTCATTCTTCGCCAGCCATCTCTATTGATTTCACCTTTAATATTTGTAACAGGAGTAAAATCTGTCAATCTATCATCTATAACGATATTCCTTTCACGTCCCATTCCTCCAACAACAATTGCATTTGCAACTCCATTATCAGGAATGATTTCATATCCAAAACCATTTCCTTTGCTTTCGTGACGTTTTTTATGGGCTATTAATGTTTGCTGATAGGTGGTTGACAAATAATATTTAGAAGAAACAACATTTTCTTCACGAATGTCAATAAAATGTTTTGTTGAATCGGTTGGAATTGGATAACTGTTTTGTATTGTTTCTTTAGTTATTCCAAACTTATCTGCAATATCTTTTCTTATACCAATTATATATACTCTTTCGCGATGTTGTGGAACTCCAAAATTCATCGCATTAACAACCTTGGGATCGTTAGCAATAACGTAACCAACCTCATCTAATGTCTGTTTTATCACTTCAAAAGTCCTACCCTTATCATGAATTTTTAATCCCTTAACGTTTTCAAGAAATATTCCCTTTGGCTGTTTTCTTCTTAATATTTCAGCAACATCAAAAAATAAAGTTCCTCGTGTTTCTTCAAATCCACGTTTTTTCCCAGCTAAAGAAAACGCTTGACACGGAAATCCCGCGCATAAAACATCAAAACCATCTGGTATATAACTCTTTATACGCTCTTTTGTAATATCACCAAATGGAACTTCGCCAAAATTTTCGTAATACGTCTTTTTTGCCTGCTCATCCCATTCCGACGAATAAACGCATTTGCCGCCTTGATTTTGCATCGCAATACGAAAACCACCAATTCCAGCAAATAAATCTATAAATGTAAATTTAGGGTTTTCTGGCGCAGGAAACGGAACGTCTTGTTGAAATAAAGAATAATACTCGGCCTGTGGTTCTTCTACATAATTTTTTCTCACCGGCGTTTGATTATGAGTTACCAACGACATAAGTTCATCTAATGGAAGGTTATCTTCATTAGGCATATACTCAACTTTTCTCAAAAGCCTATTCCAAGCTGACAAATTATCTTTTTTCATACAAATCAAATATAAGATTTCATATTTTTTCGGGTGAACGTGAAACGATAGCGAATGCTATGTTTTACAATATGTTATGTATAAATATTTCTATTTCTTTTCTGAATGTTTAGGTTGCAAAAATAAGGAAAAAACTGCTTAATGTGAGTTTTTTTCAAAATTTATCCAAAAAATGACGCAATCACTCGGCCAATTCGTAACTTGAACTTCTGCCGCCACTGTCGGTTTTGGTCAAAAGACCTTTTTCAACCAAATCTTGAATGTCGCGGAGTGCCGTTGCCTGCGAATTATGTGTGATTTTTGCGTATTTCGATGTAGTGAGTTTGCCTTCAAAACCTTCAAAAAGACGGTTCAGGATTTTTATCTGACGCTCGTTTAGAGCAAGTCCATTGTTTTTTTGCCAAAAAACCGCTTTCTTTTTCACCCTATCAACAACCTCATACGAACCGTCAATAGCCGCTTCCATTGTTTCTAAAAACCATGACAACCAATCGGTTATGCAGAGATTTCCAGTATTTGTCCGCTGCAACGCATCGTAATATGAGTTTCTGCGTCGCATTATTTCGGCTGACATACTGTAAAAACGCGTTTTCTGACCGTCGGCACGCGAAAGAAGCATGTCGGTGATTGTGCGAGTAAGCCTACCATTTCCATCATCAAACGGATGAATCGCCACAAACCACAGATGCGCCACGGCAGCTTTCAACACAGAATCAATATTTGACTCCTCATTAACCCAGCCGAGGAATTTTTCCATCTCGGCGGGAACAACAGCACTTGCAGGAGCTTCATAATGAACACGTTCGTGACCGAAAGCACCAGAGACAATCTGCATCGGAGTTTCTCCTTTACGGTAATCAGCTACAGTTATCTGATACATTCCGCTTCTTCCTGTTGGAAACAAAGACGCATGCCAACCGCAAAGACGCTCTTTCGTGAGCGGTTCATTTGCATTGTAAACTGCATCAAGCATCGCTTCCACAATGCCTTCGGTATAATGGTCAGGAGTCGGAAGTCCTTGTGTTTCAAGACCTAAACGAGATGCCACCGATGAACGTACACGCGCCGGATCAAGGAATACGCCTTCAATCTCCGATGAACGTATCACATCTTCGGTGATTGCCTCCAACGAAGCATTCCTTTGAATCTCAAAACCAAGTCCGTTCAGTTCGCCAAGAAGCATTCCTTGCTTCATTCTCACACGCGAAAGTTTTGAAATTATCTCGCTGTCGTCCCAATAAAAATGCGGCCAGTCAGCCTGTTGCCAAATCCAAATTGCTCTCATACATTTACTCGTTATTTTTTTGATACGCAACCGTATGACGCGATTAACCTCTTTATTCGCGTCATTTTTTGATGTGATTATGGCTGCAAAAATAATACTTTTTCTTAAAAGCATTAAATTTTTTCAAAAATCCACAAAAAAATTGCGCGAGACGACCATCGTCGCCTCGCGCCCTCTTAACTTCCCTCTCTCCTCTCTTAACTATTTCTTCGCCCCGCGTTTCTTCGATGCGTTGGCCGGGTCGGCGATGATGTCCATGCAGTCCTGATAACTCAGGTTGTTCGGGTCGTAAGTGCGCGGAATCTTGTAATTCGCCTTCTTGTACGTGATGTAAATTCCGAATCTCCCCTTCAAGACTTTGAGGTCTGCGTCTTCGGGATATGTCGAGACCACGTTGTCGAGGTCGGCCTTGCGCTTCGTCTCTATGATTTCAATGGCGCGTTGGAATGTCACCGTTGACGGGTCATCGAGCTTTGAAAGGCTGTAAAATGCGCTCTTGTGCTTCACATAAGGGCCGAAACGTCCGATTGCGACTTGAATCTCAGCGTCTTCGTATTCGCCGAGTGAGCGCGGGAACGCGAACAGGTCCAAAACCTCGTCCAAGGTGATGGTCTCTATGCTCTGGTCTTTGTGCAGCCCCGCGAACTTCGGTTTCTCATCGGCATCCGTCTCGCCAATCTGAGCCACAGGTCCGAAACGTCCTATCTTCACGAAGACTTTCTTTCCGGAAGTAGGGTCGGTGCCGAGGAACTTCTCGCCGCTGAACTTGCCCGAATTGCCCGATGTCGATTCGATGTCTTTGTGGAAATCCTTGTAAAAATCCTTGATCATGGCGTTCCACTCGCAGCGGCCTTCGGCGATTTTGTCGAATTCCTTTTCAACATTCGCGGTGAAATTATAGTCGATGATTTTTTCGAAATAGTTCATCAGGAACTTGTTGACGAGGATGCCGATGTCGGTCGGGACGAGTTTGGCCTTCTCGAAGCCGATGTTTTCCTTGCCGGTCTTCTCGGTGATTTTATTTTTCTTCAGTGTGAAAATCTTGTAGTTGCGTGTCTCGCCGGTGATATCTTTCTTCTCGACATATTCTCTTTTCTGAATTGTGGAGATTGTCGGGGCATACGTTGAAGGGCGGCCTATTCCGAGTTCTTCCATCTTCTTGACGAGGCTGGCTTCGGTGTAACGGAACGGCTTGCGGGCGTAACGTTGCTGCGCTTCCATCTTGTCAAGTTCAAGCACCAGTCCTTTTTTCATCGGCGGCAGCATGCTGTTGGCGTTCTCGCCGGTCTCGTCATCGACGCTCTCAATATAGACTTTCAGGAATCCGTCGAAGAGGACGACCTCGCCTGATGCCACGAAATCCTTGTCGGAATTGCTCACGTCGATGTTCACGACTGTCTTTTCTATCTGAGCATCAGCCATTTGTGAAGCGATGGTACGTTTCCAGATCAGGTCATAGAGACGGCGTTCGTCGGCGGTGCCTTTGATGGTCTGCTGGTCGAGATATGTCGGGCGGATAGCTTCGTGGGCTTCCTGTGCGCCTTTGCTCTTTGTGGTGAACTGGCGCGGTTTCACGTATTGTGCGCCGTAGAGGTTCTCGATTTCCTTCTTGGCCTGTCCCATGGCGAAGGTCGAGAGGTTCACGGAGTCGGTACGCATGTAAGTGATCTTACCTGACTCGTAGAGCTGCTGTGCGATGCGCATGGTGTTACTCACCGAGAGACCGAGCTTACGGCCGGCCTCCTGCTGCAACGTTGACGTGGTGAACGGCGGCGCCGGACATTTCGACAACGGCTTCTTCTCCACCGCTTTTATCGTATAACCCGCTGTTTTGCAGTCTTCAAGGAACTTGACGGCTTCTTCTTCCTTCTCGAAACGTGACGGAAGCTCGGCGAACAGCTGATATTCATGGTTGTCGATGGTGAACGAGAAATTCGCCGTGACACGGTATGCGCTGCTGTTCTGGAAGTTCTTTATCTCGTCTTCGCGTTCCACGATGAGACGCACCGCCACGCTCTGCACACGGCCCGCCGAAAGTGCCGGCTTCACCTTCTTCCAGAGAAGCGGCGAAAGCTCGTAGCCGACAAGGCGGTCGAGGACACGTCGCGCCTGCTGTGCCGCCACGAGGTCGATGTCGATCTTGCGCGGGTTGTCGATGGCGTGAAGCAACGCCGGCTTCGTGATCTCATGGAACACGATGCGGCGGTATTTGTCCTCCGAAAGACCGAGCGTCTCCAACAAATGCCACGAAATAGCCTCTCCCTCGCGGTCCTCATCGGACGCCAGCCACACCATCTCCGCGGCGTTCGCAAGTTTCTTCAGTTCGGCTACAATGGCCTTCTTGTCATCCGGAATCTCATACACCGGCTGGAAACTATTCTCCACATCCAGACTCAAATTTGACTTGTTCAAATCCCTGACATGACCTATACTCGCTTTAACTGTAAACTCTTTTCCCAGAAATCCCTCGATTGTCTTTGCCTTCGACGGAGACTCAACGATAACAAGATTTTTTACCATAATATTCAATTTATAATGTTAATGCGTAGGCCGGTAAAAGCCTTACACCTTTATAATAATGAGTCGCAAACAAGCTTCCCGTACGATTTTTTTCGCGTGCAAAATTACTACAATAAAATTTTAAGTTCGACAAAAATTTTAAAAAAAATTTAAAGTTTATTGATTATCAATGATTTAAAAAATAATTATTACTTAATTTTTAATATTTTAACCTTAAAAACCTTTCCGATTCACCCGAAAATTGTCTGTCGGATTTACTTTTCACGTACAATAATTCAAACATCCGTGTGATTGTGAAATTCGTCTTTTGCAGTTACTTTACAAACTTTTGAACTTTTTTACTATTTTTGCAGTTTCAAAATAAAGATTTGTGTATCAACGAATGATGAAACATTCAATTTTATTATCGTTTCTGCTGCTTCTGACGGCGTGCATTTCCTGCGGAAACAAGGATTCCGCCGGAGAAAAATCGCATTATGTCATCGCTTCGTTACGCGGGCCGTCGTCGCTCGGAATGCTTTATCTCATTGACAGTCTTGATAATACAGAAAACGCCACTTTTGAAATCGAGATTCTCAACGAGCCTCTTCAGGTGCGTAAGATGATGCTCGACGGCAGTGCTGACTTCGCTGTCCTGCCCACCACGATGGCTGCGCTTCTGTATAACAAAGGTGTTGACTACCGGCTTGAGGCCGTCTCGACCTGGGGGACGCTTTACCTTTGCGGGAACGACACGACGCTTCGTTCATGGAACGACTTGAAAGACAACAAGATATACCTGATGGCGAAAAACATGACACCCGATGTCCTCTTCCGTCATCTCTTGGAAAGAAACGGACTCGAACCTTACAGCGATGTCGATCTCGACTACCGTTTCCCGAATCACATCGACCTCGCCACTGCCACCGCCGCCGGACTCACGACGATGAGCGTGCTTTCAGAGCCGTATCTCAGTTACGCCCTGCTGAAAAACCCGAATCTCCATATCATGATGAGCCTTCACGACGAATGGTTGAAAATCCACGGCTTCGAGATGCCCGAAACGGCTTTCATCTGTAAGGGCGAAATCTCTGAAAATGACAGACAACTCGTTGATAATGTTGTAAATATATATAAGAAATCTGTCGATAAGGTTAATGAAGACATCGACGAGGCCGCCGCTCTCGCCGTGAAATATCAAATCATCGCCGACACCGTGGCGGCAAAGAACTCCATCCCGCGCTCAAACCTGAAAGTGGTGCGTGCTGATGAAGCCAAAGACTTGGTTGTCAATTATTTGGATGTTTTTTATAAGATGGATTCGTTGATAATAGGAGGAAAGATGCCGGATGAGAAGTTCTACTAAAAACATTATCGTTATCGCCTCCGTCGCGGTGCTGCTGGTTCTTTGGGAAGTCGCAGCGTTGTGCATCGGGTCCGAAAATGTCATGCCGGGTCCGTGGGCGACATTGGTGGCGACGATTAAGTTGTTCGGGCAGAAAGACTTCGTTCTCGTTGTTTTCTCGACGATATTACGCGGCATCGTCAGTTTCGTGATCGCCGTTGTCTTGGGTGTCGCGCTCGGCATCGTCGCCGGGCTTCACGAGGGTTTCGATGCGTTCATGAAGCCGTGGGTCGTGGTGATGCGCTCAACGCCCGTCGTGGCATTCGTGCTGCTCGCATTGATTTGGTTTTCAAGGTCAACGGCGGTTTTCATCGGGGTGCTGACGATGTTCCCGATTATTTTCACAAACATCGTCGCCGGCATCCGCAACGTTGACGTGAAACTCATCGAGATGGCGAGGTTTTACAAGGTACGGCGGCGGAGTGTCATAAGAAACGTTTACGTCCCGTCCATCGCGCCGTTCATGGTGAGCGGCATATCGAGCGCGGTCGGGATCGGCTGGCGCGCCATCATCGTGGGTGAGGTCTTGAGCCAGCCGCGTTACGGCATCGGAGGCAGCCTGCAACTCGCACAGATGCAGATGAACGTCGAAGTGCTCATCGCCTGGACCATCATCGCCGTGTTGCTCGGCGCACTTTTTGAAAAAATCATCAGACTCATTGAAAATGTTACAGTTAAACGACATATATAAAAACTTCGACGGCAACGTCGTCTATTCGGGTTTCAGCCTTGAAATCCGCGAAGGCGTCACGACAGGAATACTCGGCCCGTCGGGCTGCGGGAAGACAACGTTGCTCAACATGCTCGGCGGCGTGCTGAAACCCGACAAAGGCGAAATCAGCGGCGTTGACGGAAAGACGTTCTCGTATATTTTTCAGGAGCCGCGGCTTCTGCCGTGGAAAACGGTCAGACAAAATATCGAATTTGTCCTTGAAAAATATTACGCCAAAGATTCAAGAGACCGCATCGCCGAGATTTGTGATTTCTATCTGCAACTTGTTGACCTTCATGGCTTTGCAGATTATTATCCATCACAGTTGAGCGGCGGAATGAGTCAGCGTGTTTCGGTGGCGAGAGCATTCGCGGTGCCTTCCGACATCATACTGATGGACGAGCCTTTCGGCGGAATTGACATCAATCTGAAGAAAAATATCATTGAAAAATTTCTCAAAATATGCGAGAACGACAGAAGAACCGTTGTCCATGTCACCCATGATGTTGACGAGGCTCTCGCAATGAGCGACGATATTTTCGTCCTTAGCAAGTCGCCGGTGAAGGTTGTTTTTGAGAAAAAAAACATAAAAAAGGAGAATCTCACGACATTGAAAGACGCTGTCATCGGCAACCTTTAAATTTCTTTAAAAAAGTTTCCGTTTTATTCAAAAAAAATGCTTAATTTTGTATGCTTATTTTTGACTACAAAAAAATACAAATAAAATGGACAAAACGAAGGTATTATTTATCCACCAAGAAATCACGCCTTATCTGAAAGAGACACCGATGTCATTGATTGGCAGATACTTACCGCAGGGGATTCAGGAGAGAGGAAAAGAGATACGCATTTTCATGCCACGTTTCGGCAACGTCAACGAACGCCGCAACCAGCTGCACGAGGTCATCAGACTTTCCGGCATGAACATGATCATTAACGACACTGACCATCCTTTGATTATCAAAGTCGCGTCGATTCAGAAGGCAAGGATTCAGATATATTTCATCGACAATGATGACTTCTTCACAAGGAGGAAATTCACCATCGCCGACAGGAACGAGGATTTCTATGAGGATAATGATGACCGTACCATTTTCTTCTCGCGCGGAGTCATCGAGACCGTGAAGAAGCTGAATTGGCCGCCCGACATCATACACTGCCACGGCTGGATCACTTCGCTTGTCCCGCTTTACATCAAACGCGCCTTCAAAGACAACCCGCTGTTCAGCGATTCAAAGATTGTTTATTCGGTATATGATGATGATTTTGAAAGTGTTTTCCGCAAAGGATACGACAAGAAACTCAAGATGCCCGGAATCATAGCGAAAGAGATAAAATTCCTGAAGAACCCGACTTACGCCAACATCCAGAAATCGGCGCTCGACTTCGCCGACGGCATCGTTTTCGCAAGCCCGAAAATCAACCCGGATGTCGAAACATACGCCAGAATGTTAAATAAACCGATTCTTGAATACCAAGGCGAGGAAAATTACGTTGATGCGTATAACGAATTTTATGATAAGATAAAGGAACTATGACAAAACTTCGCACATTAGCATTAACATTGGTTATTGCTTTGGTCGGCTTTACATCATGCAAGAAAACCACGACGGAGATAGGCTCTAACCTTCAGCCGAACTCCAGCTACATCAAGGTTTTCTCGTCAAACAACCGCGACATCATCGCCAACACGCAACATGTTGATTCCCTTCTCACAAGCACCTCGACGTCATTGCTCGTAGGCAATATGTATGACCAGATATTCGGAAGCACGAACCTTCAGACATACACACAGTTCTCGCCATCCGTCACAGGGCAGGAATGGGGCACCGCCGCCGTCGCCGACTCCATCGTCCTTCAGCTGTGCTACAACGGCTATTATGGCGACACGACGACAACACAGAGGTTCGTTGTCAGGGAACTGAACGAAGGCTTCAACGACTCGACGAGTTATTATTCAAACACCGTGCTTCAAACAAAGGACGAAATCCTTGCAGACTACACCTTCCAGCCGCATCCTATGACGTTCAGCAACATCGACGATGACTCGCTCTCAAAGGCGGTTCTCCGCATACCGCTCGCCACAAGCCTCGGACAGTCATTCATTGACAATCAAGACAAGTTCCTTTCCAATGATGCGTTCCTTGAATTCTTCAAAGGCGTGAACATCGTGGCGGAGGACATGCCCGGAAAAGGCTCCGTGTGTTTCTTTGAAGCGACAAACAGCTACACTTACATCAGGCTTTATTATCACAACGCGACCGACACCCTGACGTACGACTTCACCATCACTTCGGCGAATTATCACTTCGGCAATTTCACGCACGATTACGATGCTGCCGTCGCCCCGATAAAATTCAACGACTCGGTTGACAACAGGTATCTTTATGTCCAGGGCGTCGCCGGTGTCATGAGCTGGATCAAGTTCCCGAACATCGCCGAATGGGCGAAGTCGTTGAACACCAATGTCTTGGTGAATGAGGCGAAGCTCGTGCTGACAGGTGCGCCGGCAGCGGTCTTCGGTGCTGTCAACGACACGGCGGTCTTCACGCCTCCGGTACAGCTCATCATCGCCAAGAGAACCGGCGACGGAACATACCAAATCCTTGATGACCAATATGTCAGCGCAGGTTATTTCGGAGGACAATACAACGAAAACGGAACGGTCTCGTTCAGGCTGAACAGATACGTGCAAGACCTCATCCTCGCCGGCCCGGAGAAGGAAAACCTCGGCCTTTACATCTTCGTGAACACCGGCGCATACGTCCCGCGCCGCTGGGTCTTCAACGGCCCCGACTACGCCGACACCACACGCTCTATACGACTGGAACTCACATATTCCACAATAACAACAGATTAACAACAAACACCGAAACATCATGAAAAAATTATTTTTAATACTTTGCGTTTTATTAGGTATGACAGCACAAGCACAAAAAGAAACAAAAGTCTTGATCAAGACTAACTATGGCGACATCACGGTGAAACTTTATGACGACACGCCGTTGCATCGCGACAATTTCATCAAATTGGTCAACGAAGGATGGTTCACTGGCTCGCCGTTCCACCGCGTTATCAAAGATTTCATGATTCAGGGCGGCCAGAATGCCGACGGACGCGTTGACCCGGGATACACGATTCCGGCTGAAATCAAGTCAAACCACTATCATTTCAAAGGCGCTCTTGCGGCGGCTCGCATGGGCGACCAGGTGAATCCGAAAAAGAACTCAAGCGGCTCGCAATTCTATATCGTACAGGGCAATGTCTTTACAACCCAGCAACTTGAGAAAGTCAGAGACTACTACGGCAAGACTTTCACCAAAGCCATGGTTGACGTTTACACGACAAAAGGCGGCACACCTCACCTCGACGGCGACTACACCGTTTTCGGGGAAGTGGTCGAAGGACTTGAAGTCGTTGACAAAATCGCGGCTGTCAAGACCGGCTACATGGATGTCCCTGTCGAACCGGTGAAAATCATCTCGGCTGAAATCATAAACAAATAAGCACCTTTATAACCGCGAGCGGTTACATATCAGTAACAAAAGAAAGACAATAAGTTACACATCAGTATGAAAGAAAAAATTGAACAGATATTGACGGAAGTGAAATCGTTCCGCGCCGAAAGCAAGGAGGCGTTGGAGAACTTCCGTATCGCTTATCTCAGCAAAAAAGGCATCATCACGGCTCTTTTCAGCGACTTCAAGCAGGTCGCGCCGGAGATGCGCAAGGAAGTAGGCATGAAACTGAATGAACTGAAAAACGCGGTTCAGGAAGTTCTTGAAGAACAACAGAAACAATTTGAGACACAGTCGAATACGAACAACGACATCGACCTCACACTTCCTGTCGAGATGTTGAATGGTTCGCGCCATCCGCTTTCAATCGTGCGCAACGAGATTAATGACATCTTCAAACGCCTCGGTTTCGTCATCGCTGAAGGTCCGGAGATTGAAGACGACTTCCACGTCTTCTCGGCCTTGAACTTCCCGCCCGACCACCCGGCACGCGACATGCAGGACACGTTTTTCGTGACGAAATCGCCGGATGTCGTCCTCCGCACCCACACATCGAGCGTCCAGGTACGTGTCATGGAACAAGGCAAGTTGCCTATCCGTATCATCGCACCGGGAAGAGTGTTCAGAAACGAGGCGATTTCGGCACGCGCGCACTGCATCTTCCACCAGATCGAAGGTCTTTACATCGACAAGAACGTGTCGTTCGCCGACCTGAAGCAGACACTTTACCATTTCGTTCAGGAATACTTCGGTGAAGGCACGAAAGTGCGTTTCCGCCCGTCATATTTTCCGTTTACGGAGACTTCGGCGGAGATGGACATCTCATGCAACATCTGCGGAGGCGAAGGCTGTAACATCTGCAAACACACAGGCTGGGTTGAAATCCTCGGCTGCGGCATCTGTGACCCTAACATCCTGAAAGCCTGCAACATAGATCCGGAAGAATATACCGGCTTCGCATTCGGCATGGGCATCGAACGCATAGCGATGCTCAAATATCAAATCAACGACCTCAGAATGTTCTTCGAAAACGACATCAGATTCCTGGAACAGTTCGAGCAAGCCTGAATTTAGTTAAAAGTTAAAAGAGTAGAGAGTAGAGAGGCTGACGCGCGTGAGTTATACCATGTGCTTCAGTCTCTCTAATCTTTACTCTTTAATCTTTACTCTCTAATCTCTACTCTTAATGAGTTCGATCTCGTGCATTTCGATGTCCTCAAGCAGATTGTCGATTTTCTTTGTTTTTTCAGCATCAACGTCATAAATCAAAATAACACCAGGAATCTGCTTTATTTTTGACATTACAGACTGATAGTTTTCATCTGTGATGAAATTGCGTATCACAATGAAATAATCTGTCGGCAGCGCCATTTTCATCCACTTTGACTCCCCATTTGAAAGTGCCACAAGATTGAACGCATTGCTGTTTTCACCGCCATCGTAAAGATAGAACGAAAACTGCTGTCCGTCTTCATTAACAATATCGGAATATTTTACAAGATTGATTTTCAGTACATTGTTAATGTACCAAGCAAGTTTGTAGTCTTCAAGGTAACTGTTGATGCCGATAATTCTGATGTCATCGAAAGGCTCGACGACAATTTTGTTTTTTTTTCTAACCATATTTATGTTTTTTATGACGGAAAATCCGTCTGTTTTTCAAAATCAATCTTCAAAATCTTCCTCCAGGACGTGCCAGGTCTTTTCGGAAGCGAGTTGCTCGGCTCCTTTTATCGAGTAATCGGATGCTTTCCCGTAGCCTTTGTCATCAATAAACACTTGAATCACATAGAGTTTGTCATAGCTTTCGCCTTTTGTCTCAACGATCTTATACTCGATGTGATGTTTGTATTTCTGCGACCATTCGAGGAGTTTGCTCTTGAAATTGACTTCGTTTTTCTCGATGTCATCGATGTCGAGATGCAGTTTTATTACATTGTCAACTATGATTTTATAAGTGAAATCGTAGCCTTTGTCTAAAAAAACGGCACCGGTGAACGCCTCGAAGGTGTTGCCTCCGATGCAGCGGAATTTTCCGTGTGCATCGTGTGACTTTACGTAATAAATCTGTTTTTCAAACCCGAACTTATAGGAGAGTTTGTTCAGCGAGGCGCGGCTCACGATACGTGAACGCATCTCTGTCAGGAAACCTTCCTGTTTTGTCGGGAATTTCTTGAAAAGATATTCGGCGACAATGGAGCTGAGCACCGCGTCGCCGAGATATTCCAAACGCTCATTACTCACCGTGATCTTGCCAAACAATTTGGCACTCATTGACTTATGAGTAAAAGCAAGTTTATATAACGATATGTTACGGGGGTAGAATCCGAAGATATTATGGATAAAACCGGCCAAATCACGTTCGGCCTTATTATGATATCTTAAAAACCCCAACATTATTAGTATTTCTTGAACACTATGCTTGCGTTATGGCCTCCGAATCCGAAGGCGTTGCTGATAGCGTAGTTGACGACTCTTTTCCTCGGCTTTTCGAATGTGAAATCAATTGCTGGATCGATGGCGGGGTCATCGGAGAAATGATTTATCGTCGGCGGCACGATGTCGTTCTTACAGGCGAGCACGGTGGAGATTGCCTCTATTGCGCCTGCGCCGCCGAGAAGATGACCGGTCATCGACTTGCCGGAGTTGACGGAGATTTTGTATGTGTGTTCTCCGAAAACCTCTTTTATGGCAAGCACTTCGGTGACGTCGCCGATTTGTGTTGAGGTGCCGTGCGTGTTGATATGGTCGATCATTTCGGCTGTGATGCCGGCGTCTTTCAGTGCTCTTCTCATGCTCAGAGCGGCGCCGAAGCCTTCCGGGTGCGGTGCTGTCATGTGATATGCGTCGCCCGACACTCCGCTGCCGGCTATCTCGCCGTATATCGTCGCGCCACGTGCTATGGCGTGGTTAAGCTCTTCTATGATAAGGCATCCGGCTCCTTCGCCCATCACGAAGCCGTCGCGTCCCACGTCGAAAGGACGCGATGCCGTGGCCGGGTTGTCGTTGCGTGTGGAGAGTGCCTTCATCGCCTCGAAACCGCCTACACCGACGGGACAGATGGCAGCTTCGGAACCGCCTACAACCATCACGTCAGCCTTGCCGAAATGAATGAAGTTGAAACCTTCTATCAAGGCGTTGGCCGATGACGCACAAGCGGACACGGTGGCGAAATTGGCGCCGTGCAAACCATATTTTATCGAGATATGACCCGCTGCGAGGTCAGGAAGCAGACGCGGTATGATGAAAGGACTCAGGCGCGGCGTGCCGTCACCCAACGCAAAATCCCTCATGTCGTTGAAGAGACTGTCAATGCCTCCGATACCAGAACCAAAGATAACGCCGACCTCATCGAAATCGGTGTTATCTTTGGTGATACCTGAATCTGCAATCGCCTCGTCAGCCGCCACAATCGCGAACTGCGCGAAGGAATCTAATTTTCTCGCTTCTTTTTTGTCGAAAAAATCCAAAGGATCAAAGCCCTTCACCTCACATGCAATGCGGCATTTGAACTTCGAAGCGTCAAATCGCGTTATCTCGCCGGCCCCGCTCACACCGTTAAGCAAACCGTTCCAATATTCTGGAACATTATTGCCGACAGGCGTTATGGCGCCAAGCCCGGTTACAACAACACGCCTTGGTACCATTCCTTACTTATTTTCGTTGATGCATTTCTCAATGCAGCTAATTGCCTCACCAACGGTCAAAATTTCAGCAGACTTGTCTTCCGGAATAGTAATGTTGAATTCCTTCTCGAATTCCATAATCATCTCCACTGTATCAAGTGAATCTGCTCCCAAATCCTGAGTAAAACTCTTTTCCATTGTGATTTCCGACTTATCAACAGCCAACTTGTCAGCTATGATTGATACAACTTTTTCTTGAATTTCTGACATTTTCAATAATTTTTATTCATTAATATTTTTTTCTGCTCAAAGAAAAATCTCAACAAAGGTAAACCATTTTTTCACACCACAACAACTTTTTTAAAAAAATTTTTATCATATTTTTTTAAAATTTTGATTTTCAATATTTTATAAAATCACAAATTTTCAGTTTTTTTTCATAAAAAGTTGAAATTTCAAAAAAATCAAGAAAAACAGCCACGTTTCAAAAAAAAGCAGTATTTTTACACTCTGTAAAACGTGCAGTTTTTTCAACAAAAAACAGTTTTTTTTCAATAAAACACACATAAAATGATTACTCCAGACCGACCGAAAATATTTCTAATCGACGCTTATGCATTGATTTACAGAGCTTTTTTTGCATTAAACAAAAATCCGCGGACGACATCAAAAGGATTAAACACTTCGGCGATAATCGGCTTCCTAAACACGCTTTATGAAGTTATGAAGAACGAAAAACCCTCACACATCGGCGTCGCCTTCGACCTCGGCGCACCGACGATACGCACTGAAAACTTCAGCGATTACAAGGCAAACCGTGAGGCGATGCCCGATGACCTGCGTGCGTCGATACCTTATATCATTGAGATTATCAAAGGTTTCAACATCCCGATTTACGCCGCGGAAGGCTATGAGGCCGACGACGTCATCGGCACGCTCGCCAAGAAAGCCGAGAAGGCCGGACACCTTGTTTATATGATGACACCCGACAAAGACTTCGGCCAGCTTGTGAGCGATAACGTCTTCATCTACCGTCCGGCGAAATTCGGCGAAGACCCGAAAATACTCGGCCCGAAGGAGGTCTGCGAGAAATACGGCATCAACGAGCCGACGCAACTCATCGACATCCTCGGTCTCTGGGGCGATGCCGCCGACAACATCCCCGGCATCCCCGGCGTAGGCGAAAAGACAGCCGCGAAATTCGTGCAGGAATACGGCTCCATGGAAAACCTCTTCGCACACGCCGCCGAACTCAAAGGCAAGATGCGCGAGAACGTGATGACATACTCCGACCAGGGACTGATGTCGAAAATGCTCGCCACCATTAATATTAATGTGCCGGTGATTTTCAACATCGACGAACTCGCCGTCAAAGAGCCTGACATGGAGAAACTCACGCGCATCTTCGATGAACTCGAATTCCGCAGCTTCGCCAAGAGAATGCTCGACGACCAACGCAAGCTACGCGCCGAGAAAGTCAAACTGAAAACGCAGACGGCTACGACACCAAAACCAAAACCGCAGGAATTGGATCTGTTCTCGCAATTTGATGCACAGACGCAGCATGATGCATCTCTACAATCGTACGATTTATTTTCGGCAAAACCATCAATAAAAACCGTAAATCATGATTATCAACTGATTACGTCTTCAGAACAAATTGATTCTTTGATTGAAAAATTGCAAAAATCCGGCATTTTCGCCTTCGACACCGAGACAACGGGTCTTGACGTGTATTCAGCAGAAATCGTCGGGATGTCGTTTTCCGTCAAGGCGCACGAGGCGTTTTATGTCGCGATGCCCAACGACTTTGACGAGACAAAACTCATTCTCGAAAGATTCACTCCTTTGTTTTCCGACAAGGAGAAGACACTCGTGGGGCATAATATAAAATTTGACATGTCGATGCTCGCACGTTATGGCATCTCGTTGAAAAACAATCTTTTCGACACGATGATTGCGCATTATCTCATCGATCCGGAGCAGCGGCACAACATGGATTATCTCGCCGATGTCTATCTGAATTACGAGACGGTTCACATCGAGGAACTCATCGGGAAAGGCAGGTCGCAGATTTCGATGCGCACGGTGCCGCTCGAGCAAATCAAGAAATACGCCGCCGAGGACGCTGATGTCACCTATCAGTTTTACGAGACATTCAAGCCGCTTCTCGATGAGAATCAGCTGACGAAACTTTTCAACGACATAGAGATGCCGCTTGTGGAAGTGCTTTCTGCCATGGAACGCAACGGCGTGAAAATTGACAGTGAAAACCTGAAACAGATTAGCGAGCAGCAGACCAAGGAGCTTGAAGAACTTGAAAATCAGATACATGAGAATGCCGGGAAGGAATTCAACATCGCCTCGCCGAAACAACTCGGCGACGTGCTTTTTGATGACCTGAAGATAAAGGCCCCGTCGAAAAAGACGAAGACCGGGCAATATCCGACAGGTGAGGAGGTGCTTCAGAAAATCGCCGCCGCCCATCCTATCGTCCCGCTGATTCTCGACTGGCGCGGGCTGTCGAAACTGAAGTCAACATACGTCGATGCGCTTCCGGAGCTGATAAGTCGCGTTGACGGTCTCGTACATACCTCTTATAATCAGGCTGTTACAGCCACGGGGCGGTTGAGTTCAACGAACCCGAACCTTCAGAACATCCCGGTGCGCACCGACAACGGCAAGGAGATCCGCAAGGCTTTTGTGCCGCGTGACGAGGATCACATCCTGCTCGCCGCCGACTACTCGCAGATAGAGCTTCGCATCATCACGCACCTCAGCGGCGACACCGCCATGACGGAGGCTTTCCGCGAAGGCCTCGACATCCATGCGGCGACGGCGGCGAAAGTATATAATATTGATATTAAAGATGTTACGAAAGACATGCGCCGCCGCGCCAAAGCCGTCAACTTCGGGATAATTTACGGGATGTCGGCGTTCGGCTTGGCGGAACGCTTGGGCATAAGCCGCTCGGAAGCGTCGGAAATCATCAAGAATTATTTCCGCGAATACGTCGGCATCGAGGAATATATTGCAAATAACATCGACTTCGCGAGAAGAAACGGCTACGTAGAGACGATGTTCGGCCGGCGCCGTTACCTGCGCGACATCAACTCGTCAAACAGCGTAGTGCGGCAGTTCGCCGAACGCAACGCCATCAACGCCCCGATTCAGGGAAGCTCCGCCGACATGATAAAAATCGCAATGGCGAACATTCATAAAGAACTGAAAAACAGAAATTTAAAATCAAAGATGATTCTTCAGGTACACGACGAACTCGTCTTCGACACCTGCCTTGACGAACTCAATGTTGTCAAGGAAATAGTCAAAGACAAGATGGAGAACGCAATAAAACTCAACATACCGGTCATCGCCGAACTGAACACCGGCGAGAACTGGCTTGAAGCGCATTGATTAGTTTAAAGTTAAAAGAGTAAAGAAAAAGTGAAGCAAAAACAACAGAAACCTTAACGACCGCATAGCGGTTACATATCATATGGCAGAACACAATGAAACAGGGGCTTTGGGCGAGAAGCTCGCGCGTGACTTCCTCATCGCCAAAGGGTATCAGATCTTGGAGCAGAACTGGGTCTGCGGCCACAAGGAAATCGACATCATCGCCAAGGACGGCGACGAGCTTGTAATCGTTGAAGTGAAAACACGGAAAGTGCCGGTCATCGTTGAGCCGGAGGAGACCATCGACCGTTACAAGCAACAGTTTCTGATTTGGGCGGCCAACGCCTACGTCGAACGCAACAGGCTCGACATCGACGTGCGCTTCGACATCGTGGCGGTTGTCATCGACCAGAACAACGAGCACAGAATCGATCACACAGAAGACGCGTTTTATCCGGTAGGGAGATGATTCATTCTGAAGCCTCTGAAACCTCTGAAGCCTCTGAAGCCTCTGAAACACTCTGAAACCTCTGAAACCCCTGAAGCCTCTGAAACCCCTAATCCCCTATCATCTCATGGAACCGCTGCATCCTGCGGTGAACGTTGTTGTAGGCCATGCCCGTGACGGCGGCGATGTGCTTGTCGTCGAGGCCCACGAGGCAGAGGCTCAGCAGCA
>JAKSMW010000010.1 GCA_024400395.1 Bacteroidales bacterium
GACTGGCAGACATCAGGCAAAGAGCCGTATGCGTCGAGCTATTCATATAGTACACGGACAACGTCCGACGTGTTCTTCACGAACAGTTCGTCTTTCCAGGTGGCAGGTGAGACGGCGGGCACATGGCGCACACTGAACAAAGAAGAATGGGATTATCTGCTGAACACCCGCACTAACGCCTCGTCCCTCCGCACATGGAAAGAGCTTGACAGCGGCGCGCACAACGGTCTTGTGATTCTTCCGGACGGCACAGAGAATCCGTCAGCAGTGATGGGCGGAATAACTTCGACATCAGACCTCGCGTCCTCTGGCGCTGTATTCCTCCCGTCCGCATGCTACCGCGACGGTGTGGACGTGTTCGATGCCGGCTCGCGCGGCGACTACTGGTCGGGTACTCCCTACGAGTCCGGCGGGGACCGCACGTACGTCATGCACTTCCTTTCGGGCGACGTGGGCGTGCGCAACGACTATCGGAAGAACGGCTACTCGGTTCGCCTCGTCCGGTAGTTCTTAGAATTTAACCTGCCTTGTCATTAAGCCAGGCGGTCTGAAGAAAAGAGAAAGCCTCACGAAAAAGTGGGGCTTTCCCTTTTAGTTTTTAGTTTTGAGAGTGGAGTTGGCTGGCGCATAAAAAACTCCTCTCTCCTCTCTACTCTTTTAACTTTTAACTTTTAACTCTACTCTTTTAACACTTTATAAACTTTCAAACTTTATAAACTTTATAAACTTTTTTACTATCTTTGCACCCGAAAAAAATAATACCGTTATGAAATACCCAATCGGAAAACAGACATTCAGCACACTCATTGAAGGCGGTTATGTATATGTTGACAAGACCGACCTCGTTTACAACCTCGCGCAGAAAGACATCTGTTTTTTCTGCCGCCCGCGCAGATTCGGGAAATCGCTGTTAATATCAACGCTCGAAAGCTATTTCAAAGGCGAGAAGGAGTTGTTCAAAGGATTGAAAATAGAGGAACTGGAAAAGGACTGGGTGAAATATCCTGTGTTTCATGTGGATTTCTCGCTTGGAGGGTTTGAGAGGGACGGGAAGGTGGACCTGTATCTGAACCACATCATGGACGAGTGGGAGAAGGAGTATGACTGCGCGAGCGGCATTCATGACAACGGGCTGCGTTTCGCTGGAATCCTCAAGGCTGCTCACGAGAAGACAGGTCAGAAGGCAGTCGTGCTCATCGACGAGTACGACAAACCTCTATTAGATGTTCTTATGGAGCCGATGGAGGATGTCAACAGGAAGATCTTAAAGGCGTTTTACAGTGTATTCAAATATTCCGACGAACACCTGCGTTTCGTGCTTCTCACAGGCGTCACTAAATTCTCGCAGGTGAGCGTGTTCAGCGGCTTCAACCAGCCGGAGGACATCAGCATGAAGAGCGAGTTCGACGCACTGTGCGGCATCACGAAAGACGAACTCGTGGGTTATTTCGACAAGGAGATAGAAGTCATGGCAAAAAAATACGGCTGCACGAAAGACGAAATGTACCTGCTGCTCAAGAGACAGTACGACGGCTATCATTTCTCCGAGGGAATGTGGGACGAAGAGTCGTCGAGGGAAGAAATGCTCGACATCTTCAATCCATACAGCGTGCTGAACGCATTGAATGACAGGAAACTCGGTGAATATTGGTTCAAATCCGGCACTCCGACATACCTCATGCGTCTGCTCGACCGCGGCAAGACGAACATGCAGGAGATTCTGAACGGGGAATATGAGAGCAGCTACTTCATGGACTACAAGGCCGACATCGAAGACCCTTTGGCGATGATTTACCAGAGCGGCTACCTCACGATAAAGGGTTTCAAGGCTGGTCTTGGCTTTAGGACGTTGTACACCCTCGACTACCCGAACGCCGAGGTGAAAAACGGATTTGTGTCGTTGCTTGCTAATAATTATTTCCGGAAAGTGGCGTACACAACCCCGTTGATTCAGGATATGACCTATATGCTAATGGAAGGCCGCCTCGGCGACCTGCGCGACGCACTTTCCGGCTTCTTCGCCTCAATCCCATACGACGCCAACTATCAGGAACGCGTCTGGAGCTACGAGAGCCACTACCATTACACGATGTATCTGATATTCACGCTGTTGTCGTGCTACACCGTCTTGACGGAAAAAGCAAACTCCCGCGGCAGGGCCGACATCATCGTTGAGACCGCCGACTACGTTTACATCTTCGAGTTCAAACTTGACGGCACCGCCGCCGAAGCACTCAAACAAATCGAAGACAAAGGCTACGCAGAGCCTTACGCCGCCGACAAACGGAAACTTTTCCGCATCGGAGTGGCGTTCTCGAGCGGGAAAAAGAATATCGTTGAGTGGGAGGTGGTTTAGTTGAAAGTAAACAGCAGATTCGCAAAGAAATTCCACAACGTGGCGCAGCCGATGGCGAAAATCTTGCTGACATAGAAATTCCATTTGAACTTGTCGGTGAGGAGCCACAACACCAACGAATTGATTCCCAAGCCTATCGCCGAGACAATCATGAACGAGCCGTATTCGGTCGCGACATCCTCGTTGGTACTCTGAAACGTCCACAGCCTGTTCAGGATATAATTGGAGGTCGCCGCGCAGACAAAACCCAACGCATTGCTCACATATTTGTTGATTTTCGCCTTCTCCTTGAAAAGATATGTGACGCCGAAATCCACAAACAGCCCAGAAAAACCGACGACTGCATATTTCAGGAATTTATAAATCAACAATTTGTCTATTGCCATGACAGTTGCAAAGTTATAAAGTTTTAAGATTACGTTTGATAAAACGACGGCAGACAACGAAAATTGCAAGCGTGACGACAACACTTCCTATTATCATGAAAACATTTTCCGATGAGCCGAATTTCTCCACGTCAAGTTCTATTATCTTATTGAAATTCAGATAATAAAGCACCACTATTGTCGCATTGTTGACGAAATGCATCAGCATCGACGACCAGATCGAGCCTGTGATATAGAACATATATCCGAGCATTATTCCGAGGATTATTCTCGGAATGAAGCCGTAGAATTCAAAGTGCATGGCCGAGAACAACACGGAAGTCACCAGAATACCCACGAAGACGTTTCTGCAAATCCTTATCATAAACGGCTGGATCACAGAGCGGAAAAGCAACTCCTCGCCTATCGCGGCGAGAGCGGCGATCATCAGGATGTTGGTCACGAGTCCGCCGACGGTTTCGACATCCAAAAACTTCTTCATCAGGTCATCGGCCATATCCTGGACCATGCGGAAATATTCTTCAAGTCCTGCCATCGACTCCGGCAAGGTGAAGCCTTCGTTCCATTCTGTGACAAGGCTGTTGAAAGGCAGCACCGTGAACATCGCGACGATGCCAAGCAGAGCTATCACCGGCATCTTCCTAAATCCAAGGTAATCAAGAGGTTTCTCCTTCACCAACGCAGCGTAAAACAGAGGCGGCATCACGAAGCCCGCCATCTGGCTGCAAATCTGGGCGATACGGAGATTCGCCACGTCTGACAACGAACCGTGTGTCAGAAGCACCACCGCCGACGCAAGCACGCCGCCGAACACGGCACCGAACACGACAAGCAGGACGAAAATGAAAATCCTGCTTGCTGTCGTCGTATTTTTTATTATCGGGAAAAACATAATATTTCTATTTAAATTCACTTAAATATTCCTTGAAAACACGGCACGCCTGAAATGCTCTTCACATTCGTACTGCGACTTCCACACCATAACCGCTTTGTTTCCAATGATTTGCGGGTTGGAGTAGGCATATCTCAAACCTTTCTTTATCATTGACTCGTTGAGTGCGACATGGTACAATGCATGTATTCCCCTGCCCTGCCAGTCGGTGCGCACGCCGTTGAGCAGGAAGTCGATGTCCTTATAATGTTTCATGTCGTGCAGAACCTTGATCCAGCCGAACGGGAACAGACGGCCTTTGATTTTTTTGAAGGCATTATCGAGACACGGCATGGCGACCGCGAAGGCAATCACTTCGCCTTTCTCGTCAACGACGAACTTCACGAGTTCGGGGTCCAGGACGGAAAAGTATTTCCTGACGTAGTTCCTTATCTCCGTTTCGGTGAGTTCAACGAAGCCGTAAAGATCCTTGAACGCATCGTTCAGGCAATGGAACAGCTTCGTCCCGTACGGGCGCATCTCCCTCACCTTTTTGAACTCCACCAACCTGACTTTATATCTTTCGGCGATCATCCGGCTCACCTTCTTCACCTTTTCAGGCACCGGCTGCGAGGCCGGGATTTTGTACTGAACCCATTCGCAATCGACAGAAAAACCGGCCTGCTTTATGAAGTCAATGTAATAGGAAGGGTTATATAAAGTACTGATATTCTGTCTATTGTCGAAGCCTTCCGTCACCCAGCATTCCTTGTCAATGTCGGTAAATCCGAGCGGCCCGTGGATTTTCTTCATGCCGAAACTCTTTCCGAAATCAACCACCTTATTAATTAATGCCTTGAAGACATCCATATCTTCGATGAAGTCGAACCAGCCGAAGCGCACGAATTTCTCGTTCCATTTCTCGTTGGCGCGGCGGTTGATGATGGCGCCGACGCGTCCGACCGCCTTGCCGTCTGACTCCGCGAGCCAGAACTTCGCGTCGCAGTAGCCGTACGCCGGATTTTTCTCACGGTAGAGGCTGTCTTGTTCATCGGAATCCAAACTCGGGATGAAGTGCGCATTCCCCTTGAATAATCTCTTCGGAAACTCAATAAAATCACGCCAATCGCGGTGGGTGACAATTTCCCTGAAAGTCAAGTTCATTTTTCGTTTTATTAAGCCGCAAAGATAAGACATTTATCAATTGCTTTAAAAAAATTTTTGACATTTAAATCTTTGGGCCACCTTGGTTGTACATTGCAGGAACAAGAACAAGCCCTCGGCGTAACAGCCGTAGAGACGGGGCGTGTGATATGAACCCCAAAAGTTTTTTGTCCAACTTTTGGGGTTCATATCAGCGGCGCGTCTCTACAGCCAGACAACATCGGCTTCCCTCTCCACTCTCAACTCTCCAAACTAAAAACTAAAAACTAAAGACTAAAGACTAAAAACTAAAAAAGCCGCTGTCATTGTGAGCGGAGCGAAGCGAAGTCGAACAATCCCGCGTTTCCCGCCTGCTCCGTCGCCCTGTGCGGCTGCGTCCCTTGCCGCCCTCGGCGACTCCGCCGCTGGAAACGCCTCGGCTCCGCCATCTTTTCTTCTTTTCAGCTTAGCATTTCAGACTGATGTCATCAAACTAAGGAACGAGGGCGAGGCGCAGGCCGTAGAAGTTGAACCTGTAGAAGGGATAGTTGTAGTACCGATACGAGACACGGCAGTACCTCGCGTAGTTGTTCCAGCAACCGCCGCGGAGAACGCGGTCCGAGCCCGATGACGGCCCCTGTGGGTTCGTCTGCAAACCGCTGCTGTAGCTGCCGTACCAGTCCTGACACCACTCATACACGTTGCCGCTCATGTCGTATATCCCGAGCTCGTTAGGCGACTTCGTGCCAACGGAGTGAGTCTTGCAATCGCTGTTGTCATAGTACCAAGCCACATCGTTTATGCTGTTGCTCCCGCTGTACTTGTAGCCGCCGCTCTCGCTCCCGCCGCGGGCCGCGTACTCCCACTCCGCCTCGGTGGGCAGGCGGAAGTTCGCCCCAGTCAGCCGGTTCAGCTCCGTTATGAAATCCTGGCAGTCGTCCCAGCTAATATAATATGCGGGGTAGTCATCGCCCACGCCGTAGCTGCCGCTCGGTGCCGTGCCGGGCCACGAACCCATCACAGCAAGCCACAGCTCCTGCGTAACCTCGAACTTCCCGATGTAGTAGTCGCTCAACGTCACGCTGTGCGTCGGAAACTCGTCATCATAGGCGTCGCCGCCCTGCTCCTGGGTCGCGCCCATGGTGAACGTGCCTCCATCAACACGTACCATCTCAAACGAAACGCCGTTAACCGTGAAGGTCTGGGTCTGGCCGCCACCGCCGCCGCTCTGTGTGGTGAAGCTCTTCTGCTCGCCGAAGCCAGTGCCGGCAGCGTTCTTGGCGTACGCACGCACATAGTACTTCGTGTCAGGTTCCAGACCTGTAATCTCCGATATGAACTTGCCCACGCCCTCGCCGTCAACGGTGTGGTTGTCAGACGGTGTCGGGTTCGGCTCCACGCCCCAGCACACGCCGCGCTCTGTAACAGCCCAGCCGTTCTCGCTCTTCACCTCGCCGCCGCACACGGCTGTGGCACACGTGATGTCCGTCACCTCATCCGTCGTGACCGTCGCGACGGTCTGCGTGCCGCCGCCACCATTACCGCCGCCGCTCGGCTCGGCGTTGTCTTTCTTGCACGATACGCACAGCGCCATCGCCATGCAAACCATCACTGTCGTGAATAATCTGATGCTCTTTTTCATTTTTCAAAGCCCTTTGTCCGTGTCGGGTACAACTTTTTGGTTATTAATTTAATTGATTTGTTTTTCAAGTCACAAAGATAGAAATTTTTCATCTTCAACGGCACGGGCGCAAAAAATTTTTATGTGTAATATTTTTATACATTTATAAATGATTATTTTTGATTCTGTTCCTCAACTCTCAAAACTCCAAACTGAAAAAACTCAACTCTCAACTCTCAAAACTCCAAACTAAAAACTAAAAACTAAAAACTAAAAACTCAAAACTGCAAGGCCGATACTATGTTGAAAATATTAAGACATTGAGAATGTTTTATACAGTTATTTTTCATATTTTTGCGCAAAAATTTCACACAATATGGCAACAATGTTACCGATAATACTTGGGATAGTCATCTTGTTGGCTGTCATGGGGTTATGTGCAGGAGTGAGCAACGACGCGTGTAACTTCATGTCGTCGGCTGTCGGCACCAAATCGGCGTCATACCGCGTCGTGACGATAATCGCCTCCGCGGGCATCTTGGCTGGTGCGGCGATAAGCAACGGTATGATGGAGATAGCGAGGAACGGCGTGTTCGCACCGGAATATTTCTACGCCAACGAACTGATTTACATCTTCTTGGCCGTCATCATCTCAAACCTCATACTGCTCGACGTGTTCAACAAACTCGGTCTCCCGACCTCGACGTCAGTCTCGTTGGTCTTCGAGCTTATCGGCGCCACCTTCGCCATAGCCATTTTCAAGACTAACTCCGGCGGCGGGGCTGAGCTTTCGGAACTCATCAACACCGGCAAGGCGATGACGATGATATTGGGCATATTCGTCTCTGTGGCGATAGCATTCGCCTTCAGCATTGTCATTCAATGGCTTACGCGAATCATCTTCACTTTCAACTACAAAAAGAACCTCAAGTACAAGATAGGTGTTTTCGGTGGCATCGCGACCACCGCATTGGTATATTTCATGCTGATAAAAGGTTTGAAAGGTGCGTCGTTCATCAACGCCGGCACCAAGGCATGGATTGACGCCAACACCGGCTTGATTCTTCTCGGATGCCTCGTCTTCTTCAGCATCCTGATGGAGATTTTATATTTCTGCAAAGTTAATGTATTGAAAGTCATAGTGCTTATCGGCACTTTCGCCTTGGCGATGGCGTTTGCGGGCAACGACCTCGTGAACTTCATCGGTGTCCCGTTGGCATGCCTTGACACATACATGGAGGTGCGTCAGAGCGGCGCGGCCCTTGAGACGCATCTGATGGGATCGCTCAACAGCCCGGCCACGGCGAGTTTCATGTACATCATGCTCGCCGGCCTCATCATGGTGGTGACGCTGCTCACCTCGAAAAAGGCGAAAGACGTGCTTCAGACCTCTCTCGACCTGTCGAAACAGAACGCCGGCGATGAGTCGTTCGGCTCGTCGTATGCGGCCCGCGCCGTGGTGCGTTTCAGCAACAACATGGCCGCCGCGGTGAGCGAGTCGGTGCCGGAAAAGGCGAAGACGTGGGTCAACAGCAGGTTCAACCAGAAAGACATGATCATGGAGGACGGCGCGTCATTCGACCTCATCAGAGGCTTGGTGAGCATCGTGTTAGCCTCTATGCTGATAGCGCTCGGCACCTCGCTGAAGCTGCCGTTGTCAACGACATACGTCGTCTTCATGGTGTCGATGGGCGCGTCGTTGGCCGACAGGGCGTGGTCGCGCGAGAGTGCGGTGTTCCGCGTCACGGGCGTCATCTCCGTCATCGGTGGCTGGCTCATCACAGCAGTGGCGGCGTTCCTGCTCGCATTCCTGATAGCCATCATCTTCCAACTCACACAGACCGCCGGCATGGTGGTCATGGTAGCCCTCGCACTCTTCTTCGTCCTGAAAGACATCAGCAACAAAAATCACGAAGACAAAGCGGAAGACAAGCTGTTTGACGAAGCCATGCAGACCACCGACAAAGACAACATCGCAAACCTCATCATCAGACATAACAGCGAGAGCATGCAGCAGCTGATCGCCGACACACGCGAGATGTACATCGGCGTGACCAAGGCCTTCATCGATGAAGACATCAAAAAACTGAGAAGCATCATAAGCCAATGCAAGATCGAGAAAACGACGATGAAGACCATGAAACGCAAAGAGTTACAGATGATACGCCGTCTTGACGGACACGACATCTTCAAGAAAAACACATGGTTCCACCTCAACTACAACTGCGTCGAACAGGCACTTTATTCCCTGAGGAGAATATGCGAGCCTTGCAAGGAATATGTCGATAACTCGTTCTCGCCACTGACGGAAGAATACGTCGAAGAGCTCAGCTCCGTGATGGTCAAGACTTTGAAAGCCATCGACGACGCCGGATTCATGCTCAGATACGTCGCCGCCGACAAGCTCACTGAGATGACCGACTCCGTCAAAAGAAACGAAGACTTCATCATGGACGTGTGTATCAGACAAATGGACAGAATACAGAACAAACAGGAGAATCTTGACCTGGCGGTCCTGTACCTTAATATATTGCAGGAGTCGATGGAAATCGTGACAGAGATGAGACACATATTGAGGAACACGGTCAAGTTGAATGAAAAGATCTAACTCGTTGCACTGCATTCTTGAAAGATGTAAAATTAAAAAAGATGAAAAGACTTTTATTTTTAACCACGTTAGTATTATTTGGTTTCACCTCATTCTCGCAGGAGAAAGAGGAAAACGACTTTTTTCAAATCAATAATCTCGCCCTTGAGGTCAGGACTGATTTCGACTATTACAACACGAAGATTGACACGCTGTCGGGCAACACATCAGGTTTTTCGGGCAGATACCTCAATTTCAAGATAAGCGGCAACATCACGGAGAACCTGTTTTACGCTTACCGCCAGCGGCTTAACTTCAAAGGTCTCAACAGCGCGAGCGACTTCTTTGACAAGACAGATTACATGTATCTCGGATGGCAGGCCACCGACAACTTCGCTGTTTCGGCGGGAAAGCAGGTGGTGGCTATGGGCGGCATCGAGTACGACCTCGCTCCTATCGACGTTTATTACCACACTGAATTATGGAATGCTATTGCATGTTACCAGCTTGGCGTCAACGCCGTCTTCACCACAAACGACAAAAAGAACACGTTCACGATGCAGTTCATCAACTCACCTTTCAGCGGCGGCAGCCTCAGCGGGCTCTACGCCTACAACTTGCACTGGTGCGCCAACTACAAGCATTTCACGCCGGTCTGCTCGGTGAACATGTACGAATATTCAAACGGCAAGTTCCTCAACGTCATCGCATTGGGCACATGGTTTCATTTCGGGCCGGTTTACGGTTACATCGACTACACCAACCGTGCCTCCGACAAACACACCAACTTCCTCTTCGACGACATGACCGTTGACGGGCGTCTCGGTGTCTATTTCCTGAAAGACAAGATGTCGGTATTTGCCAAGGCCGGCTACGATGTCAACAAGGCGCAGGACAAGACCGTCGCCGCCGAAGACGTATGCGACCATCTGATCCTGCCCGGCACCGACATCACATTCTACGGCGGCGGCGTGGAATATTTCCCGCTGAAAGGCAGACAAGACCTTCGCATCCACGCTTTCTTCGCCGTCAACGACACAAAATGCCTCACCGAGATCGTCGATGGCGGACTGAACTTCACCGAGGACAAACTCACATACCAAGCCAATGTCGGCATCACATGGAGAATCAATTTCATAAAAAGATAACAATTTAAGACCACATCGTCATGAGACTCAACATCAAAAAAGTCACCATTCCAAATTTCTTCAAACATCGCGTCATTGAGGCGTTGATTTTCTTAGCCATAATCGGATTGTTCTTCGGATTCCTCGGTATGAGGATGGGCGCGGCCAACATGCTCAACACGGTGATGCAGACGGCTTACCATCTGCTTCTCGAGACCGTCTTCTTCCTGATGGCGGTCTGCGTCCTCACCGGTGCTCTCGGCAAGCTGCTCGTAGAATTCGGCGTCGTGCGTCTCGTGGAGTTCGTGCTGCGTCCGCTGATGAAGCCGATATACAACCTCCCCGGCGTCGCCGCACTCGGCGGGATACTGACGTTCCTCTCCGACAACCCGGCAATCATCACTTTGTCGAAAGACAGATATTTCTCTAATTATTTCAAGACTTACCAGCTCTGCTCGCTGACCAACTTCGGCACGGCGTTCGGCATGGGACTCGTCGTCGTGTTTTACATGTTGGGTCTCGGCTACCTCAACGGAGCGTTGGTCGGACTCGTCGGCGCGGTGATAGGCAGCATCGTCTCTACACGTCTGATGCAGCGTTTCACGCTGAAGTCATATCCCGAACTCGACAGGTTCGAGTCGCAGCGTGAGCTTGACGCCAACGAGAACATCTCGTTCAAGAGCAGCGGCAACGCCTTCATGCGTTTCCTCGACTCCATCTTGGACGGCGGCAAGGAAGGCGTTACCATCGGCCTCGCCATCATCCCGGGCGTGCTTATCATCTCCACCATCGTGATGATGTTCACTTTCGGCGCAAGCGGCGTTGACGGCTCATACACCGGAGCGGCATACGAAGGCGTGCCGGTGCTTCCTTACCTCGCCGGAAAGATTGACTTCGTGTTCAAATGGCTGTTCGGCTTCGAGCACCCAGAACTCGTGGCGTTCCCGATAACATCACTCGGCGCGGTGGGAGCCGCACTCGGTCTTCTCCCGAAATTCATCGCAGAAGGCTTCATCGACAACAACGCCATCGCAGTATGCACCGCCATCGGCATGTGCTGGAGCGGATTCCTCAGCACACACACCGCCATGCTCGACTCCCTCGGACACCGCGAACTCATCTCCAAGGCCATCGGCGCTCACACCATCGGCGGCCTCGTGGCCGGCATCAGCGCACACTGGCTCTTCGTGCTTCTCGCATGGATATTCTAATCTTTGAATTTTAAAATTTGAATTAAAACAATGGACCTCGTAAAGTTAGGAAACACAGGTTTCACAGTGAATAAGAACGGCTTCGGCGCACTGCCCATCCAACGTATCAGCAGGGACGAAGCCGCCCGTCTCCTGAGAAAGGCATACGACAACGGCATAACATATTTCGACACCGCGCGTTTCTACACCGACAGCGAAGAGAAGATCGGCTACGCGATGGCCGACATACGCGAGAAAATCATCATCGCGACGAAGACCGGAGCCACCACCGCCGAGGCGTTCTGGAAAGACCTCGACACGAGCCTCGGGCTGCTCAAGACCGACTACATCGACCTCTACCAGTTCCACAACCCGTCGTTCTGCCCGAAGCCGGGCGACGGCAGCGGACTCTACGAAGCGATGCTCGAAGCCAAAAGACAAGGCAAGGTGCGCCACATCGGCATCACCAACCACCGCCTCAACGTGGCAAGGGAAGCCGTGGAGTCGGGACTTTACGAGACACTGCAGTTCCCGTTCTCATACCTCGCGTCGGAGAAAGACATCGAGATTGTGAACCTCTGCAAGGAAGCGGGCATGGGCTTCATCTGCATGAAGGCGCTGTCGGGCGGACTCATCACCGACTCGGCGACGGCCTACGCCTACCTCAACCAGTTCGACCACGTGCTCCCGATATGGGGCGTGCAGAAAGAGGCGGAGCTCGACGAGTTCATCTCCTATCAGAAAGAAGCTCCCGTGATGACCGACGAACGCCGTGAGAAAATCAGGAAGGACAAGGAGATGCTTTCTGGCGACTTCTGCCGCGGATGCGGTTACTGTCTGCCCTGCCCCGCCGGAATCTATATCCCCGACTGCGCCAGGATGAGCCTCTACCTCCGCCGCGCACCGCTCAGCGTGTATCTCGGCGATGAATACAAAGAGAAGATGGCGAAAGTGAAAGACTGCCTCCACTGCGGGCAATGCAAGAAGAAATGCCCTTACGGCCTCGACACCCCTACGCTGCTCGAGAAAAACTACGAGGACTTCCTGACGTTTTTGTAAAGCAGAAAACGAAACGCATCAAAAAACAGCGATTTTATTTCTATAACTCTATTTTTTTGATAGATATAGAAATGAAATCGCGGAAAATATAGGCGGTGGGGGTATATTAGTAGGAAACGAAATGGATTGAAGACTGGAAAAATTTATATTTTTGCCTTTGGTATAAAAATATGACAGCATTATATCATATCTTTTATCTCTTCCATTGTTAAACGTCCACTTGTTTGCTCGAAAACATCAACTGTATAACGTTTTCGTTCTTGTAGCTTTAGAATTTTTTCTTCAACAGTGTCCCTGCATATTAACCTATAGACAAAAACAGGATTATGTTGTCCTATCCTGTGAGATCTTCCCATGGCCTGGTCTTCAACTGCAGGATTCCACCAGTCATCAAGAAGCATTACACGATCAGCAGCTGTCAAATTTAAACCAACACCTCCCGCTTTCAAACTTATTAGAAATACTGTTATTGTTGCATCTTCTTGAAAACGATTAACAATTGTTTTTCTGTCACGACTATCACCATAAAGACTTACAAAAGAAATGTCATGTTCTTGTAATATTTGCTCAAACTCATGAAGTACTGCAACAAATTGGGAAAAGACGAGAACTTTACTGCCATCTTGTTTGAATTGCATAATAAATTCAAGAGCTGTCATTAGTTTTGTGCTATTAACGTGACCGATTTTTGAAAGTTCTGCTGGTAGAATATTTACAGACACGCATGTTTGCCTAAGTCTTAACAATGCCTCCAATGCAATACTATTTACTCTACCAGAAACCCCCGTTGACAATGCATACAAAATCGTTTTATGTATGTTATCATATACAATGCGTTCCTCATGAGATAGTTCAATATAAACAGTCCTTTCCGTCTTTTCAGGTAACTCACATAACACTTCAGTTTTGGTTCTACGTAGAATAAAAGGTTTGAGAAGTTTACTTGTAATTGCCACATAAGATTCATCATTATTATCAGCTCGATGCGATTGCAAATTGTGATATAACAATTTCATACATGGATTCAACATGATAAAGTGTGACCACATATCCTCAATTGAATTTTCGATAGGAGTGCCTGTCAAACTGATACGATGATGGCACTGAAGGCTTGATATTGCTTTGTATTTCTTTGTATCTCTATTTTTGATTATTTGAGCTTCATCAACAACAAGTGTGTCATATTCATCGTTTGTGTATTCATCGACATGAAGTCTCAACATATCATAGCTAACCAATGTCACTTGCTTCATTATTTGTGGAGCAAAACTATTAATCTCATTTTGCCAATTGTAAATCAGTGATACTGGTGCAATAATAATATGCTTTAAATCTTGAGGAAGACATGCAAGGTGAGCAATAACTTGTAAGGTCTTTCCAAGACCCATGTCATCCGCAAGTAGGCATCCACAACCATTTGCCCTTTGTTGTTGCAACCAAACAACACCGTTAATTTGATAATTTCTTAATGTTGCATTGACATATTGTTTAACTTTTTCTTCGACTGATGAAACTGTAATAAATTTTCTTTGTTCATATAGTGCTAACACATCTTTTGATCCTACAAGTTGACCGACGAAATCTATGTCATCTTCCATGATAGCACTTTTACTATCAAAGATTCGAATGTTTCCATCAGATTCTTCATAGTTTCTACTTTTCATAAAACTTTCAAGCAATTGCTTGGATATTGATGATTCTGGTTGCATCTCAGTAGAAAACCAAGTTATTCCACTCGGGGAATTGTGTAAATAAACACTTGAATAACTTTTAGATTTCGTTGGCACGAATAATTTCCATCCAGATTTGACTATCTCAGACAATTTATTTGTATCATATCCATTTAGATTCAATTTGCCGGAATTTGCACAATAACAAGTCCCAAGTGAAGACAACAACATGGTTTCTTTTTGAGGGTCACGGTATGCGATTGTATCATCAATTTTCACAAAAGGAAGTTTGTTGTAAAATGGCAAGAATGAATTCATTGCTTCATCATAACGAAATTTAACCCTGATACCTCGATTCCAATTTGAAAGATCGTCAATATACAATTCCCCATTTAAAAGTCTTCCAACATGCTCATTGTGTTTTTTATCCACCAAAGGACAGGTGCTTTTTTTAACACTACCATTTTTTGTTGATTCTGAATATATCCATTTTTGTTTTTTCAGCACGTCAACACATTCTTCACTGCATAAAAACTCGTTGTTATTTATTTCAAATTTTGATTGCTGTGTTGAACCGCTCTGATTAATTAAATTTAGTATGTCAATATTTTCTTGAATGTCATCATCATACAACAAATCTATATCAAGACGTCTCAAAAATGGAGGCAACGAAGCAGTTCCTATTTCGTTGCATACCTCTATCTTTAAGTCATATTGTCCATTGGGATTTTTTTTATATATGCAAACAAACCTATGTTTCACAATCTTTAGAATTTATAAAAAAACATATAAGAATCAATCATTTTGCGTTCGAGCCTTTTTTTGTTTTCCTCATTGCATTTAATTTGGATAAAGTCGCCTTCAAAACCATCAACTTTCCCATGAAAATTACAATCATCTATTCGGCATCCGCCGAAACATATATATCTTAAATAGCAAGATTTACAAGGTATTATGTTGTCAACGGAAGTGGCTGTATTTATTTGGCGACCTTGTTCCATGTAATATTTCAATGGCTTTTTGTTTATTTTGCCCAGACTATCTACTTCAGAAACCCTATTACACATATAAACCTCGCCATCAGCACCTATTGATATTCCTCCAAACCCGCAATTATTTAACACAAGGTTAGGAGTATGTCCTTCCATAAAATAGCTAAAATGAGAATTGGCATCTATTTGGCGTTCTATCTGCAATATTTTATTGTAATATTCATTGTTCTGTTGATCTGTATATTGCACATTTCGACCAGGTAAAAGTTTTTTACTTAATTTAAAAAAAACGGGATTTTTACAGCGTGATTTTATATTTTCTATCATTTGTTTATAGTACATCGCGGTGTTATCATCAAGACAATCCAACGTGAATGTGGTCGAAACAGAAGTTCTAACGCCATTATTAGCGAACGCAATTATTGTATTAACAGCATGGTCGAAATGTCCTGCACCCCTAACTTTTGCATTAGAATTCTCATTAAAACCATCAAGACTTATCTGTATTTCTGATATGTGAGGCGACAAATTTATAATATCGCATTCACGCCAAAGTGTTCCATTAGATAAAACGGTCACTTTTAATCCTTTTCCGTGGGCGTATTTTACAATATTGGGGAAATCAATATTCAACATTGGTTCACCGCCAGTAAAAGTAACACTCTCACCGCCATTATCTACAAAATCATCTAAAATATGCTTCCAATCATTTAGAGAAAGTTCATTGTTATATTTGGTTGAAGCTCGCATAAAACAATGCTCACAACGTAAATTGCAAGCATTTGTAATATAACAATTAAGTGTTTTACTTGCTTCAACATAATGCTTCTTTGGTGGCTCGTCTGTTCGTGCAAATTCCCGAGCTGTTATTGCTGCAAATAACTGTCGTAATTCTCTTAAATCATTTTCATTATTGACCAAATTTAACACGTCTCCAACAGTTTGTCCAGTAATAAATTTTTCAAGGAAAATCTTCTGCAAATCTGAATGCAACACCAACCAGTTTGCTGTTTCAACACAAATTGCCAACCAACCCTCTGTACATGGTCTAAATATAACACTACCTGCAAAAAAGAAACTATCCGTTCCACAAACACTACTACTTTGCTTCATTTTGTTGTTATTTTTCGTTTAATGATTACAAATACAGAGTCCTTACGGGCTCTGTATTACTAATTGCATGCAATTTTGCCTTGAAATTTAAACATGACAAAATTAATTTTGGTTAACATCACAATGTTTGAAGCAGTACATAGCACCGATGCGCTCTGTGTCTTCAACACTCTTTGTTTCCCAACTGAATGAAATAACAATGTTTTCGTTCATGTTTGATAAAATTAAAGATTAATATTCAGTTAATTAAAATTGTTTCAAATATTTAACAATAAGTTTTATTGCACCGTCAGCATCATCAAGAGATACAATCTCATTTGGTGTGTGCATGTAACGACATGGAATACTGATAAGTCCAGTCACAATGCCTTTTCCCGAAACCTGTATCATTTTTGCATCAGTTCCAGTCGGTCTTGAAATGGCCTCCAGCTGATATGGAATATTGTCCTTTGACGCAATATCAATGAACTGTTGACTTATCAATTTATTCATATTGGGTCCAACTGGGATGACGACTCCGCCACCAATCTTTATATCTCCATCTTTCGATGGAGACATTGTAGGATAGTCGGTTGCGTGTGTCACGTCAATAGCAATGCCAATTTCCGGATTCAGCACGTTTGACACTACTTGTGCGCCTCTCGCACCGAGTTCTTCCTGAACTGTTGCCACAAGGTAAACATCAGCATTTACTTTATCAAGATTCTGTGCTATCCCAGCCAAGATTGCCAAACCAATTTTGTCATCAAGTGATTTAGAACACACCATCGATTTAGAACTTTTAATAGGTTTTGAATCGAATGTCGCCACTGTTCCAACACAGACTTGGCTTTGTGCATCAGCCTTGTTTTTGGCTGAAATATCAATCCATAAATCTTCAGGATTTAGTTCTTTACCTCTATCTGATTTATCTTGTAAATGAATCGGTTTTTTCCCTATAACACCAATAACAATTCCATTGTTACCAATCAATCTAACCCTCTGTCCTGGAAGCAAATTCGTATCTATACCACCAATTTCCTTAAAATAAAGGTAACCATGTTCATCAATATATGTAATCATAAGTCCGATTTCATCTGCATGAGCCGTAATCATGATTTTAGTCCCAACCCCTTTTTTGTGTGCTATGCAATTACCAAGTACATCTGTCTGAATATCATTGACAAATGGACTTACAAAACCACTGAACAACGAGATAACTTCGTTTTCATCTCCTGAAGGACTGGGTGTATCAAGTGATTTAAACAAGAAATCTATCAACGAATTATTCATGATTTGAAGCATTAATCTCACCTGAAGATTTGATGTATATGACAACTTTTAATTTTCTGTCTTCATCAACCTCATCCATCTTGTTTTGGATAATTATGGCATTAAAAATTTTCTCATGTCCCATTTTTATGAAATCAATCAATGTCTTTGAATCACTGTCACTCAACACACCAACAGTTTTATCATTATATTTCAAATAAATTGTCTCATCACTACTATCTTTTTCGTTGCATGACAAATTCAAGTTAGTGGCAGGTTTCAAATTATCCCATACACCTTCAGTCCAGGCATTGTGGTGATATATTTTCTCAACAAAACATTCTTTAAAATATTTCATGACTCTGTCTCTTTTAATTTGTTAATATCAAATCTTTGCTCAAGTGACATTTCTCTCACTCTGTCAAGCCATTCAATAATAGCTCTCGGTGAATTTTTATGTCCTGCAATTTCATTTCTTTCCATTGCCAAGGCCATAAGTGAATATTCTCGTTCAAGTGATGTTGAAAAAACACCTTGGTCATCTGTATTTATAGACACCGCAATATTATGCGGTGGGTATGGCGTATCAATTCCATAATTAAAAAATCTCAATATTGGATGTTGGTCATATCTGTCCATTTCCCCAATTTTATAATTGGATGAAGGATTACATTCAATAGCAATATGACTTCGCTCTAATTTGCCTAACATGTCCTGCTGTATTAATTCGAGAAGTTGATAAAACTCCTCTCTATATTTCCGAGGTATTGTGAATGAATCAACATCGTTGTAATTCTCAGCCAGTTGTTTTGAATGGTAGCGATCATAAAGTTCTCGTGCGTTGACATTCTTGCAAGCGTCATAAACATCATCTCGATGATTTATAGATGCTTTTAGCCATTGCTTGTCAATTCCATCAGATAAATCTCTTAGTGTACGCAAATCAGTTCCAAAGGTTGGTGAATTTCCTCTAAGAAGCCAGGACAAATAATATACATTTATATCATCCAATATTTCAACCCTTTCATCCTCATTTGTAAGAAGTTCAACATCCTTGTCATCATCATCTTTTGGATTCCAGTTAAAAACGTCACGGAAATAATGATGGAACATTGTTTCAAAAAAACCACATATTGGACTGAAACCTTTGAGTCTTATACATTTATGGTACAACCATGCCATGTTATCAAGGATAACCTGTTTACTTTCAACAATAGTATCATATCTTTTCTTGTAATATGTCCTGACATCAGTTCCAAGAACCAAAGCATGACCTATACGATCACCATTTTTCAATCCAAGAAAAATCAATGCTTCATCAACTGCCCTTAAACCATCTGCAATGTCAAGAAAATCTTCGCCCACATGATATGTAATGTTCAAATCATCAGGTCGGTCTTTGTCAGTTCCAAAAATTTCATGTCCTCTCAAAAATCTGAAAGCTTGTGCAAAAACTTCTGGTCTCGCATATATTTCTGAATTAGCAGCATCAATTCCGACAACTCTACCTACAAAATTACCATTTTCCTTTGAATTTTGACGGAATTTGTATATTGCTTGCGCTTGCTGCTTAATATCATTTCTCAATGCATTATGACGAATATTCGCATTACTTTGGAAAGACTCGTCCCTTTTCTTGATAAAATGTAATATTATACTACAATTATTTTGAACACTCCCATCTATCGAACTATATATATCTTCCAATGTTTTGGTTAAATCTTCCGGGGTTGATTTAGGTGCAATTCTCGCTTCCACAAATCTGTTTTTGAAGTTCTTGTTTACAAAACCTTCAATTGCCGCCTTGTATATTAACTTATCATATTTCGGGAGGATGAACTCTGTCTTCAACTCTTCATATTGGACAAAATTAGCGAAGCCAACTCTCTTGTTAAGTTGCAATATGGTATGACGAAACATGTCCTTATACACCAAGTATGCATATAACAACGTTGCGGTATCTTTGTCTTCTTGTTGATTTTTCCCGCTGTAAATTTTCAAAAAAATGTTGTAGAGAAGTTTCCTCTCCGAAGCCATTACCAAATTTGTTACAGGTTCACCTACACGGTGTTCTACAGATATATAATCTAAAACATACGCTTCTTCAATGCCATACTTCAACGCCTCCTTTACAGAATTTGAGTGGGATTCATCCAACAACTGTTTTAATGAAGGTGCATCTTTTAGCAATGAGTATATCTCTTTTTCCTTGTCATACAAATCCTGATCTTTTAGGTTTTTCTGTAATTCATTAAAGACCGACTTGTTGTTTATTATATCAACAAGTTGGCTTTTTGTCATGGTGTTAGTAACACAACCTGCGATGCCTGCCAAATAAAGTCTAATTGCAGCAGCTCTTCTAATCTTTTCATAAAGATGGTCATCCTAACCAGTTGATTCTCGTCTTTTCCCGATTTCCTTAAAACGTTGGGACATATCCTCAATGTTATTCATAAGACACAACCAACTTATATCAACATTGTAAGAAGACCCCTTCAAATGCATGTGTATATCAGCCATCGGCTTGTCAAAAAGCGCGTTAATTTCTTTACAATCATGTTGAAGAAACGCAGGCCAATCAAAATAATTCCGTTTACAACCAGTCTCAACATTCCATGATGCTAACATAGCGGTTGTAAACAAATCTTCTCCAAGGTTGGTCGTAAGAGAATGCCACCTCAACAATCTACCATATTTGCAAACAGGATATCCATCTTTTATTAGCAAAGTTTTCGATGCGAAATGAAGAAGTACATTAAATATTGAATCACCCTTGTGGAATTTCAAAGGTAAGCAGCTACGGTCTTCCACCATCCATTTGGACAGTACGACCTGACCTACCATAGAAAGTTGATCATTTGAGTATGTTGCATCATCCTCTTTTTGGAGTAAAGACATCATCACTGATTCACTAATATCAGAATCAAGATGTACCAAATCAGGTGTTGAATCCTTTTTGTTATGAAACTGCATGGCATGTTCGTCAAAAAAACGCATGGCATGCAAGATTTCATCTCCATCTTGTTGGCTAAACAACGCCTTTAATGCTATGCTGATATACTCCATACAATTTTTTTTGCAAAGATACTATTAATTAACGAATGCAGTAGATTATATTTCAAAAAATTTTATTGCTGTCCGATAAAAACCGAAATTGTATAAAAGGATCTATAACCAATTGATTCTAAGCAATGCCCTGCGTGCCAGTCCAAGCACAAGCCCCCTCGGCCGAAAAGAGTCTGTTCTGAAGGCGTTTCGGAGGCTTTGGCAAGGACAATCTCCCAGTCTTTCTCGGGATTGTTGAAGAGGCTGCAGAGGTCAACGTAGTATATGAGCGTGATTCTCACCATTGTCGCCAGGCCGGAGAAGCTCCATTGACGTTTCAGTCCTTTCTGCATAACCATCAGCAGCAGGTTTGCGATGAGCGTCACCCAAATCTATATCTTGATGGCGTTGGCGCTTTCGCCGTAGAAGTATTTTAGGGGTAAGTTTTGCTTTATCTGATTGAACATCAGCTCTATCTCCCACCTTTTGCGGTAGATTGCCACGATTTCCTCATGGTCGGAGCCCATATCGTTTGTGAGCATGGACGCGGTTATTTCCCTCAACAAGTCGAACCTCATGATTACGACATACAGCATCATCGCCAGATAACCCCATATGTTGAGGCGTTTTGTGTAACGTTCCAAGCTAAAATGTGTACTTTTGTCCATGTTATTTTTAGATTTTTTAGCACAGCAAAAATAACACAATGGGCTGAATCCACAAAGTGGAATCAACTCTATTTTATTTATGTAATAACTCGGAATGTTTATCGGACAACAATAAAAACTAAAATATCGTTTTCAATGTGAAATCAGCGAGAATTTATCTTTACCCCAAAAACAGAAACATCCCCGAATTGTCATTTCGTCAAACCTTTTGAAGTCGCCTCAACGGATAGATTCAAAATTACTGACAATCAGTTTCTTATAGTTGTTTTTCATTTCGTCAGGCAAAAATGAGCTGTCAATGAAACTGAACCATGACTCTTTGGATTCAGTTATTTTTGTGAAGATGTTCTGAATGGTTTTCCCGTTGAGCCCTGAATTTTCCATGGCAACGACGAAATCGCTTTTTGTGAGTTTTCTTTTCTTTGCATTCAAAGTCAGGGCAAGTTCCTCCGTGTCGGCAGGCATCACTAACTTGGTGGAAATCAAGTCGTAAGCTGGTGTAAGACTGTATTTGCCGTCGGAATTTTCAAATAACGAGAAGTTTTTGAGATGCATGTCGGAATTTCCGATGACGAAAGAAAATACTACAATCTCCCAGAAATTTGCGAGGTCCAAATACGGGCTGTCGGAGTATTTTTTTATCAACTTAGCGATTTGTTCGTATGAGCCTTTATACTTGTACTCGGTCAGCTTCTCTGAAAGTTGGCAGAAATCCTCCATCTGTATCTTCTCACCTGTTGATGTCCTGTCGATGCGACGTGTTATATAACACAGTTCTCCATCGGGAAACCGAATCAGGGAATGAGGCACAACCTTTATGCCGGAAAGTTCGGCGAGATGCATCGTAACGTCTTCAAGTTCAGGAAGATGCTGGTAGAAATCGGCTTGCGGTTTGAGAATGAAACGACCCCAAAGCCCGACAATCGTAAACCTTTGAGTACGACTTTCCTTGTCTTTCTCCAAGTCAAGCGACAACTTAGCCTGAACTCCCGTTACCGTGGTCTGACTGCGAAGAACCTGTTCGGCAAGTTTGGAAATCTCCGAACGAGAATAGGGTAAAACTGGCGGAATCTTTGTGCCGAATATCTTTGCAGCACACGACGGATGAAAATCCATTTCATTGTCATTCAGTTCTTTATAGCAAAAAAGACATCTTTTCATATTTCATCCTCCGAAGTTTTTGGCACGATACCGACCGCCCCAATGCAGTCCTTACAGCAAGCCATCAGCAACGACATCCTGTCTCTTTGATTGATTTTCCAACTGCGTTCGGCGATGTCGAGAAGCCAGCCTTCAGGAATCAGACCATCGAAAAACGGAAATAGGACATTGCTGTGATATGGCTTCTCCGTCAAGGCCAAGGTGAGGCTGACAGGTTTTGCGTTTGGCTGCTTAAGATATTGATAATCATATTGAAATGTAAAACCATCTTCATCTTCAACAAGAGTTCCCGCAAAGGAATTTTTCAGATAAACCGCCGCTGTTTTCATCCCTCGTCCTCCATTTGCATTTTCACCGGCCCGACCTCCATGCCGAAAAGTCGAAGGACATCATTCACCTTGTCGAGACGCAGCGTTGTCTTACCCTGCTCCAAATCCCTCACGAAACGCAGCCCGACACCCGATTTCTCCGACAATTCAACCTGTGTCAAGTGATATCGCTTCCGCATTTCCTTGACGTATTTTGACAAAACCGTTTTCATTTTATACCTTTTAGGGTGCAAAAATACAAATAATTTTAATAATTATACCCAAAAAGATATAAAAATTACAAAAAAATATTATTTTATACCACAAAGGGTATAATTATAAGTTTCCCCTACTCCTTCATCCACTTCCTGCTCCCAGCCTCACTTCCGTCTCGATGCAAAATAAAAAAACTTCCATTATCATGCCGCAAAAACTTACATGCTTCGTTGCTTCGAACATTCCACACGACAATCAGAAGAAATGGCCGAAACATGTCAACGCCATCGGATTATGGGAATACACGAAAGAAGTGGCACCGGCTTTCAACTGCCGTCTGCACAGCATTTTAAACCTTGGAACTATTACTTTCAGCAGACATCAAAGCAAGAAAAAAAGATTGGTACTATTCCTATATGGCAAAAACACTTATTGGTTCTCATGCTGGGGCAAGCTGTCACACTACCAGGAAGATTGGGAAGTCGAGGATGTGTCACGAGTTATGTCATCTTGGTACCTTCTGGATTTGAACCTTTCATGGCTGGAGACAGCGACATCATCACCACCGATGCTGATAGGTTTTGGGATGGAATCATTACTTTTTCGCCATGATTTTATTTACAAACGAATCAACAACGACTCACCCGAGCCTTTAACTTCAAAATATTTCATTTCAGACGCAAAAAAATCCATTTCAACAAAACTAAAACCCAAACCTTTGGAAATCAGAGTATTTTTGCAGCCTGAAAAAAATGGAAAGATGAAAAGAGCAATAATAATTTTGATTGTGGTTTTCGGACTCGACGCGGCGGTGAATGCCCAGGAGAAAATGACGTTCACCCTCGGCGAATGTTTGGAATACGCCTTCGGCAACAGCAACGAACGACAGACAATTCTGCTTTCGAAAAAATCGCAAGAGCTTAACCTGCAACAGGCTAAGCTGCAACGCGTTCCGAGCGTGAGCGCGGGCATCAGCGAGAGTTTCGGCAACAACAAGACAAGCACCGGCCTCAGCGGCAGCGCAAACATCAACGCCTCAATGCCCATTTACCAGGGCGGCGAAATCAACGCGACAATCCAGCAACAACAACTCCAGAACGAACAGGCTGATGCCAGCATTCAGCGATACGACGACAACCTTTCAATTCAGATTCTTCAGGCTTTCCTCACCATTCTCGGCAACAAGGAACTCATTAAATATCAACAGGCTGTGGTGAAAAGCAGCCTCGAGGCGATGAAACAAGGCGAACAGAAATTCAAGGTCGGCTCCATCCTCGAGTCCGACTACCTCTTGCTCGTCGCCCAGCACGCCTCCGACACCAACAACATCATAGACACTCAGATTTCAATAGAAAACAGCCTGCTGAGCCTGAAGTCGCTGATGTCGATGGACCCGCTCGAACAGTTAGACATCGTCTATCCCGACACGACAGTCCTCGACAAACTCGCTCAGCTCCCGACAATACAAGAGGCCATCGACGCTTCAGCGGATTACTCCCCGTCGTTGAAAATCAGCCAGTATGACATCGAAATCGCGAAGAAAAGCCTCAAAATAGCGAAAGCCGGCTACTATCCTTCCGTCAACCTCAGCGCCGGCGTCAGCACCGGACATTTCAATTTCGACGCATTCGGCGAACAGCTCAGCAACCGCCTCAGCGAGAACGTCGGCATCTCCGTCAGCATCCCGATTTACAGCCGCGGCAGCACCAAAATACGCATCAAACAGAATGAGATCTCATTGCGGCAGAGCGAGTTAGACCACGCGCAAAACGTCCTCGACCTGCGCCAGACCGTCGCGCAGGCCTATCACGACGTCGTCTCGGCATATAATTCTTACAATGTCACGAAGATGACGAAAGACGCGTATCTGAAGTCATTCGAGGCTTACAATGCGCAGTTTTCGTACGGTTCCATCACCGCCGTGGAGCTCCTCCAGCAGCAGAACAACTATCTCAATGCCCTGAACAAATACATCCAAAGCAAATATTCATTCATCTTGCAGCGAAAGATGCTCGATGTTTATATGGGCAACGGCATTTATTAGAGGATAGACGATAGGAGAACCGCGTCAGCGATTCCACATCCATAGAAATCCATAGAAAATTAAAAATAAAAAATGAAAAACAAACGCAGAGTCATTATTTGGAGCACAGTCGGTGCCATCGTCGTCGCCTTCATATTAATAAAGGTGTTCGCGAAGAGCGATGAAGAGTTGGTGATGCGCACGCATGTCGTGGGCAAATACACCGTCGAGAACACAGTGACGGCGACGGGTACCATCGAGCCGTTGGAGGAGGTCGAGGTAGGGACGCAGGTCTCCGGCGAAATATCGAAAATCTACGTCGATTACAACAGCGTCGTGAAGAAAGGCCAGATGCTCGCCGAGCTCGACAAGTCGAATCTCTTGGAAAACGTCCGACAGGCCGAGGCGTCGGTGAGAAGCGCCGAGAGCGAGTTGAATTACGCGCAGACGAGTTTTGAAAGGACGGAGCAGCTCTATCAGGCGAAAGCCGCCACGCAGATAGCATACGACGAGGCTCGAAACAGCCTAGTGAAAGCCGAGACATCGCTGCTCAACGCGAAATCGAATCTCGACAAGTCGAAGGTGAACCTCGGTTACGCCGAGATCTATTCGCCTATCGACGGCGTCATCCTGTCGAGAGAGGTCGAGGTCGGGCAAACCGTCGCCGCGTCGTACAGCACCCCCACCCTTTTCAAAATCGCCAAAGACCTCACGAAGATGAAGGTCGAGGCCGACGTTGACGAGGCCGACATCGGAGTGGTGAAGGAAGGCCAGAAAGTCACGTTCACCGTTGACGCATACATCGACGACATCTTCACCGGCACGGTCGAGCAGATCAGGCTTGAGCCGACCACGACAAACAACGTCGTCACATACACCGTCATCATCACGGCTAACAACGACGAACTGAAACTGTTCCCCGGCATGACAGCTTCGGTTACGATCGTCACCGAAGAGCAGACCGGACTCGCAATTCCTTCAGAGGCGATGAGTTTCACGCCTTCGGAAAGGATTTTGAAAGAGTTCAAAGGCGAGTTTTTGGATAAGAGAGAAGAGATGAAGGATAGGAGACCTGACCGGCCGAAGATGGGCGGGCCGAGGCCTGAAGGCATGCCGAATTTCAAGCCTGGAGAGATGCCTGACGAGCCTTTCGGCGGACCGAACATGCAGGGCGGCGAGCGTCCGCAGATGGTTTGGGTGCTTGAAAACGGCATCATTGTCCCGCGTCCGATAAAGACAGGCATGAGCGACGGCGTTTACAGGATTGTCGAGAGAGGCGTCGCCGCCGGCGATTCGGTGGTGCTGTCGGCGAGCTATCAGGTCAAGACGAAGGAGCAGAAGATGGGCAGCAACCCGTTCATGCCAGGCCCTCCGGGCATGAAGAACCAGCAGCAGAACAAAGGAAACGGAAGAAGCTCAGGGGCGGGAGTGAGATAGAAGTTCCAATATTTACAACGCATTCACATGGAAAACCCGATAATCAAAATAGACAATATACGCCGTGTTTTCAAGGTCGGAGACATGGAGGTTCACGCCCTGAAAGGCGTCTCGTTCGAGATTCACAGAGGCGAGTTCGTGAGCATCATGGGGTCGAGCGGCAGCGGCAAGTCAACGCTGCTCAACATCTTAGGTTGCTTAGACAGACCGACGGCGGGAGAATATTACATCGACGGTCTGCCGGTGAGCCGGCGCAGCAAAGACGAGCTTGCCGGCATCAGAAACCGTAAGATCGGCTTCGTGTTTCAGTCGTACAACCTGCTTCCGCGGACGTCGGCGTTGGAGAACGTCGAGCTTCCGCTGCTCTACAACCCTGCGGTCTCGGCGCGAGAGCGGCACGAGAGGGCGAAGTACGCATTAGAGATGGTGGGCCTCGCCGACAGGATGGACCACACCCCGAACCAGCTCTCCGGCGGACAGCAGCAACGCGTCGCCATAGCAAGGGCAATCGTCAACGACCCGGTCATGATTTTGGCCGACGAGGCGACAGGGAACCTCGACACAAGGACTTCATTCGAGATAATGTCGCTTTTCCAGGAGCTGAACGCCAAAGGCAAGACAATAGCGTTCGTGACGCACGAGAGCGACATCGCCACCTTCACGAGCCGAACCATCATGCTGCGCGACGGACACGTCATCAGCGACAATGCGGTGAATACGCAATCGGCACAAAAGGCACTGGAGGAGTTGCCGGAAGACAGGGATGAATGAATTTGGAGAGATTTTAAAAAAAATGAAAAAATAATGTAACATTTTGCATTTTTTTGTACTATAGGGCAAAAAGAAATTAAAAATGAATATTTGGAATTTATTCAGGATTGCTTATAAGGCTTTGATGCGCAACAAGATGCGTGCGATGTTGACGATGTTGGGCATTGTCATCGGCATCGCTTCCGTAATCACTATGGTCGGTGTGGGCGAGAGTTCGCAGGCGAGCATCAACAATCAGGTCAGCTCGATGGGCACCAACCTCATCATGGTGATGCGTGCGAGGATGCGCGAGCGCGGTGTCTCGACAGGGCGCGACAATGTGCAGTCGCTGAAGGTGTCGGACGTGGAGCTTATCGCGAACAACGCCGAGCACATCTCCGCGGCGAGTCCGGTGTTCAATGCGAGCGGACAGATCATCAACGGCAACTACAACTGGTCGGGAAGCATCATGGGCGGCAACACGGAGCTGATGGGAATCAGGAAGTTCGAGCTTGCGACGGGGTCCAATTTCACCGATGAGGACATCAAGAAATACGCGAAAGTGGCGGTCATCGGCCAGACCATCGTGGAGGAGCTTTTCGACGAGGGCGTTGACCCGATCGGCAGGACGATAAGGGTGAGGAACATGCCCGTGAAGGTCGTCGGGACGCTGAAGCCGAAAGGCGAGAACCAGATGGGCGAAGACCAGGACGACGTGCTGCTGATGCCATACACGACGGTGCAGAAAAGGATGCTCGGCATCGACTATGTCCACATGATCATGGCATCGGCGTCATCGGAGGACGTCGCCGACAAGGCGGTCGAAGAGATCGAGACACTCCTCCGCGGGGCGCACAAGATAAAAGACGGCGGCGTTGACGACTTCGAGGTGCGCACACAGGCCGAGATGCTTGAGATGATGACATCGATATCAGGCCTCATGACGACACTGCTCACCGCAATAGCGGCAATCTCGCTGATAGTCGGCGGAATCGGCATCATGAACATCATGTACGTCACCGTGACGGAAAGGACAAAGGAAATCGGACTGCGCATGTCAATAGGCGCCCACAACAGAAGCATACTGATGCAGTTCCTCTGCGAGAGCGTGATACTCAGCATCATAGGCGGGATAATAGGAATCCTGCTTGGCATACTAATTTCATACATGTTGTCGTTAGTGCAAGGCTGGCCTTTCCTCGTGAGCAGCACCGCGATAATACTGTCGTTCGTGGTCTGCGCCGCCACCGGGATATTCTTCGGATGGTATCCGGCGAAGAAAGCCGCATCACTCGACCCGATAAACGCATTGAGATACGAATGACCGTTGAAAGTCTAAAGTTCAGAGAGTGGAGGTTTGAGAGTTGAGAGTGGAGGTTTTTTAGAGTGGAGTTTGGAGAGTGGAGTTTGGAGATAAACGAATAATATTTAAATACATATGGGGAAAGAAAGGTCAAATACAACAAATGTGAGATGGCTGTTAGTGTTGGCGCTGGCAATCAGCCTCGGTCTGCACCTCGCCATAGCGATAAGCATGTGGTTCAGCGACGGCATCACTTTCATGCATGACGCAAACTTCCACAAGCCGCCGTTCCGCCCGGCCGGATTTATCATCAACCTCGTCTTCACCTTCATCTTGGCATTTTTGATTTTCCTCTTCAACATACTGATTTACAAGAAGAAAAACTTAAAGCCGTGGATCAGGATGACAATAATCATAATCGGATGCCTTATTATAACAGCGGCAATGAGTTATATTATGACACTGATTCGCCCGATATTCCTCGACATCCCGCAAGGTAAAACTGGCAACATTCCGATGCACTTACACCGAAAGGTTGAGCTGTTCAGAAACGGATTCTTCCGCGATGTCTTCACATCAGTCATTGCAGTGTTCTCATGGCAACTGATTGTCTTGAACCAGAGAAGAAAAGAGATAGCCGTTGAAAACGAGGCGCTTGTGGCTGAAAACATGCTCGCAAAATATGAGGTCCTGAAAAACCAGATGAACCCGCATTTCATGTTCAACAGCCTCAACACACTCCAGGGATTAATCGGCATCGACAAGGAGAAAGCACAGGAATATCTTCAGGAATTGTCGAAAGTCCTGCGTTATACTCTTGAAAACAAGGAGGTTGTGACACTTGGACAGGAACTGAAATTCACAAATTCATTCTGCCATCTGATGCAGATAAGATATGGCGACAACCTCAAGATCCAATTCAACATTGACAACAAGTTCCTCAATTATGAAATCCTGCCGTTGAGTCTTCAGGTCTTGATTGAAAACGCCATAAAACACAACGTTATCAGCGACAGGCAACCTCTCACGATAGAGATTTCAACTGAAAATGACCCCGAAAAAATTCTTGTCAATAATAAATTGCAACGAAAGATTGATGCCAAGCCGGGCCATGGCATCGGCTTGGCCAATCTTTCAGAACGCTATCTGCTGAAATGGGGCAGGGAGGTTGAAATCAGCGTGACGGACACAAATTTTGAAGTATTTGTACCGTTAAACAAAAAAAAGGTATTGATATGATCAAGGCAATTATCATAGAAGACGAAAAAATAGCAGCCGAGTCGCTGAAGCAGACGATAATGCAGGTTGAACCAGACATCAAGGTGTTGAATGTCATCCAGACCATAGAAGACAGCGTGGAGTATCTTCAATCAAAAACACAACCCGACCTGATATTTATGGACATTCATCTCGCCGACGGTTCGTCATTTGTCATCTTCGACAGGGTGAAAGTGCAATGCCCAATCATCTTCACAACTGCCTACGACGAATTTGCGCTGAAGGCTTTTGAGGTGAATAGCATTGATTATCTGTTGAAACCGATTATCAAGGAGGACTTGGAAAGAGCCATAAATAAATTCAGAAATTTTTCAACAAAAACATACAATTATACTGAAATTTTTCGTAATTTTGCGCCACAAAACAAGGATGAGGAAAGACAATATAAATCATATTTTCTTGTTCCGGAACGTGATAAACTTATACCCTTGTCGTCAAGCGACATTGCATATATCTACATTGACGAAAAGATTACAAAAGTTATCACAAAAGAAAACAAAGCTCATTACTTCAGCCAGAATCTTGATGAGTTAATGCAGCAGCTGGACTCAAGAAAATTCTTCCGTGCAAACCGGCAGTATATTGTCTCACACAACGCAATTAAAGATATAACATTATGGTTCGGGAACAAGATTTCATTGAATCTCACAGTTCCCACACCAGAAAAGATAATAGTCAGCAAAGCACGTGTGTCTGAATTTAAGACGTGGTTTTCTGCATAAAGATCTACAAGTCAAGGGGACAGTGGGCACAAAGACTCCAATTCTCCATTGGAGTTTAATACAATCCTTCTCACACTGCTAAATGTCACTAACAATTTTTGCCCGCAGTTTCCCTTGACTTTTGTTTTGAAAAATCATTTCATTGCCGTAAAAAAATAAATTTCACTGAATCTTACGGATTTATTCCGTAAATCGTTTCATCACCACGTAAGCCTCTTTGACACCGAGTTCGCCGGCCTTGCTCAAATCCTTCTTCGCCAAATCGTCCTTACGAAGGAAAAGCAATGTCAAAGCCCTGTTGTAATACGCCTCGGCGAGATTAGAGTCATACTTTACAGCCATTGTGTAGTCATCGATAGCACGCGGATAGTCTTTCATCTGCAAATGTATGTTACCCAAATCGTACCAGAGATAGGCATTCCGTTTGTTTTTCGTCAACGCCGCTTCCAACGTGGCCGCAGACTCTTGATAGTCAGGCGTAGCCTTCGAATAGTTATAGGTTTTCCCGCTCACTCTCTTCTGCGTGATATACACTGAGTTGTCGAAGTTGTCGTCAACAAGCACCAACTCCGCCTTTTCATAAAGCATGGCTGCAAGGTTGATGCACGCATAGACACCGAGCACCGGGTCGTCAATCAACGAACGGAAGATGTCGGCCCCGCGCTGGTAATTGCTCACCTCGAGATTGTACAAACCGGTCAAGAACTCACGAAGCGACTCGCTCTTGGCATAATTTATCACCGAGTCGTTGATATTCGAGACATGTCCGTCCTCTCTGACGTCATTTATCACGTAAGCGAGGCTGCCGTTCAAAATCTCCGTTTCCGACAGCTGGCTCAACGTCGCGTCAATATGCGGGTTCTTGTCAGTCACGATGTTGACGACATAGTTTTTAAACGGCATGATGGTGATGTCGGCGAACTGTGTGTAATTTCCGTGAGCGTCGCCGCTTACGAAATCCGACTCAAACTGGATGATTTTGTTGTAATCCTTTCCTGCATACTGCCTGTAAAGCGAGTCGATGTTGGCGTCTTTCTCGCTCACGAACGCCATAATCTCCCTGGCATGGTATCTGTCCATCTCGGCGCCTTTCCTGTCGTTTTTCTCGAAACGCACCGCCGCCCTGTTGACCCATGCGTCGATGAAGTCGGGGAACAAGTCAATGACGGTGGTGAAATCCTCCTCGGCGGCATCCCACATCTCAAGTTTGTAATATAAAATTCCTCTGTTGAAATATCCGTAAATATTGCTCGGATTGATTTCTATCGTCTTGTTATACAACGCCATAGCGACATCGTACTCACCAAGATTAGAATATATGATAGCTCGGTTGAAATATGTCAGCGCATTACGCTGGTCGAGGTTGTTGACTTTTTCGTAATCTTTCAACGCCGAAATGGTATCGCCGAGGTTGAGATATGCCACGGCTCTGTTAAAATAAATAAAAGGGTTTTCCCTGTCCATTTTCAAGGCTTCGTTGAAATCTTTCATCGCCAAATCATAGTTCTCGCGCTCAATTTCAATCATTCCGCGGCGTATGACAGCCTCCACATTAAAGAAATCGTTATAAACCGCAAGATTGAGGTCTTGAACGGCACCGTCGAGGTCTTCGATGTATCTTTTCGCAATACCTCTGGAAATCAATGCGTTGGAGTTATCCGGATTGATAATCAAAGCCGTATCGAATTCCGCAATGGCGCCATTGTAATCATTCAGATGCATGAGTGTGGAACCGCAGGCGAGATGAAGCTCCTCGTTATACGGATCCATAGTTATCGCGTAACGGAAGTCATCCATCGCCGATGAATAATTTGAAAGGTTGTCGTTTGCGATTCCGCGGTATTGATATGCCCTGACGTAAAGTGGATGGAGTTCGATGGTCCGTGTGAAATCCTCAATAGCTCCGTTGAAATCAGAGAGGCTGTATTTCGCGATGCCACGAAGGAAATATCCCTCGAAATCATTGGGTTTCGCGAGAATCGCGATATTGAAATTCTGTATTGCCTCAGAATATTCCTGGTTCGACAGGTCGATTCTTCCCATAAGGATATAATGCCGGTGGTTGTATTGAGCCTCGGCCTCTTGCATCGGAAACAACGCCGACAACAGCATCAGAATTGAAAGAATCCTTTTCATCTTAAATTGTCTTGACCGGAATATTTCATGAAAGCTTCAATGATTGAATCGTAGTAAGTCTTTGTCAATGTCACGTCTTTGATGCTTGTCGTGTCAAATTCAAGGCTCAGCTCGTCTTTGTCATGTTTTATCGATGTCACGTGAACAAGATTAATCATATACGAGCGGTGACAGCGACGCAACGGCGTGTTTGCCATGTCCTCTTCAATGTTTTTTAGTTTGTTCCGAAGCAGGTAGTCGGACACTCCATCGTTACTTACATACTTGATATTCACGTAGTTATCGGCTGCCACGATGTAAAGAATGTTTTCGAGTGCCGTCGAGAAACGCATCTCGCCTCTTTCATCCTTAAATTGGATTACCCTTCCCGCAGGTTGGTTTTCGCTCTCAATGATTTTTTTCCGAAGGTCTTCATTGCTTAGAAATAAAAGTGCGATGGTATATGGAATCAGGAGCATCCAAATCGTGTTGACGGCGGCTTTTCTGAAAATGTCAAAAAGTGCCACCCACAATGTCGTATTAGGTGTGTTGGTCAGATAATTCTCCACGAAACCGACTTTATATGCGATGAAGACGTAAAAAGCGGCGAGCATGAACGACTCGAAAATGAGCCAGACGATGTATTCGGTATATCCAATCTGAACTTTCTTTACGACATAATGCATTATCAGACGGCTTAATGAGATTACCACCATCCCGATGACAACCATCAGTGACGAATACATGAAGTAATTGGTGCTGTTGCCGTTAGGAATCCAGTTTTCCGAATTGAACGGCCTGAAGATATTGATGAAAACGAGGGAATAAACCGTCGTGAAGAATATCATTCTTATGACATTACGACGTTCGAGAAAATACGACGGAAGGTCTTTGTTTCCGAAAAGTCTGAAGCTGTATTTATTCCTTTTTTCCACGTAATCAACAAATTACAAGCGTTAATAAAACGTTGCAAAAATAGCAAAAAAAAGAGACATTGTGCATGTCTCTTTCATATTTTTTCCGCATCAAATCTTACTGAAGTTTGAAAACGATTGGCACCATGTATTGGACACGGACCGGTGCGCCACGCTGCTTGCCGGGTTTCCACTTAGGCATTGACTGGACAACGCGCATAGCTTCTTCGTCGCAGCCGCCGCCGATACCACGGAGCAACTGAACTTTCGAGATTGAGCCGTCGGGTTCGACAACGAACTGAACGAAAACCTTGCCTTGGATGTCGCTTTCACGAGCCATCATCGGGTATTTGACGTTCTTACCGATATATTCAAGGAGTTTTGCGGGACCGCCGGGGAATTCAGGCATTTCCTCCACTACCTTGAAGATTTCAGCTTCAACAATCTCTTCTTCTTCCATTGCAGGAGCCTCATAGGTGTATTCTTCGATGACTTCGTCCTGTGAGACTTCAGCGTTAAGATCGAGGTCGTCTTCAACTTCCACATCGTCTTCAACGATTTCAATCTTCGTCACCTGAGGTTTTGGAGCCTCGGTCTGAGGTTTTGGCTGTTCCTGTTTTGTGATTTCAACCATTTCTTCCTCAATGACTTCTGTTGTTCTTTCAAAAATTTCGGCCACTTGTTTGTCATAGCTCTTGTATTCAAATACACGCCAGACAATAAACAGTGAAACTACGAGTCCGACAAGGGTGAACGTCAACTTCTTGCCGTCCAGATCCGCTTTAGGTGATTTCTTTATTTCCATATTTTTTAATTTTTATTCTGTTATAAAAACGCTGCGAAGATAGCAAATTTTATTTAATCACAAGTCAATTTTTTCAACTTTTTTTTATAAATCATTTTAAAAATGAAAACTCCTAATAAACAACCAATTACGTCTGCAAGAAAGTCATAGACATTACCGCTTCTGCGCAATATCGGTATCTTTTGCAGCAATTCCGTCGCTCCTCCGTATGCCGTTGACAGCAGAAACGACAGCCACAGCAACCTGTTCCCAAACGACTTTGCATCCCGACAATACTTCTCCCTGTATCCGAAAGGAATCGAAAACGCCAAAGACCCGAACATTATAAGGTGAACAATTTTGTCGGGGCCGAGCCATTGCCAGAATGTCTTGACCGTTGGAAAACAAGACCCCGGCAGTGTTGTCAGTATCAGTATTATGACACCGCAAATCAAGCCGGGGTAGATATTTCTTGTAAGGCGCATCAAGGATTAGCCGATGAGAGCTTTGTAGGCTTCAGCGTCGAGCAGGCCTTCAACGTCAGCTGCGTCGTTGACTTCAATTTTAATCATCCAGCCTTCGCCGTATGGGTCTTTGTTGACCAATTCAGGAGCGTCGGCAAGTGCCTCGTTGAACTCAACGACCTTACCTGCGACCGGCAGGAAAAGTTCTGATGATGTCTTGACAGCCTCGACCGTGCCGAATGTCTCTTCAGCTTCGAGTGTTTCGTCAACTGTATCAACGTCAACGAAAACGATGTCACCTAATTCATGCTGTGCATAGTCTGTGATACCGACGTATGCTGTTTCACCTTCCAAACGGATCCATTCGTGATCCTTTGTGTACTTTAAATTTGATGGAGTATTCATATTTTTTATAAAAATTTATTTTTTTCGTGCTGCAAAATTACAACTTTTATCTTATCATTTTCAAATATTTAAAAATATTTTTATTGCGTCAAGCTGAACCTCATGGTAACGCCCGCATAGACGTTGGTCGTCTTGTAGGAATTGGCTATGAAAGGATCAGACATGTCGTACTTGAAGAACGCCTGCGCCGACAGTCTCTGACTGAAATTGTAATCAGCTGTCAGATAGACGTTTACCTTGTTCTGGCCTGAAGAAATCTGGCTGTAGTTCTCATCTATGCTGCGCAAGGTGGTCTTGTCTCTTCTGAAGCCGAGATCGAGTTTCAACGTGAGATCGTTCTTGACTTTCCTGGTGGAAGCGCCGTCCAATGCCGCTATCGTGAAGCCCAAGTCCTTGAATGTGTATCCGCATCCGATGACGATTTCACGTCCTTCGACTTCAGTCACCTGATTGTTGCTGTACGACAATGTGAGCGTCCTCGACTTCTTGTATTCAAACTTCGGGGCGAAGCTGTTGTTCAACGCCATCGTGACTCCGATGAGCGGGGCGTATTGCTCTGTCAAGGTGATCTGCGACATGTCGTACTGCGGAATCCTGATGTTAGTGCCTTCGAACAACGACATCGAGTTGTTAGCATCGTAATTGACATTCGACCCCCATGTTGAGATGTTATACGTTGACTTGTATGAATGTGAGATGTTCACTGTCTTGAACACTTTCTTGATTGCGGGGATTTTCGTGAGGCCCGTGAAGTTCAGCGTCCAGTTCGGCAGCGCGAACTTTCTGAAAAGTTCAAGCGACACCTTCGAGCCGTTTTCGCCGGAATATGCGCCGAGGAAAGAATACGTCAGCACCTCCTGCGATGTCGAGCCGTATCCCAACGGGAAATATCCGTGTCCGATGCTGTCATAAACCATCGGCTTGCCCATCTCCACCCATTTCGGGTTGTTTTCGGCGAGACGCAACGCCACGTCCTGACGATTCGCCAACATATTGTCGAACAAAGCGTTTCCGTTTGAGAACGATGTCGAGGCCATCAGATACGAGATGCTGTAGTTACCGGTGTTGGTCGGGGTGTAGAACTGGAACTGTCCGGCCATGTCAGCGCGGAAATACTCCTGGAAGTTCTCGGCGTAAGTCCTGTTACCTGTCACCTCGATCTTGATGTCGGTGTAAGGTTCGAGTTGCACCTTATAATTATATTGGTCGCTCTTCTTCTCCGAATACGGTGAGTTGAACGTTGAGTCGGTGCTGAGCCAGCCGTTGGCGATTGACCTGTTCATGATGTCGCCGTTCTGTCCTGCGATGAAGGCGAATCCCGGAGCCTGCGAGCCCGATGTCATCCCGAAGAAATCAGGCGATTGCATGAAGCCCGGCAGCGTAGTACCTGCACTTTGCGAATAGCTGAACGTCACCTTTTTGACCATGCAGACGATATGAAGCGCGGCGTCACCGATAGCCTTCCCCGTATTCGGCCTTTCTTTCTTGACGACGGTATCGTTCTTTGGCTTCTCATCATCCTTTTTCGGCTTTGAATTTCTATTATTGGTACGCTTCGGCGAAAGCACCTTTTTTAAATAAGGTATCTTGTTGTAGAGTTTCGACAGGTCGGCGTTTGCTGAAAGCTGGACGCTGTTGTCATTCTGAATAGTGTTGCCGAGACGTTTCTGCAAGGCGTGTGAGTTGGCCGTCCAACGATAGTTGCCGGCGTAATTGAACGTGGAGCCGAGCCAGTCGCAGAAAGGCAGCTTGTTGACAGGGATGTTGTAACTCACCTTTAAATTCTGGACGTAATTGTCCATGGAGCCGAGTTTGGCGAGTTCTCTGTTGATGGTGTCGCGGTTCAGTCTCCACTCTTCGCTGTCCTTTTCCGGATTTCCGGCGGGTTCGTAGATGTATGCGTTAGCCGTGGCGTGATATGTGAAATTCAGGCTCTTCGAGATGTCCCAGCGGAAGTCGTAGTTACGCGACCAATCCCAGTCTTTGGCAATCGTCGGCCTGATAATCAACAAACCCGATGACTTGTTGCGCATCTTCTGTTCCTGGAATGACCTGAACATTTCAGTATTGAAGCTGAAACTCTTAGGCATGTAATACAAGTTAAAATCCTTGATTAGAGCTAAGTGTTTTGACTGCAGCCATTTAACTTTCGCGAAAGGCTCCCACGGTTTCGAGTTGGTGGTATATGCGTAGCCAAGTCCGCCGCGGTGTGTTGTCTGCGAGTTGTTTTCATAGTCAGGTGTGGTGTGTTCCTGGTTGGTATATGCATACGATGCGCTCAGGTTCTCGACATCCCAGAAGTGCGGTTTCTTGTTGCCGACACGGTTCTTCTTCAAGTTATTGACATTGAAGTTGGTCTGCGATGTCACGTCACGCACCATCGCGTTGAGTGAGTCTTTGCCGTCGCTGTCGAGGCTGTTCAGAGCCGTCTTGAGTTTCACGTCCGGGTCGAGGGCGTTGTATTCAGGCGTGAGTGTCGTCTGGTTCTTGTCGAAATGCACCGGCACTGACATCCCCGACTTCTGCGGGGCCATGAACTTACCGAGGTCGATGTCGGCCGAGACATTGTAATATCCCGACGACTGCATCTGGTTCTGTGTGACCTTTGTCTCGAGCGATCCATATCCGGCCGACTGGTATGTCCCCGCCACCGTCACGCGTCCGAGGTCGGCGAGCTGCACCTCCGCACGTCCTGTGGCAGCGACACCGCCATTGTTGTTAAGGTCGGTCATCCTCAACTCATTGATCCACAAGATGACGCTCTTGTCTTCGGCGACTTCGCCGTCACGTTTCGGATTCCTGATACCTATCATCATGGAACGCACTTCGCTGATGGTCGGATTGCCCAACACTTTCACGTAGTTCTTCCCGTCCATCTCGGTGTAAAGCCTGTTTATCTTCACTTCCTTGTTGCCGTTGGCGATGGCTTCGTTTCTGTTCACCTTCACCTTTATTACCTCATCGAAGACAATCTCGAAGTTGTTTTCTTCAGGCCATATCCCATACTCATCGGTGACTGACACGCCCCAAGGCGTTATCTTCAACGGCACCTCGTATTCGTAGTAGTTGTCGGTCAGGTCGGAGCCGAACCTGATGAAGGCCGAGACCTCGTAGTCTTTCACGTCTTCGCTGAAGTTCATGCTCTCTGCATGTACAAACATCTTCAGTTTCTTGTAATATCTGAAGTCGAACTCGGTGGTCTTATAGACGGCGCGCGCATCGCCGTCAACGAGGTTCTTCACCGACATCTGAAGTGCCTGTTCGTTTTGTTTCACCGTGGTCGTCAAGCCGGTGTAAACCTCCTGCTGCACTCCTGGCGGGATGCAGTAAGGCACCGGAGTGCGGCTGCTGTTCTCCTCGATGTTCACCGCCGACATCTCGAACACGGTGTGGTTCGACTGGTCGCCAGGCTGGTATTCGCCGGGCGCCATGATGGCGTTGGTGTAAGTGCGCCATTCGCCGCGCACAAGGTCGAGGGTCGCGAAACGCAGCACGATGTCATTCTTGAACCCTTTGAGGAACATCCTCATGAATCTGATTGAGTTGAAGCCTTCGATGTTACCGATCACCTTGTCAGGCTCCCTGATCGGGATGCGGAACTGATACCATTTCACCCTCTTCGTCTCGCCGTTGACGGTGCGCACATTCACTTCCTGGATGTCGGCGATGCGGTTCTGCCCGGTCATCGTCATCTTCGCCGGGTCGAGGTCGATGACGTATTGGTAATAGTTTTCAGATTCACTCAAAGTGTTATCCTTATTAATATCCTCCACATCAGGCAGCGTGCTGTTATTGGTGGTGTAGCTGCCGGAAGTCTGCGTCTCCGAAGGCGAGTTGCCTTCATTGCCGTTGTATTTCTTATAGCGTTCAAGGATTCCCGCATTCGCATTGTCATAATCATCACCTCTGAAATAATGATAGTCATCAGACGATGGGTCTTCATTCAGTTTTGCAAACGCCTCCGGACTCAGCCTCTGCTGCATCTTGGCGAGGAAACCGGCATGGAACGAACGCTCGTCGGAATCAGAGAGGCCGTCGTAACCGACATCCTGATACTGACGTGAATCAGGGTTGTTGTCGAACGACTCCACGAGAGCCTGCAACGACGGCACACGGCCCCAAATCGTGGTGTCAACGTTGACAACCTCCGAGGTCGTCGGGAAACCGTTCTCGTACGACTTGCGTCCGTCTCTCAAAATGTCTTCAGAGACATCGCCCAAGTTGAAATACAGGCGACCTGTGTTGGTCTGATCCATGGTGTCGTAATACGGATCCATCATCCAGAACTCGATGTATTCGACATTTGTCGAGTTGAAGTCCGACGACTCGATGGCACGCATCATACCGCCCCATCTGTCTTCCGGGTTGCTGAAAGTACCGTCTTCATTAACATTTTCTGTATCAAAGTTATACGCGCCACGTTCCTTCGGATAATAAGCGAGGTTGAGCACCGACATGTTGGTAGCCGTTCCAGACTCAATATCGCGGTTCGGATAGATTTCGGTGAGAAGCACCTGACGCACGCGGTTGTCGGAAAGTTCGTCGTTGGTGATATTCTTCGGCAGCAACGTCCCGTATCTGTCGTAGAACACCGACTGGTCGATGATATACCACGAAAGCCTGGCGCGGTTGAATCCGTTTTCAAGGCCGAGGACGTCACCTTCCGGGAACAGTCCCTGCTGGTGCTGCGGCGTGCTGGCGAGATGCCAGTAATGCCACTGGCGCAGGTCGATGGTTGATTTCGCACCTTCAAAGTCATCGATGTACGACGTGCCAACATTCTGGCCAGCGTTCTTGTTTATGCCTTGGATGAACTGTGCGAACTCGCCGTAGAGTGTTATTCTCGACTTCGTACTTGTCTCATAAAGCGGCAATTTGTCAAGGACATCCGTAAGCCATTGTGATTCAGTCTGATAATTGACATCGAAGCCATAAATCGTATTGGAAATCGGTTCATCGCTGTAGTTGACCTTTGTAGTGTATGACCTTTCCGAGAGGTGAAGTATCGTACCTCCGACGATGAAATTCGGGTCGAATTCATGTTCCACACGCGCGCCCAAGTAATTCTTGCGCATCGTCGAAAGCGAGGTGTTGTTTTCCAAAGACACGTTGATTGTGGCGCCGGAGTTGAGCAGGGCTTCGTTGAGAATCGTGACACGGCCGAGGGTGTAGTCAACGGTGTAATCGACGTTCTCCACCAGCGGCATTCCGCCTGCGGTGACAGTCACCGAACCCGGCTCCACGTTAAGAGCGTTGAGGTTGATTTCGGCACCCGACGAAGAGGTGTAAGAACCTTCCATGCGGAACTTGTTCTTTTCGGCGTACTGTTTCGCCATCACCTTCGTGGTTCTGTAAAGTGAGTCGAAGGCGTATTTCTCGGCAAGCACCGGGTCGTCGGCGAAGATCTCCCTGATTCTGCCACCGAAAGGTTCCAGGACAGTGAAGTAGATTCGTCCCGTCGCCGCGTTGATGGTACCGCCGGTTGTCGTGGCCCCGTTGATGAAGTCGAACATTCCGTCACCGCCATCGACAGGGTTGTTCTGGTTGTTCAAACGGTCCATGCCCATCAGGTTCAGGAGCGACTTGCCTTTCAAATCGTCCTTGGCATCAGCGAAATAACCTGTCGAGACGCCGTTGTTGTTTCCGAGATAAAGGATGTTCATCACGAAGTTGCTGGCGCCGATCTGATAAGCCCTCATGTTATAGACGTTCTTCATCATAAGGTCCCACATAGGCATCCTCGTGTTGATGGTCGTGGCCTTCAACAGCTTGGCGACCAACATCTTAGGTTCGGTAATGCCCTGGTCGGAAAATTCACCGACCTGAAAGACACCTTCCTGACCGATGACAGTATATTGATATGCGACAGCGAGCGACTGATTGCTGTTGAGCGTGATATTCAATGTGATGAAACCCAGTTTCGGGTTGTAGGAATATTCCGATGCCGACAGTTTCCTCGCCTTCTGGATCTTCTCGAAATCGAGACCCGATGTGTAACCTTTCGTGGTAAGATATGAAGTTACCGTGTTCAAATCCCTGATCTGGACGGTATCCATGTTCATGACGAGGTCGTTGGCGTAATTGTCAGGGAACTCCATGTTATATGACAGATTGCTGCTGACCTTGCCGTGATTGTAAATCCACTCATTCTTATACTCACCCAAGTCGGTGAAAGCGATGATGTTACGGTTGTTGTCGTAAGTCGAGCTTGTATTTGTGACCCAGACTTCGAGTTTCGTGATGTTGATGCTTGACGTGACTGTCGGGAGGTTTGCGAGTGCTTCTTCGTAGTGGTCGCGGAAATATTGGCTGAGGAAGAAGTGTTTGTTTTCTTCGTAATCGACGCATTCGATCTCGTATTCCTGTTTCATCGCGCCACCGTTGACGGCGATGTTCTGCGTCTCGCTCTCCTGATATGAGGCGATGGCCGTGACGGTCGTCTTGCCGAATTTCAGCTTCGTCTTGAAGCCGAAAAGCGACTGCGTGCCGGTTATCAACGAGCTGCGCAGCGGCATGCTTACGTCACCGGCTTCGATGAGCTGGATGATGTCATCCTCGTCGCCTTCGTATTTCAACGTGAACTTGTTCTCGAAACTGAATTGAGTCTCAGTGTTATAGTTCAACTTGAAGTTGATTTTCTCACCGATCTTCGCCGCCGCGCTGATCTGCATGTGCATGTCAAAGTCGAAGTTCGTAGTGTTCTGCTGCGCCGTCGTGAGTGACGGGTCCCTACGTCTCTGTTTTTTGAATCCAAACGTAACGTCGGCGGAGCCTTGCAGCTTGATGTCGATGGTGTTGCTGCCGAAAATCTTGTCAAAGACCTTGCCGCCCACGTACATCGTCGGAATCAGCTGGTTGCCGTTGCTGCTTCCGGTCGAGGAGTCACGGCGTTCCTTCCAGTAGTCTTTGATTGCCTTGTCGCGGTAATACTCCAAATATTGTTCCTGCGTCATCGTGTAAGGGTCACGGTAGGTGAAGTCGCCGATCTTGTTCACGAAGACATACTGCCCTGTCACCGGATCGTATTCGATGCTGCGCGTGATGTTCGGCGGATCCTGGAAATAAAGCCCCGACTGGTTTCCTTGTTCAAATGGGTTGCCGTTATCATGAGGTATCGGGTAAACCAACTCACCCGGTCTGACAACGCTTGCGGTATCGGCCATCTGAGCCTGTGCGAGGATGCTCACACACAGCAACATGGCCGCAATATAATATTTCAACTTGTTCAAAATCATAGTCTTAATTAAAAATCACAACAATCTCAACGCTTCTTTTATAAGATCCTCCACAGAAGGACTCGCCATCTGTTTGAGGAGCTTGTCCAATGTTTTTTCGATATTCAATTTACTGAAACCTAAAACCATTAATGCAGATAACGCTTCCTCTTTCAATGTATTGTATCCGGCCGATGAATTTTCGGCGGCTGCCACATCCATCTTCCCGACCTTGTCGTGAAGGTCAACGACGATGCGCTGGGCTGTCTTCGCACCTATGCCTTTCACCGACTGAATCATCTTGATGTTGTTCGTGGCGATGGCGTCAACGGCCTCCTTCACCGTCATCGACGACAGTATCAGGCGCGCCGTGTTGCACCCGACTCCCGACACGGTGATGAGCTGAAGAAATAACGAACGCTCCTGTTCGGTGTAAAAACCATACATCACATGTGCGTCCTCACGTATCGCAAGATGCACAAAAAGTTTCACCTTCTCCTTCTCGCCAATGGCCGTAAAGGTATTCAATGTTATATTGATTAAGTATCCAATCCCTTGATTATCAATTACAACAAAGGCAGGATTCTTCTCAACGACAGTCCCGGATATATAACTATACATCTGTATTTTTTCAACTTAAAATTTAAACTGCAAAAGTAACAAAATTTTTGACAGGGACACCAATTATTATTATTTATATACAAACTATTTTTTCAAAAAAACATGCCGCCGATAAAAATTATTTTTTACTTTTGCACGTTTAACAAAATCATTAAAATGAGATCAATCGTAATACTCGCCGGCGGCGGCCCGGCACCAGGAATCAACACTGTAATAAGCACTGTCGCCAAGACGTTTCTGAAAGACAACTACAGGGTCATCGGCCTTCACGAAGGGTACAAAAACCTGTTCAAGCCGAATCCTAAAACCATCGACATCGACTTCCTTTATGCCGACCAGATCATGAAAATGGGCGGTTCGGCCTTGCAGATGAGCCGTTACAAACCGAAAGACGAAGAGTTCAACGTGGATTTCTTCGTGAAAAACGACGTCAACCTTCTCGTGACAATCGGCGGTGACGACACGGCTTCGACAGCCAACCGCATCTCCAAGTTCTTGAGAGCCAACAACGTGGAAGTCCAGAACATTCACGTCCCGAAGACCATCGACAACGACCTCCCGCTTCCTGAAGGAAGTCCTACCTTCGGATATTATTCCGCCAAGGAAGCCGGCGTGAAGATTTCGCAGACGGTGTATGAAGACGCACGCACGAGCGGCAACTGGTTCGTCGTCTCCGCGATGGGACGCGAGGCCGGACACCTCGCTTTCGCGATGGGCGCGGCATGTCATTACCCGATGATCATCATCCCGGAGATGTTTTATAACACGGAAGTGACCTTCGACAAAATCCTCAACCTCACCATCAGCGCGATGATAAAACGCAAGATGATCGGCGTCGGATACGGTGTCGTCATCATCAGCGAAGGCGTGTTCCATTTCATGACAGATGAAGAAATCAAAAATTCAGGCGTCAACTTCACATACGACGAACACGGTCATCCGGAGCTTGGGAATGTAAGTAAAGCTCATATTTTCAATATGTTGCTGCAAGAAAAACTGAAAAAGCTCAACATAAGCATCAAGAGCCGCCCGGTGGAAATCGGTTACGAAATCCGCTGCGTCGATCCATGCGCCTTCGACCTTTATTACTGCTCCATCCTCGGCTACGGCGTGAAGAAGCTCTACGACCAGGGCGTGACCGGCGCGATGGTGACGGCTAACCAAGTCGGCGAAATCGCACCGTTGTATCTCAAAGACGTGGAAGACGAAAACGGCAAGGTGAAACCGCGTCTCGTCAACATGAAAGGCGGCAAGGCACGGCTCGTATTCAGCGAATGCCTGCAATACATCACCCCCGACGACTACGAAGCAGCGAAGAAATATGTCGAGAATCCAGAGGATTACGACTTCAAAAAGATTCTCAACTGGTAATATTTAACGGAGCAAGGCGATCGCAGAACGGCCTTGCTCCGTTGTTTTTCAATTGTTTACACGAACCTTATCCTGTCGGCGAGCGTCAGGAAGTAGTCGTTCGACCAGATTTCAAGGTCGCGGAAACGGCAGGTTACGGCGTACACACTTGAAATTCCGACATAAGCATTCGTCAGATTCGTGTGATTCGTGGTTGAAACAAAGTACAATACGTAAAAAACAATTCTCACAGAAAAATTTTTTTTGTAATTTTGCGGCGTTTAAAAACATTGCAAACAAAGTGAAAACATCAGGATCCGCTCCAAAGGAAAAACTCTGGAATTCAAACTATATCAAGGTGATGGCGACGAACTTCACCTTGTTTTTCGCTTTTTACCTTTTGACGCCGCTGCTGCCTCTTTACCTCAGCGAGACGTTCAACGCCACGAAAGACATGATCGGGCTTGTGCTTTCGGGTTACACTCTGGTCGCCATCCTGATGCGTCCGTTCAGCGGTTTCCTTGTTGACAGTTTCCCGCGTAAGAAAGTCCTTCTCATCTGTCTTTTCGTGTGTTTCCTGTTTTTCGGGAGTTATCTCGTTGCCGGCAGCCTGATGCTTTTCGCGGTGATACGCACGTTGCACGGCGGCCCGTTCGGAGCTTGCACGGTGGCGAACTCGACGATGGCAATCGACGTGCTGCCGTCGTCGCGGCGCAACGAAGGCATCGGCTTCTACGGCATCAGCAACAACCTCGCCTCCGCCATCGCCCCGACAGTCGCGATCTTCATCTATCACTATGTCAATGACTTCGACGTGCTTTTCTGGCTCGCGTTCATCGTCGCCGGCCTTGGCCTCATCAGCGCGGCGATGCTGGAAGTGACACCAAAACCCATCGAGAAGAAAAACCGCAAACTCTCGTTAGACAGGTTCTTCCTGCTCCGCGGATGGTTCCTCGCACTCAACTTATGTTTCTTCGGATTCTGCTGGGGCGTGATGAGCAACTACCTCGCAATCTACAGCAAGGAACGCCTCGGCATAACTTCCGGCACCGGCACTTTCTTCATGATTCTGTCGGCCGGACTGATTCTCTCACGTCTCTGGGGAAACAAGACGCTGCGTGAAGGCAAGCTGACACACAACGCCTTGGAAGGCATCATCTTATCGACACTCGGTTACACAACTTTCATCGCATATCCTTCAATGACAGGCTATTACATCGCCGCCGCACTTATAGGCCTCGGCAACGGACACATCTGGCCGGCGTTTCAGAACATGATCATCGCCATCGCCCGCCACGACGAGCGCGGCACCGCCAACAGCACCATCCTGACATCGTGGGACCTCGGCATCGGACTCGGCGTGCTGCTCGGAGGCGTCATCGCCGAATACTGCGGCTACAACGCCATCTTCTGGATGATAGCAGCCGTCCACGTCGCCGGACTCATCACGTTCATAGTTCTTACAAGAAAGAAATTCGGGAGAGTGAGCGTAAACGTGAAATAAAGATACTTGAATCAGGCCAAACGCCGTTTCATCACAACATATCCCGCCCACAAAGCGGTGACAATCAACGACATCGGCACTCCAACGGTAAGCATCTCCTTCAACATTATCTGGACGCCGCCTGCCTCGGTCAAAGCAGTGAAAAACGGATATTGCCACGAGACTTCGCCAGACAGGATGTGGTCAACGATGAGCATCGCAGCACCGCCCCAAAGCATCAGCTCCAACTTTGGAAGCTGCTGAATCCAAACGTTCTGTGAGTTCTTGTTATTCTTTTCAGACATTTTCCGGCTGAGTGTCGTGGCGACAGCCTGCGCCAAAGGTACAATGAAACACGACATAATTTTAAAATTTAGGTTGCAAAAATACGAAAAATTCTTTTATCCCAAAACGATCTGGACAGTGCTTCTGCTCCGTTGCTCGACAAAGACTTTCTTTTCTTTAATAAACTCATTCTCAACGCCTTCCTTGTAATGACGGACTGTAAAAAGCTGCAATCCGGCGTTATATCTGACTTCAAACGACTGTTCAACAGAAGCGATGAGTGCGTTGAGTTTGTGTGCGTTTTCGTCAAAACAAATCGAGAGGTTCAGGGCCGAAGTCTGAATCATGTTGGCGTGGATGTTCAGCTCGTTCAGCATACCGAAAAGGATACCGAGGTTCTGTTCATTCATGAACGAATAGTCGCGCGGCCGGATTGTCACAAGCACCTGATTGTCTTTGACGATGAACGAAGGAACGTAATTGATGAACTCCTCGCTTCCGTCGATGACAGTAGGTTCGAGTTTGGAATCGAGGAAGCAGCGCACTTTCAGCGGTATGTTCTTGTTTTGCAGCGGTTTCATCGTTTTCGGGTGAAGCACCGTGGCGCCGTAGAACGTCAGCTCCGTCGCCTCGGAATATGTAAGATGTTTGATTTTTTCAGTCTTCGGGAAACGTTTCGGGTCGGCATTGCGCACGCCGTCAACGTCTTTCCACACCGACATCTCCTTGACATCCAACAAGTTGGCAAAGATTGCCGCTGTATAGTCGGAGCCTTCGCGTCCCAAGGTCGTTGTCACCTCCGGCTTCGAGGATGCGGCGATGAAACCCTGCGCTATCAGCATCGTACCATCGTGATTCTCATTGAGTTTCTCAACACGCAACCGGCTCTCATCGAAATCGACATTCGCCGAACGGAAGTTGTGGTCGGTGATGATGTATTCACGTGCGTCCAAAAGACGGTTTTTTATTCCGTTGTCATTCAGAAACGCCGAAATAATCGTTGTGGAGAGCATCTCGCCGAAACTGACAGTCTGATCGTATTGGTAATCGTAGCCGTAGCCGGTCGCCTGAAGATTGTCATACAAATCCAAAAACATATTCGCAACGCTTTCAAACACAGGATGTTGCGAGTTTCCATCAAACAAATCGAGCATTATCTTCTCATGATAATCCATCAGGCTTTCGAGCGCATTGATTTCAAGATGGCCGTCGTTGTCACGGAAATCTTTCAAAGCCTTCTCGATTGCGTTTGTGGTCTTTCCCATGGCGGAGATGACAAGCAGCAAATCGCTGCAGTCTTCATTTTCAAGGATATGCAACAGATTCCTGACAGCACCGGCATCTTTCACCGATGCGCCGCCGAATTTATATACCTTATTAATATGTCTCATTTTTCAAATCATTTCAATCTGTAATATAGAACCAGTTCGAGAACATCGTTGAACGCGCCTTTTTGTCCGAAGCGCACCGTTCCTTCATTGAAGTTGCCTTTGTAAGCCGATGTCACTGAAGTGATTACGCGGAAGCCGAGTTCGAGTTTCGGCATCAGCCTGAACTTCATGCCGAGGATTCCGTTGAGGCACAGCGGTCGCCACATGTCGGTCGCCTCGTTAGCGGCGTTGAACGTATTGTTGGAATAGACAAGCGCATCGAGACTTAACCCGAGTTCGAATGTTATCCAGTCGATTTTCCTTCCGTTGACTTTCATAAAACCAAGATTCGCAGACGCAACCAAAGGCATCTCAACGTAGTCGAGACGGATTTTGAAAGACGGGAATTCATCGGCAGCCGACTTTGAACCTTTTTGTATGTATTTGATTTCCAGTTGAACATCAAAAATATCGTTGAGTTCAAGTCCGACGAAACCGCCGCCGGTGAAACCGAATTTATGGAAACCGTTGTTGCCGTCGCCGTCAACCTGCGAGGTGACTGCACCAAGCGCGACACCGCCGTAAAACGACTGGGAAGTTGCATTTGCAACGAACATCACACTGATTGCGAGGAGTAAAAAGAGTTTTTTCATATTTAATTTTTAACACGAGTTGCACAAGTTTATTGACACAAGTTACACGAGTTTATTGACACAAGTTACACGAGTTTATTGACACAAGTTACACGAGTTTTTTATTTGTTTCTGTTTATACAATAATACATTAGATTCCTTAACGCCGTTTTCGCTTCAGAATCATTTATTTTATCTAATTGATTTTCAGCCTTTTTCACAAATTCATTCATCTTTTCGATGCAGTATTCGAGGCTGTGTTTCTCATTTGCCAAGGCGATAATCTTTTTTATGGTTTTCGTTTTTTTCCCGCAAAGAAGAATCTTTCCTTTGATTATTTCTCTTTCCAACGGCGAACTTTCTTTCAGGAGATGGATGAGCGGGAGTGTCATCTTATGTTCCTTGATGTCGTTGCCGAAGCCTTTTCCCGACATGTTATCAGGTTGATAATCAAAGATGTCGTCACGTATTTGGAAAGCGATTCCGGCGTATGTGCCGAATTGCTTCATCGCCTCGACCTGCTGCATGTCGGCGTTGGTCGAGACGGCACCGATGGCACAGCACGAAGCGATGAGCGAGGCGGTTTTCTTCTCGATGATTTGATAATATTCGTCTTCGGAAATGTCCATTTTCTTGGCTTTATTGAGTTGCGAAATCTCGCCGTCGCCGATTTTTGCCACCGCCTCCGAAATCATGTCAAGCATCTGATATTCTTTGTTTTGCAGAGCTATCATCATGCCTTTTGCAAGAAGATAGTCGCCGGAAAGCACAGCGATTTTGTTTTTGTAAAGAGCGTTTATCGAAGCGAAGCCGCGGCGTTCGGCGGCGTCATCAACGACATCGTCGTGAATGAGCGTGGCGGAGTGAAGCAGCTCGATGAAAGTGGCGGCGCGATAAGTGCTGTCGTTGACCTCGCCAAAGCATTTCGCAGAAAGGAAAACGAACAGCGGACGCAGCTGTTTACCCTTGTGTTTCAACGAGTAAGCACCGATTTTATCCAACAGCGAATTGTCAGAATGCAGCGCATCCCTGTAATAACGATCGAAACGTGAAAGCTCCGGCGCGACAACCGATTTTATCTCGTCAAGGGTCATGATTTTTTTTGCAAAATTAAAAAAAATTAAAATGTATTTTGTTAAAGAAAAATTTATAATTTTGGAATTTGAAATTTAATCAAATAAAAATTTTAAGTAATTAAATATCAACTAAATACAATTTAAAATGAAAAAAGACACACAGGTTTTCAATCTGATTCTCAAAGAAAAGAAGCGTCAGATGGGCGGTATTGAGCTTATCGCATCAGAAAATTTCGTCAGCGACCAGGTCTTGAAGGCCATGGGTTCGGTGATGACAAACAAATACGCTGAAGGTTATCCAGGCAAACGTTACTACGGTGGCTGCCAGATCGTTGACCAGACCGAGCAGATTGCCATCGACCGCGCGGGCGAGCTGTTCCAGGCAAAATATGTGAACGTGCAGCCTCACTCAGGCGCGCAGGCCAACATGGCGGTGCTTCTCGCCTGCCTGAAGCCGGGTGACACATTCATGGGCCTCGACCTCTCACACGGCGGACACCTCTCACACGGTTCACCGGTCAACTCGTCAGGTCTCCTCTACAACCCTGTGGCTTATCAGGTAAGCCCTGAGACAGGCATGGTTGACTACGACGACATGGAAAAGAAAGTCGCACAGTACAAGCCGAAACTCATCATCGCCGGCGCCTCGGCATATTCACGTGACTGGGACTACGCGCGTATGCGCAAGGCCGCTGACTCGGTCGGCGCCATCTTGATGGCCGACATCAGCCACCCGGCAGGTCTCATCGCACGCGGCATCCTCAACGACCCGCTCGAATACTGCCACATCGTCACCACGACGACACACAAGACACTCCGCGGACCACGCGGCGGCATGATCATGATGCGCGAGGACTTCGAGAACCCGTGGGGCTACACGACACCGAAGGGCGAGGTGAAGATGATGTCGGCGCTGCTCAACAGCGCGGTGTTCCCGGGCGTGCAGGGCGGCCCGCTCGAACACGTCATCGCGTCAAAGGCAGTCGCTTTCGGCGAGGCATTGTCAGATGAATACTTCGAGTACATCCTCCAGGTGAAGAAGAACGCCGCTGCGATGGCAAAGGCATTCAACGAGAGAGGCTATAAAATCATCAGCGGCGGCACCGACAACCACCTGATGCTCATCGACCTGCGCACCAAGTTCCCGGAGATCACAGGCAAGATGGTCGAGAACACGCTTGTCCTCGCCGACATCACCGTCAACAAGAACATGGTGCCGTTCGACAGCCGTTCACCGTTCCTCACGTCAGGTCTCCGCATCGGCACGCCGGCCATCACGACACGCGGCTTGAAGGAAGACATGATGGAACCGATCGTTGACATGATCGACGATGTCATCTCGGCAATCGACCCGGTCGCGAAGACGGCTCCGGACGCCAAGATCAACATGGTGAAGGAGAAAGTCAACGCCATCATGGCAGAATATCCGCTCTTCGCCTGGTAATCTTCGGATTAAGAGAGTAGAGAGTAGAGAGTAGAGTTAAGAGAGTGCATCAAGACATGAAGTTTCGGTGCACTCTTTTTGTCACCACGAATCACACAAATGGTTTTCACTACGAATCCCTCAGCGTAACTGCCGTAGAGACGGTTCTGCGCCAACGACGTTACGCCAAACAGCATGATGCGCCAGCCCCTTTCCAATTTTACAAACTTTATAACTAATCCGGCTGCAAAAGTAAGAAATTTTTTAATAACTTTGCACGTTAATTTGTTTAATGAACAATCGGAATAATATTATTATGAAAAAATTATTTTTAACACTTAATTTATTGTTAATCAGTTTATTGACAATAGCATTTTTTAATTCATGCGGTTCAGGACATTCTGAATCAGCAACAACTTACGTCGAAAAAATCCCGGTTTTTGACGAGGCGATAGTCGGAATCGTCGAAAGCTACACTTCGGGGCTGATTTCAGAGACGGAGTCGCCGAAATTCAAGTTCGTGCAAGGACTGAAAATGAAAAAACAGTTCGGTGAGGAACTGCCGTCGAAACTTTTTGAAATAACGCCGAAAGTCGCCGGACATGCAATCTGGATTGACAAAAACACCATCGGCTTCCAATTCGACGAAAGTCCGAAGGAAAGCACCCCTTACAACGTGGATTTCAACATCGGGACGCTCGTTGAAATGCCTGCAAACGAAAGAGTTATGAAAACCTCGTTCATCTTGAAGAAACAGGATTTCGAAGTCGGCGGCATCTCTTATCAAAATGATGAAAACGGCAAATGTTCATACATCATCAACCTGAAATTCGCGAAGCCAATCAATTCATCCTCAACGGTTTCGCTTCTCGACAAAAAGACGTTGGAAAGCTACGAATGTTCCGCGAAAGAAGTTTCCAGGACTGATGTCCAACTTGTTATCTCAAACATCAACAGAACGGAAAATGATTATGAAATAAACATTGAAATCGATGGCAAACCATTGGGAATCAATCGTTCCGTAAAGAAAACATTGACAATTCTGGCGGAAGGCGAATTTAAAATAGTCACCTATAACATTGATGTCAAAGAAAGCAAAATCGATGTTTGTTTCTCTGACGAACTATCAAAAAACCAGAATCTGACCGGCATGATTGAGTTCACGAACAACATTCCTTTCACGGCTTCAATCGACGGAAACCGCCTGAACATTTTCTGTTCAAAAACATATTATTACTACGAAGATTTTGACATGACGATACGTTACGGCGTCGTTTCTACAAAAGGCAACCGTCTTGCCAACGATTTCATTATCAACGGAATAAATCTTAAATCACTGAAGCCGCAGGTGAAATGGAGCGATGATGGCGTCATTGTCCCAGAAGCAGGAAACGCAACGATTTCATTCGATGCGATTTGTCTTAACCAAGTGATTTTGAGGATAATAAAGATTTACGACTCAAATATCATGTCATTTTTGCAGGAAGACGGCTTGAAAAACGCATACGGAAGGACCTGCCGCGTCGGGCGTCTCGTGAAGAAAATACGCATTCCGCTTGAACAGACGAATTACGACAGTTGGAAAACATACAACATCACGCTTTCAGATTATGTCGATTTGAAAGCCGGCGACATGTATCAGATAAACCTTGACTTTGACATGACATGTTACCCGTATGCTTGTGATAATGAGAAAGTTGCAAAAGGCTACGATGAAAGTTACTGGGACAATGAAAACTACGATTACCGTGTTTATTATTACAACGATTATGATTACAACAATCCGTGCATGCGTTCGTTCTACAACTACGTTGACATCAGTAAGAACCTGTATGTCAGCAACTTGGCTTTGACAGCGAAGAGTTCAGATGAGAACTTCATCGATGTTTTCGTGAAAAACATCACCGATGCGAATCCGAGGTCTGGTGTCAGCCTTTATCTCTATGATTATCAATTGCAAACAACCGGCGAGGCTTCCACCGACAACGATGGTTACGCGAGGGTCGCTTTCACCAACAAGCCGTTCTGCCTTGTGGCGGAGACTTCAGACGGCAGCAAGTCGTATCTGCCTTTGGACAAAAACAAGTCGTTGTCACTCAGCAAGTTCGATGTTTCCGGCAATGCCGTTGAGCATGAAGTTGACGGCTTCGTTTACAGCAACCGCGACGTCTGGCGTCCCGGCGATTCCATTCAGCTGAACCTCATGATTTCCGACAAAAACGACTATTTCTCAAATGATTACCCCGTCATCATGGAAGTCATCGACCCGAACGGAAGATTGTATCTCAAAAAAGCCAACAATTCTCCTGTCGGAAAGATTTACGCATTCACAATCAACACTTTAACAAGCGACCCGACTGGAACGTGGAACGCCCGCTTCAAAATCGGGAGTCAGGTGTTTTCAAAGAATTTGAGAATCGAGACAGTGAAGCCAAACCGTTTGAAGATTGACTTTGAGCCTGAAAAATTAATCAGTCTGAACGGCAAAGAAAAGGTCCAACTTCATTCAACACGACTTAATGGTTTGAATGTCAAAGACTTGAAAGCTGAAGTGTCGGTTATCTTGTCAAACACGAAAACCACATTCAAAGGTTTTGAGAAATACGATTTCGACTGTGTCGCAAACGATTTCTACAGCAGGGAGATGTCGCTTTTCAGTGCGGCGTTGAACGCTGAAGGCAGGGCGATGATTTCGTTCGACGCTCTGAAAGACGTTTCGACGCCAGGTTTCATGAAAGCCGTATATAATATAAAGGTGTTCGAGAGCAGCGGCGAGTTCAGCATCACGAGCCGCAGCGGGAAAATCTCACCTTACAAGAGATACGTGGGCGTTTCGTTGCCGGAGACGAAGTCGAAATGGGGCGATTATTATTTCACCGATTACGACTGGAGATTTGATGTCGCCGTCGTGAACGAAGACGGCAGCTTGGCACAAAACGAAACCGAACTTGAATACCAGCTTTACAAACTTGACAATTATTGGTGGTGGGACAACGACTATTACGACTTAATGCGTTATGTAAGAGGAAGTTACAAACGTCCCGTAAAGAGCGGCGTGCTTGATGCCAAAAACGGCGTCACATCATTGTCACTCAATATCAAAGACGCTGACTGGGGTTCGTATCTTCTCGTTGTCAGCGACCCGATCGGGAAACACACCTTCTCGAAAGTCATCAGTTTCGACTGGGCCGACGGCGCACGCTCGTCTTCGGTCGGAGACGCACCTGCACTCATCACCTTGAAAACCGACAAAGACGAATATAACGTTGGCGAAACGATGAATGTTTCTTTCCCCGCGAACGAAAATTCAAGGGCTATTGTCACTGTCGAGACATCTTCAAAAGTCATCAAAGTCATTCATATTCAAGACCTTGACAAAGACGCAACAGTAAGCATTCCCGTCACCGAAGAAATGCTTCCGAACGCCTACGTCTCCGTTTCGCTCATCCAGCCTTTCAAAAATGAAAACGGGATGCCGATCAGAATGTACGGCGTCGTGCCTTTCAAAGTCTCCGACAGCAAGACCATCATCAATCCGGTTGTCGAAGTGCCGGAAAACGCCGTTTCAAACAACACAATCGACATCAAAGTGTCTGAAAAACAAGGCAAAAAGATGTATTATACCGTCGCCGTCGTTGATGAAGGAATCCTCGGACTTACCGGTTACAAAACGGCTGACCCATGCGGACATTTCTTCAGCAAACGCGCATTGGGGGTCAAGACGTGGGACAATTACGACTACATCGTGAGTGCGATAACCGACATGATGCAAGGCACTTTGGCTGCCGGCGGCGACTTGTTCATCAAACCGGAAACGACATTGCTTGAACGTTTCCAAGCCGTTGCAACGATGATGGGACCTTTTGAACTCGAAGCGGGAAAGTCTGACATTCAACACTTTAACATTCCAGATTACAACGGTTCACTGAGAGTAATGGTCGTGGCGACAAACGGAAAAGACGCTTTCGGTTCAACACAAAAGAACGTGACCGTCAAAGATAAAATCATGATTCTGCCGACAGCACCGCGAATAATCGGAATCAGCGACGAGGTTGTGGTGAACATGAAAGTCATCGCTTCAGAATTTGCCGGAAAAACCGCCGACATCAACGTGAAACTCGAAAATCTTGAAGCAAAAAGCAACATTCCAACTTCAGTTTCATTGGATAAAAACGGAGAGGCCGACATCGCATTTTCTGTCAAAGCCAAGGAAATCAAAGGAAATGCAAAAATCACCATGAGCGTTTCATGCAATGGTTTTGAGAGTGTGAAATCCGTCGCGCTGCCGATACGGATGCCGTCAAGCAACAAATACAATTCGGTGAAACAGGAAATCAAACCTAACGAAACCGCAACATTACACATTGATTGTCAAGGTTTTGACGGCACAATTGAGACAAAACTCGTTGCAAATACCGGCATTCCCGTTGACCTTTTCAAGCACATTGATTACCTCACCTCCTACCCTTACGGCTGTTTGGAGCAGACCGTTTCAAAGGCGTTCCCGCAACTTTATCTGCATAATTTGGTCACACTTGACGAGACAACGAAAGCGGAAATGCGGGCAAATATCGAAAATGTGATCGCGAACATGAACGCATATCTTCTCCCGGATTTCTCGATGACAAGCTGGCCGAACGGAAATTACGTTGACGCTTGGAGCGAGATTTACGCTTTACATTTCCTGGTTGAAGCGAGAAATCAAGGCTACAATGTCGCTAACTCATTGATTGACGGCATGATAAAACGTCAGACCAATCGTGCCAAAGCGTGGAATTTCAGTGCCGACGCACCAAACGTCGAGACGATTCAGGCTTACAGATTATTCGTTTTAGCCTTGAACAACACCGCCGAAATCGGGGCGATGAACCGTTTCAAGGAGCTTGAAATGAAGTTCCCGCTCACAAAGGCATTGACGGCAGCATCTTACGCCTTGGTCGGGAAAGCCAACATGGCATCAGACCTCATCCCGACAATTGACTTCAACGCAAAAGACTGGACATCAGACTATTACATCACTTTAGGCTCAAAAGTCCGCGACATGTCGATGTGCATTTACGCAGAAATGCTCGCCAACGACAACGCCGAAATGGTGCAGAACGACATTGAGGAACTGTGCAGGATACTCGGCAGCGACCGTTGGATTGACACGCAGACCACTGCGATGGCGATGTTCGTCCTCGGCAAATATGCAGAAAAACTCGGCTTAAAAGACAATTCCATTTCTTTGGTCGTGAAAGAAGGAGATAAAACCGAAAACATCACAACAAACAGAAATTCAATTACTTACAATATGCAATCGAAACGTGGCGACAACTCCGTCACCGTGACAAACAACGGCAGCGAATCCGTCTATATAACTTTATTCACGAAAGGCAAAGTAGCTGAATATCAGAAAGATGACAAAGGTGCCTGGTACGAAATGACGGTGAAATATTTCGACAAGAAAGGAAACGAAATCAACACGGTTCAGATTAAGCAGAACACCGACTTTGATGTCGTAATCACCGTGTCGAACCCGCATGAATACCAAGTGACGGAAAATGCGTTGTCGTATCACGCCGCGGCAGGCTGGGAAATCGTCAACAGCCGCCTCTTCGGTGACAACAGCCAAAACGAAGCGCAGGCAAAACACATTGAATATCAAGATGATTACGTCAATTTCTTCTTCGACATGACACCACACGACACGAAGACGTTCCGCCTGTCGATGAACGCCGCCTACGAAGGGACTTACATGATTCCGTCGGCGACATGCGAAGACATGTACAACAATCAGATCTGGTACACAACAGCGGCAAAGAAGACGACCGTCGTCAAATGAAACGGAAGTATATAATTATATTATCCGTACTTTTTACAGTATTTGTAGGGTTTCTCTGCATTCCGGTGCCGCGGTTTGAGACCTCATTTTCAACCGTTGTCACAGATGCGAACCGAAATCTTCTCGGCGCACGCGTCGCCGATGACGGCCAATGGAGATTTCCGGCAACCAATTGTTATTCAGAGAAATACCTCCGTTGTGTATTGGAATACGAAGACAAATATTTTTTCCTGCATCCAGGTTTCAACCCCGTGTCATTCGTTGACGCGGCCGTTGACAACATCAAAGCCGGGCGTGTTTTGCGAGGCGGAAGCACCATCACCATGCAGGTGGTGAGACTTTCGCGGAACGGGAAACCACGGACTTTCAAGGAGAAAATCATCGAGGTGATTCTCGCGATGCGCTTGGAGATGCGTCATTCCAAAAAGGAGATTTTTGATTTGTACGCCGCACACGCACCTTTCGGCGGCAACGTCGTTGGCATCGACGCGGCGGCGTGGCGTTATTTCAACACCACTCCCGACCGACTGACGTGGAGCGAGGCGGCGACATTGGCCGTCCTGCCAAATTCACCTTCACTCGTCAACCCGTCAAAAGGAAGAGACGAACTGAAAAGAAAACGAGACGCATTATTGACAAGTCTCTGCAAATCAAAATCTTATCTTCCAGAAAAATTCAAAAAAGAAACATTCGATGAAGAAGATTTTGAACTCTCGTTGCTTGAAAACATACCGCCAAAACCATACGATTTGCCGACCTTGGCATTTCATTTTGTGTGTGAAACAGAAAAAAATCACAAAGGCGAAAACACAGTCTCTTCAATAAATTATGAGATTCAGGCAAAAGTCAACGAGATCGCGAAGAAACATTATAACACAAATTCCGCCAACGGAATTGAAAATATCGGCGTTTATATCATTGATTTTCAAGAACAAAAGACAATCGCCTACATTGGGAATCACCTCGGCGCAAAAGATGCCGCGATGGTTGACATGATCAAGGCGCAGCGTTCGACGGGAAGCATTTTGAAACCGTTTCTTTATGCCGCCTGTCTTGATGCAGGTCTGCTTCTCCCGACAATGATTCTGCCCGACGTGCCGATAAACCTTTCAGGTTACACTCCGCAAAACTACACCGGCGAATACAGCGGTGCCGTTCCCGCCGACATCGCGCTCCAGAAATCGCTCAACACGCCTTTCGTGCATCTCCTGCGGCAATACAGCGTGCCGAAGTTCCATCATCTTTTAAAGGAAATCGGGCTTTCCGGAATCGTTTTCGAACCCGACCATTATGGTTACTCACTGATTCTCGGTGGTGCCGAGGCATCGTTGTTTGACATCGTAAACGCTTATGGTTCAATGGCAAAGAAATTATATTCCGACAGCATTGACGTTCCGTTTTCAAAGACATCAATCGCTTTGACCTTCGAGGCGATGTGCGGTTTGAACCGTCCAAACGACCAATCGGGCTGGAGATATTTCGCCTCTTCCAAGAAGATTGCATGGAAAACGGGGACGAGTTTCGGCTTCAAGGATGCGTGGGCCGTCGGCATCACAAACCGTTATGTCGTCGGTGTCTGGTGCGGCAACGCCGACGGCGAAGGACGTCCCGGACTGACAGGAAGCAGCGTGGCGGCACCGGTGCTGTTCGATGTCGTCAACATCTTGAACGACGGCGTTTCTGCAATTGAAAACATTGATGAAAACGAAGAAATGTCCGTTGAAGTCTGTGCGGAATCGGGGATGCCGAAATCGCAATATTGCACGGAGACAATGACGATTAAAATGCCAAAAACCGAAATAATGACCGGAGTCTGTCCGTATCACAAAAAAGTATTTTTGGACAAAACACATCAATATCAAGTTTTTCCAGATTGCTATAACATTGATAATGAAGATTTTGAAATATACTATTCCCTGTCACCGGTGATGGAATGGTTTTACAGAAAGACGAATCCGCTTTACCGATCGCTGCCGCCCGTAATGCCAGGATGCAACACGGAAAAGCAAGAATCGGTGATGTCGTTCATCTATCCGGAAGAGTCGGCGACACTTATCATCCCGAAAGGAATCAAAGGAGACAGGCAGTCAATCATATTTGAAATCGCACATCGCAACCCGAAAAAAAGAGTCTATTGGACTTTAAACGAAAAATCGTTGGGCGTGACATCAAACATACATCAGATGCCAATCAATTCAGAACCAGGAAGTTATGTCTTAAGATGCGTCGATGAAGACGGAAACGAGATTTCAAGGAACATCACGATAAAATAGTCAATAGGCATAAAAAATCAGTGTCCGCATCATCGAACACTGATTTTTCATTTGTAAAGATTTGTTTACAGTTTGAAACATGCGCCGATGCTCAACGCACCGAAGTTGAGGCCGCCGCCGATTTCGGCAAAGAGACCGACCTTGTTCCAGAAATAGTATCTTGCACCCACAAACAAAGAACAAGCCACTCCCGATTTAAACTCATCGACATCCTTGTCATTATACCCGTGGAAACTGAGGTTCAAACCTGCGTAAGTGTCAAGTTTTTCAGGCCATTGATAATGGAATGCGCCTCTGAAACCGAGGTCAAAACCCGTGTTTTTGTCAATGCATGGAAGGTTGAAGCCAAGGTATGGTCCAATTCCGATGGCACCGTTTCTGCCTTTAATCATATTGGTCGCGACGGGCCATTCTGCTGATACAGAAACAGGGACGCCATAACCAACACCGACTCCTGCATTGAGGATGCAATTACCTTTTTGAAAATCCTGCTGTGCGTTGGCGACCACGCCAAACATGCACAAAATTGCTAAAAGTAAACCTAAACGTTTCATAACTAATAATTTATGTTAATAACTTGTTTAACTGTCTATTTTCTAAAACCCTGCAAAATTACATCTTTATTAATTAAAAACAAACATTTCTTTTAATTACAAAGAAATAATTTTATCCATGCGGATATCATTCGGTTCAGTCGGCACTTCGTCAACAAGCTGGAAGTCGAAACAGATTCCTATACGTTTGACATTCAGATGTTTGCAAAGAAATCTGTCGTAATATCCCCTGCCTCTGCCGATGCGGTTTCCGTTGCGGTCAAAGGCCACGCCGGGGACGACAATCAGGTCGTAACCGCCTGAATAAGGCTCGTTCTGCGGTTCGAGGATGTCAAAGTCGCCGACCGCGAAGCCGGTGTCTTCCGCGAGTTCCACCGGAATGATATCGTCGCCTACAACCGTCGGAAGGATGATTTTCTTCTTGTGACGCCATTTCTCAAGAAACGTCGAAGTCTGGACTTCATCCGGCAACGCACTGTAAATCATCACAATACGTGCTTTCTCAAAATCCTCGTCTTGCTCCAATTTTGTCAAGATCATCTCCGACTGTTCAAGAAGTTGTTCCTTTGTATGTTGTTTCTTCAATGCCTTGATATTGGCACGTAACTCTTTCTTTTCCATCATCTTACATGAATTATATAATCCTTGTCGTGAACGTGTTTTGTATAAGATTGCAATATCGCCTTGAAATGCCTTTCGACATCAAGAATCTCCTCATTGGTGTCACCGATGATGTCGTTTTTCTGCAAAGTGTCGTTTGCGGCATAAACATGAAGGATGTTCTCGCCATCAGAATAGAGACTGTACGAATCCGTAATGCATTGATACACTTGATGAACGCAATTTGTCGCCATCTTGAATCTGTCTTTCTCGTTGAAGATGTCGCGTCCGAAAGCGAAATACGGCTGCTCGTTTCCTATCAAGCCGAGGACTGTGGGCATGATGTCGAGCTGCTGGACGATTTCATCGGTGCAACCTTTCAGTGAGCCGTCGGGGGTAAACATGAAAAGCATAATCTCCGTGTTTCCCTTCGTCGTCATCGTTTCTTCATGCGCCATCTGAGGCGAGACGTGGTCGGCGGTGAACACGAAAAGCGTGTTTTCAAACCAATCCATCGTCGAGGCGGTTTCAAAGAATTTCCTTATCGAGAGGTCGGTGTAAAGCACTCCGTGATGCATAGGTGTCGTTCCTTTTCCGAGCAAATACTCATATTCCTTCGGCAAATCGTACGGATGGTGCGATGTCAGGGTGAATACCGTCGCGTAAAACGGAGCCTTTATTGTATCGAGTTGCCGCGCCATGTATTGCAGCCACGGCATGTCCCATATTCCCCAGCTGTTGGCCATTGCGGGGTCGTTGTTTTCCATTTCAAACTGCGACCTGTCGTAGAAATGCTCCATCCCGTTGAGTTTGCAATAAGCCTCAAAACCCATCTGATTTCCGTGCGCGCCGCAGAAGAAATGCGACGTATAACCTTCTTTTTCAAGCATATACGGCAGACCTTCCAATTTCGCCACCGACTGTGGCAGAAGCGGGAACGGTGCCCTATACGACGGAATTGACGAAATCACCGACGGGAGCGCCTCTATCGACTTCATCCCGTTGGCGAAGGCGTTGCGGAAAGCGTAGCCCTCGCGCATCAGCGAATCAAGGAAAGGAGTGTAACCGCCATCCTTGTTGAGATGCGGCATGAGGTATTGCGAGTGTTCGCGGCTGAAGCCTTCGAGCACAAAGACCACTATGTTTTTCCTTCCGATGCAGCTGTTGTAGGTGCTGTCGGGATAATGATACGGCGTGAAAAGCCCCTCCGCCTCCTCGTCTTCAAAATAATGCAAGACCTTGAAATCGCTGACTCTCGCGGTCCTTATCACGCAGAACGGATTGCTCAAAATCAACGAGGTCTTGGCCGCCGACTTCGTATAATACGCAGCGTTAGTGACGGTATATGGCCTCGCCTGAAAATCAAAACTTCCCCTCACGCCGACGACCCAGAGGAACACCGCGGCGCAAAACAGCAGCGCATTCGCAGGATAAAACAGAAACGCCTTCGACTCGGTGCTTTTCCTGAATTGTATCTTCTTGTAAATGAATACAATAAACGCAATAAGAAGCAGTCCTACTATCACAAGATACCAATTCTCAAGCATGAAGTCGAGGATCAGCACGCCGTTGTTGTCGTCTTCTTTGAAAAAATGAAGTTCCTCAAGAGTTATCCTTTTGAATACATAACGGAAATAAACCACGTCAGCGAGATTCAACACAATGATTCCCAAGGTGTTAGTGATTGTATAAATCCAGAAAAGCATCTTCTGATACCATTCTTTCCACCTGAATTTGAACGGTATCGCGGAAAAAACTATGAAAACGCAGTTGAGGTAAAATATCGAGATGGTGTCAAATTTCAGGCTTCCGTATATCAGTTTCCCGAGTTCGGAGCCTGTTATTTCACCGAGAATGTCTTTGTTATAAAAATAAAAAATGACTTGTGTGACCATCAGTACTGCATAAAGAGGCAGCAGCCTGATGATCATCACAATAAAGTCATGTTTGAAAAATTTTTTCAGCATTCGGCGATGCTACTTGAACCATTTCGTGAGGTTTCCTCTCATGAAAATGTAATAGATTGCGATTCCGACCCAGCTGAGGAGAAGCACCACGAGAGCGGCGATGAGTTTTCCTGTTGTGCTGATAGGTTCTTTGATGATTTCCAAAACTGCCTTGACACCAAGGATGATGCCAATGATGTAGATAATTGTAACCATATTTTTTTGTTTTAAAAAATTTCTGCAAAGATAAGAAAGTTTTCAAAGCAAATGAATGATTCATGCAAACATTATTTTTTAATTCAAATAAAAATCAAAGCCATCGTTCAAACCAATCGGCGAGTGGCGACGGGCAGCTCAAAAGATTGTCGTTGCGTTGCAAGTTCAGTAAAGAAAACCTGACACGATGCCGCGGCGAGAACTTTTCATTATAAACCGTCAGACTGCGTCCGCTAACGCAATTCTCGGCTTTGACCTCAACAGGAATAATCTCATCGTCGCGCTGGATTACAAATTCGACCTCTGCGCGGTTTTCAGACGACCAATAATGCGGGACATCACCGCCATACCGCGACACAAGCGATTGAAAAACAGCGTTTTCAGACATTGCACCTTTAAATTCAGTATAATTTGAAGTCGTATCCATGACGACGCTTGCAGGCAGATTAGCGAGCCGCCGAAGCAAGCCGCAATCGCATACATAAACTTTAAACACGTCAACTTCCTCGTATGCCGACAATGGCATTCCTGGTTTCGAGATGTTTTTAACACGATAAATCATCCCGGCATCCTCGAGCCACAGCAGAGCGTCTTCATATTCTTTCGAACGCGCCCCTGATTTCACGAGTTTGTAAATGAATTTCCTGTTCTCTTTTGCAAGTTGCGACGGCAGCGAATGCCATATTGCCCGAATGCGAGGTATGTCGCGCGGCTCGGCATATTTTGCGAAATCGAGTTCATACAAGTTTAAAATATCTTGAAGTGCATCATCAACAGATGTAACGCCCTTATTTTCAATCATTTTTGTTGCAGGTTCAGGCATTCCGCCACATATTTGATAACGTCGGTATTCGGTTTTGAGCTTGTTAAGAATAATCTCCGGCAAGTGTTCCAGATTCATAAACTCTTCGACGAAAGAAAATGTCTTGGGGTCATCGGCTCTGAGAAACTCACGGAAAGTAAGTGGTTGCATACGAACCACTTTCACCTTGCCGACGGGTACCGTCATGTGACGTTTCCTGACTGCGACACCAAGCAGAGAACCGGCTGCAATCACGTGATAATCAGGAGCTTCCTCGCAAAAATATTTCAAGCTGTTGAGAGCCTCCTCACATTCCTGAATTTCATCAAAAATCATCAATGTCCTGCCGCCAACCAACGGCACATCGCAATACAATTCGAGTTCTTTCAAGATTCTGTCGGGAGACTTTGAGTTTTGAAAAACGGTTTTCAGTTCAGGCTGCCGGTCGAAATCAAACTTGGCACAAAATTCAAAGCATTCGTTCCCGAATGTCTCCATAGCCCATGTTTTTCCAATCTGGCGTGCGCCCTCAAGCAGCATCGGTTTTCTGTCATCCGACTCTCTCCATTGCTTGAAAACATTGATAATATCACGTTCTATTTTCATCGTTTTACACTTTTAAGTGCAGAAAAATGTAACAAACCACATTTTTCCGCAGTTATTTGTGCAAAAGTACATAATTTTCTAATATAACAAGATGAAGATGTGATAAAAATTTTTGACGGTATATTCTTGCGAGATTAAAAGATTGTGAGATTTCGGGATATTTTCGACAAAAAGATTTTGCGAGAAATGAAATTTGCATGTTTTCGCAGAAATCAACGAAAAATATCTTATTTACACAAAGGACCTGAAAAAGGAGATAGGAGTCACATATCTGTCTGTTTACATGACGCAGTTCCTGTAAGCCACTTGCGAAAAACTCCGCCTCACTTTCGCAAGGCGGAGTTTTCATATTATTTGCTTTCGCAAATTACTTATTCTCGCTCAGCTTCTTGTAGCCTTCGTATCTCAGCTTAGCGAACTGTTCGGTCTTGGCGAAGAGTTCCTTAGCTTCTTCCGGGAAGGTCTTCAGCAGTGAGTTGTAACGGACTTCACCCATGATGAACTGCTGGAACTTGCTCCAGTCTGGTTCCTTGCTGTCGAGGTGGAAGCCGTTCTGGCCGGCTTCTTCCTCTTCTGGGTTGAAGTGCCACAGATGCCAGTAACCACATTCGACGGCGAGTTTCTCTTCGAGTTGTGAGTGGCCCATGCCAATCTTAATGCCGTGGTTGATGCAAGGTGCGTAGCAGATGATCAATGACGGTCCGTGGTAAGCTTCGGCTTCCTTGATTACCTTGAAGTACTGAGCCTGTGATGCGCCCATTGCGACTTGTGCCACATAGACGTAACCATAGCTCTTGGCAATCATGCCGAGGTCTTTCTTGCGAACCTTCTTGCCTGAAGCGGCAAACTTAGCGACAGCACCGGCCGGAGTGGCCTTTGACGACTGACCGCCTGTATTTGAATAAACCTCAGTATCAACGACGAGGACGTTGACATCTTCGCCTGAAGCGAGGACGTGGTCTAAGCCGCCGAAGCCGATGTCGTAAGCCCAGCCGTCACCGCCGAAGATCCACTGGCTCTTCTTCACCAGGTGATCCTTCAGGTCAACAATTTGCTTGCAATAGTCGCAACCGCATTTCTCGCAAGCGGCGACAATCTTGTCGGCCAGCTCAGCAGTCTTGATACCGCACTCGCGATTGTCGATCCACTCTTGGAACAGAGCTTTGAGTTTCTTGTCGCAGCACTCGCAGTTGGCGATGGCTTCTTTCATGATACGCTCCACACGTTCGCGCTTCTGCCATTGCGCTAATTCTGGGGAACGGCGACCAAGCGCACAGAGAACCCGTAATTCCGGTAGCCGTAGTCGCTGACGCGGTAACCGTCAGAGCTGAAGTAGAGGTCGTAGGCGCGGCCTGAACCGTTCGGCGTCGACGACCAGTAGTTTCCGTTGGTACCGACGTCGTCGACACTCGAACCATAGCGGTAACCAGCAGCCGGCAGTGTAATAGACGCGCCACTCGGACCTGTAACCTTATAACCATTTCCCGTCCAAGTCCAATTGCAAGAACTTTTGAGTTCCTCAAATTGCTCCTTGGTCGGCAACTCGTTTCCAAATTTTGACATCGCCTCATCGTAAGTATAGAAACCATCATGACCACCAGTTTCATTCTTGTTTTTCCATAAGGTGCCACTGGGCACCCCCAAATCCACAAATCCTTGGGCTATTTGTTCTGCTCTAGTTGTTGCTTTCTTGATTACTTCAGATGCTGCCTGCATCTTTTCTTTTAGTGCGACAACATCAATAACCCCCATCTCCTGAATCTTTGCCAGCACCTGCACTCTCAATGTGTTGAACTCATTGATAACTTCCTTTTTATAGTATGACGAAGGATATCGTTTCAACTTTTCCTCGCACAATAGCATCTGCCGACTTATCTCATTTACCGTTTCTGTCCTATAGCCATTTAGGAATCCTATGATGTATTCATTGTTCACCAAATCATAGTCTTCCAACACCTGCATCACGATGTAGAGGTTTTTCTGCATCAGATGCTTGAGTATCTCCACCGCCTGCTGCTGTTTGTAGCTGTCGCCAGTTGCTGATAGGTATTTCATTCCCCGCAAAGCCGCCTTGTCGCTACCAGTCATTACTTTCTCCACAAAGCCAAAAGCAGCATCCATATCTTGCATCAGATACTTACACTCGGCTTTCATTATCCAAGCCTCATCGAATAGGTTGTGTTTCTGCGGCAGGGCATCGGCATAATGGATATATCGGTCGAATGCCGACAAAGCCTTCTCAGGATTGATATGCTCTTTCGAATAGAGATGAATCATGCCGATGTAATACCATGAAAAGAAGTCCTTCCGCTCAATGGTAGTGGCCGTTGTGAACTCGTCAAGAGCGTCCTCGAAATAGAGGCAGTCGCCTGATTGCATTCCTTTGTTGAAGTATTTCATTCCCTCCTCTATATGGTAGCGTCGTTCACGCTGCGATTCGGGAATCCTCAATTCATCAAGGATTTGCCTTAATACAACCTCGGATTGCTGTAGTTGATATGTTATGGCACTGGCGGCCTGCGATATGTTTGAATTGAGTGCGGCCATGCCAGCCATCATATTACGGTTGAGTGTACCAATTCCGGATGCTACTGCCTCGACACCTCTGTTCAGATTATTTATCCCTCCGTCAATACTTGAAAGTATCTGGTTACCTTGCTGAAGTGTCTGGTTCACTGCACCGATGCCTCGGTCTATACTTTGCAGATTGCTGTTAACCTCCATCATGCGGGAGTTCATTAGCGAGAAGCCATCATCAAGCGACGAGGTAATCAGTGTGGCTGCCGACTTTATTTTCCTTCCTACTTGTGCGCTGGCTTCCTGCATGCTGCCGTGGGTGACGGCGGCATGCATCCCGATATCGTGGCGTATGCCTTCTGCTTGTAGTAAGGACAATTTCTGCAAGAAATTCGGGTCATCAAGATTGTCGAAATAGTAGTTCTGATACAAGTCTCCCACCAGCCATTGCTGATATGCGTCGAGTATCGACTGATGTTCATAGGGCATTATGGAAAAGCTATTCATCTATTTGGTTTTTTATCTAAGTATTTGTTATTCTGTTTTAACGGAAGAGTAGAATCGTTATTGTAAAGAAAAGCGGAACCTTACGATTCCGCTTTTCTTGTCTTAAAAAGCCGAATAATTACTTCCCTTCGCTCAGCTTTTTGTAGCCTTCGTAGCGGAGTTTCGCGAACTGTTCGGTCTTGGCGAAGAGTTCCTTGGCTTCTTCCGGGAAGGTCTTCAGCAGTGAGTTGTAACGGACTTCACCCATGATGAACTGCTGGAACTTGCTCCAGTCTGGTTCCTTGCTGTCGAGGTGGAAGCCGTTCTGGCCGGCTTCTTCCTCTTCTGGGTTGAAGTGCCACAGATGCCAGTAACCACATTCGACGGCGAGCTTCTCTTCGAGCTGTGAGTGGCCCATGCCAATCTTGATGCCGTGGTTGATGCAAGGTGCGTAGCAAATGATCAACGATGGTCCGTGGTAAGCTTCGGCTTCCTTGATTACCTTGAAGTACTGAGCCTGTGAAGCGCCCATAGCGACTTGTGCCACATACACATAGCCGTAGCTCTTGGCAATCATGCCGAGGTCTTTCTTGCGGACCTTCTTGCCTGAAGCGGCGAACTTGGCGACAGCACCAGCCGGTGTGGCCTTTGACGACTGACCGCCGGTATTTGAATAGACTTCAGTATCAACGACGAGAACATTGACGTCTTCGCCAGAAGCCAGAACGTGGTCTAAGCCGCCGAAGCCGATATCGTAAGCCCAACCGTCACCGCCGAAGATCCACTGGCTCTTCTTGGTGAGGTGATCCTTGAGGTCGATGATTTGTTTGCAGTAGTCGCAGCCGCAGGCTTCGCAGGCAGCGACAATCTTAGGAGCCAGTTCCATGGTCTTGACGCCGTCTTCGCGGTTGTCAATCCATTCCTGGAACATAGCCTTCAGTTCTGCCGAGCAGCACTGGCAGTTGGCGATGGCTTCCTTCATGATGCGTTCAACGCGGTCGCGCATCTTGCGGGTGGCTGTCGCCATGCCGAGACCGAATTCAGCGTTGTCTTCGAACAGTGAGTTAGCCCAAGCCACACCCTTACCGCTTCTGTTGTTCTTGCAGTATGGAGTTGCAGGAGCCGAACCGCCGTAGATTGACGAGCAGCCTGTTGCGTTGGCAATCATCATTCTTTCGCCGAACAACTGGGTGAGGCACTTGATGTAAGGTGTTTCACCGCAACCGGCGCAAGCGCCCGAGAACTCAAACAGAGGCTGTGCGAACTGGCTGTTCTTCACGTTGGCGAACTTGTCAATCATATTATCTTTATAGGTGACTTTCTTCTGGCCATATTCCCAATTCTCCACTTCAGCCATCTGGCTTTCGAGAGGTTTCATCACCAATGCCTTTTCCTTAGCAGGGCAGATGTCGGCGCAGTTGCCGCAACCTGTGCAGTCGAGGACTGAGACCTGCATACGGAAGTGCATGCCGGCCAATTCCTTAGGCATCTTCATGTCGGCTGCCTTCATGCCAGCAGGAGCTGCTGCCATTTCAGCATCGGTCATGACCACCGGACGGATAGCTGCGTGAGGGCAGATCAGCGAACACTGGTTGCACTGGATGCAGTTGGCAGGATTCCATTCAGGAACCACTGTAGCGACGCCACGCTTTTCGTATGCTGTGGTGCCGGCCGGGAATGTGCCGTCGATGATTTCCTTGAATGCGCTGACAGGCAGGTCGTTACCGCACTGAGCAACCATCGGACGCATCACCTTATTAATAAAGTCAGGATCGTTGGCGTTGTGCTGGAAGACGAAGTCGGTGCTGCAAGGCAGTTCAGCCCATTCAGCAGGGATCTCGACCTTCACGATTTCACCGCCACGGT
>JAKSMW010000011.1 GCA_024400395.1 Bacteroidales bacterium
TTTCCGGACGTTTTTTGCGCTTTCCCGCACTTTTTTAAAACGAAAATTACGCCAAATCACAATATTTGAATGAAATTTTTTTTTCGGACATTTCCATTTTTATCATTCCGATGAGAATAAAATTGATAAAAATGTTCTCGGCAGCCCTTTTCTTTAGGTGTGAAATCTCTAAAAATTCATCAAAACTTATCGTTTTGTTTTCTTCCAAATACTTTAAAAGCATTTTCTCCTCTTCTGAAAATGTTATTTTTACAAAACTTTTATCATTTTCATGTTTCCACACCTTTATTAATATGCTGTTTGCAATGATATTTTCATCCTTGACACGTACGTACACCTTATATATATTATTATGGTCAGGAGCTTTGTGTTTGTGATGTTGACTTTTGGGAATAATTACTTCAAGGACGTTTTTTCCATTGATGTTCCATTCTTTTGCTGAAAATTCAACTGCGGGCTTGCAGTACAACTCGGCTGCAGTCTGTATCATGTGTTTTTCTTCTTCAGATCTTATACCTGAAATTGTGCCGTTGTCCTTAACACCTATTAATAAACGTCCTCCATCAGTGTTTGCAAATGCCACTAAAGACCTGGCAATTTTCTTGCAGTCGGAAATCTCAAACTTGAAATCCAACATCTGATGTTCGCCTTCTGCAATTAACTTCTGAATATGACCTGATACCATCCTGATATTTTTCTGCAAAAATAAATCATTTTTTATAACCATTGTAGAATTGCATGAAATTTCAATCGGGTAGGAGGGTTGGTCTGTACGCTGCTCTACAAGCCTGTTTTAGGCGTTTTAAAGACACTTGATTTTTTGTGGTATCATTGACTATTTTATGCGGAAAAAGCGTTTAAATCAAAAATTAACAAATGTTAATTCATAGGGTTGGGATAAAAAACAAAATTAACAAATATACATACAAAATAATAATTAATTGACAAACAATGCGTTGTATAAATGTAAATATTTATATTACAAATGTAATTTTATAAACAAAAATTAGTAATGTTAAAATATTGAGTAAATTACCAAATAATATATAATAAGTTATAAATCAAGATAATAAATAAAGAATTTAAAGTTTATCTTTAAAAAATGAATAATTTTATATACAGTAGTATTTTATGTGATAATATATTGTAAGCATTTGATATAAAAGTATTTATATGAGTTTTTTAAATAATACATTGAAAGTTTTGTTTGTGGTTCTAAATTTTACAAAAATAAAATGCAATAAATTAACTTTTGTAAGAAAAAATTATTTACTTTTGTAACTTCAAATAATGCCAAAATGGAATTTTTTAGAGGTATATACAATGGAAACTTTTAAAGACAGACTTGCTCACATTCTCAGGTCGAAGAATTTGACTGGCACACAGTTCGCTGGTTTGATGGGAATACAGCCATCAAACGTGTCACATCTGCTTAGCGGAAGGAATAATCCGAGCTTGGATTTTTTGGTCAAACTTAAGGAAACTTTTCCGGAATATAGTTTTGATTGGATTATTTTAGGTAAGAAACCAATTACGATGGTTGAACCTTACAATGTCGCTGAACAGCCTGAAATACTCAACCAAATTGAGAAAGACCCCGATATTAAATTAGATTTTGGTGTTGCGGAAGAAAATGTTGCATCAGATGATTCTGACCAGTCGTCGGTTATTGATGAAATAACAGAAAAATCATCATTTTCCGCTGATAATCAAAATGTTGTGATAAATAAACACGATTTTCACAAACATGACGACCGTCCTAAAAAAATTCTAATCATGTATGAGGACAACACTTTTGAGGTGTATAATTCGCGCAGACAATATTAAATATGTTTCCTTATTAATAATATTTTATTAATGTTTTGAAAACGATTTTTTTTGTATCTTTGCTTTCTGAAAAAAATAGAAAAGAATAATGTTTAAAGAATTGTTTTTCAATAGCTTTAACAATTTTATCACTCAATACAAAAGGGTCGCTATCGTATCTCACGTAAATCCGGATGGTGATGCGATTGGGTCGTCGTTGGCTTTTTATTATTTCCTTTTAAAGTTTGGAATTGACGCCAAGATTATCATACCGAATGATTATCCGGAATTTTTGGCGTGGATGCCTGGAATTGAGGATATTTTCCTTTATGACAAGGATCCGGAAAAAGGTGCTGAATATCTGAATAATGCTGATTTGATTTGCTATTTGGATTTTAATTCACCGTCCCGTACTGGATTGATTCATAATGATTTATGCCATTGTAAGAAAACTCCTAAACTTTTGATAGACCATCATCGTGACGCTGATCTTTCGCAATTCGTCGGGTATATTTCTGAAGTTGAGACTTCAAGTACCTCTGAATTGGTGGCTGAACTTATCAAATCACAGGGTTTTGAAAAATATTTAGATGATAAAATTGCGACATGTCTTCTTGTCGGAATTATGACTGATACGGGTTCTTTCGCGCATTCAATTTATCATCCAAAAACATTCAGGATTTGTGGTGAATTGATTTCCCCCACAGTCAATTATGCATTGATTCACAGTAATATATACAATACTTTCTCGGAAAATAGGATGCGTCTGCTTGGCTTTTGCATCAGCAACAGGATGACGATTCTGCATGAATATAATACTGCTTACATATATTTGAGTAAGGAGGATCTGGAGTCTTTTAACTATCAAGTTGGTGATACAGAAGGAGTTGTGAATTATCCGTTGATGATTGACAGCGTAAAAATGTCAGTTTTGATAACGGAACGTCAAGGTGTTATAAGATTGTCGTTCAGGTCAAAAGGCGAATTTTCTGTTCATGAATTGGCGAAAAGTCATTTTGGCGGCGGCGGGCATACAAATGCTGCGGGTGGAACGATGAATTGCACTCTAAATCAAGCTGTTGACAGACTTTTGGAAGTGCTTCCACAATATAAAAACTTGCTTAACAAATGAGGTTACGTCTGAATTTCATACTATCAGTTTCTGTCATAATGGCAATAGTTATCATGCTTTCATGCAAAAATAATTGCCAGATGCAGCAATCTTCTCGATTGGTCGATGCGAAAGAATGCAGGGAAAGCATGGAAAAGGCAAACAGATACATTGTAATTCAAGAAAATGAAGCAATCAACGATTATATTGAACGGCATCAGATGAATGTGGCTGAAACTGGTAGCGGGCTGCGTTATCGTATTGTAAAACAATGCGATACGGAATTTATCAAACGTGGTGATGTCATTTCCATGGAGTATGAGGTGCGATTGCTGACAGGTGATTTGCTGTATTCATCAAAAGAAAATGGAAAGAAGACCTTTCTTGTTGGAAAAGGAGGCGTTGAAAGCGGCTTGGAAGAGGTAGTCTTGCATCTTCATAAAGGCGATGTCGCAGATGTCATCATTCCGTCGCATTTAGCGTTTGGTTTGCTTGGAGATGGAGACAAAGTGCCACCGAGAGCGGCGTTGATTTATAAAATAAAAATTTGTAACTAATTGATTTTTAATAAATAATCTATCATGAAAAAAGTATCATTATTAACAGTGGCATCTTTATTGATGCTTGCAATCGTGACCAGCTGCGGCAATAAAAGCCCTTATTCAGGTTACAAAACAACAGAAAACGGACTTTATTATCAATTCTTTGTTCAAAACGAAGGAAATTTGCCTCAAGTTGGTGAATTGGTCGAAGTGACATTGTCTTGTGACGTAAATGACACAGTGTCAATCATTCCTGCTTCAATGAATATCCTTAAACTTGCTGAACCGACATTCAACAGCGACTTTATGGAAGGCATTGCGATGATGCACATTGGCGATTCTGCCTCATTCATCGTAAACATTGACTCAACATTCAAGTATGTTTTCGGCGCAAAAGAACTTCCGGAACAGTTCAAAAGCACGGATATAATGAAGTTCAACGTTAAAGTTTCTGACATTTTCCTTGAGAGTGATTATACCAAGAGGATGATTGAGAAAATGAAAAACAAAAATCCTGAAGAGACTGCAAAGTCAGCTGAAGAATTTAGTAACTATTTGGAAACCAACGGTGTTGTAGCCGAACCAACAGAGTCAGGTCTTATCTATGTCATGACACAGGATGGCAATGGTGAGATGCCGGTAAAGGAAAACACAGTGAAGGTTCACTACACAGGAAGACTTCTTGACGGAACAGTTTTCGATTCATCAGTAGAAAGAGGCGAACCGATTGAGTTCCCACTCGGAGTCGGTTATGTCATTCCAGGCTGGGACGAAGGTATTGCCTTGATGTCAAAAGGTGAAAAAGGAATCCTTTATATTCCTTGGTTCCTCGCTTACGGCGACAGAGGTGCAGGCGCACTTATCCCTCCGTACTCGAACTTGGTTTTTGAAGTGGAATTAGTTGATTTTGAATAATTTGAAATGAAAATAAAGCTGCCATACATATTCATAGGTGTATTCTTCGTGATATTGTCATCTTGCGGTAATAATGCTTTCAAAGGATTCGACAAACTTGAAGACGGTATCTGTATTAAATTTCATCGTGTTGACAATCAAGGAAAAATGCCGAAAATTGGTGATGTTGTCTTAATTGAGGTAAATCAATATTATGGCGATTCTCTTGGATTTTCAACGGTGGAAGAGTACGGTCAGCCTATGCGCTATGAGGTCTCTGAACCTTCTTTCGCTGGGGATATTATGGCAGCTTTATTGAATATGCACGTTGATGATTCTGCTACAGTAGCCTTTGTCATTGATTCTCTTTGCATTAAAACTTACGGAATGAAAAGCGTTCCGGACTATTTAACACCAGGGATGCCGGTGTATGCCGATATTCATCTCGTGGATGTGATTCCTGCTGAACAGTTGGAAAAAGAGCGTCGGAGTGAACTCCTTGACATGAAAACCAAAGATCAAGCGTTGCTCGCACCATATTATGCTGATAAAAACAATAAGATAACAGACAGCGGACTGATAATTTTAGATGTAAATTCTAAAAACGGCAAAAAAGCCGTTGAAGGTGATATTTTGAAAATTTATTTCAGTTTGACGACATTGGATAACGATACTTTACTTTATTTCTTTGAAAATGAACCTATTGCCGTTTCTTGTGGCGATCAGGCTCTCGGTGTCGGCTTCGATGAAGCATTGAGACTTGTGTCTGTTGGCGGCAACGGAAGTTTCGTCATTCCTTCAGCGTTGGCTTTTGACAGCGTTGGTCTTGAAAACAGCATTGCCCCTTACACATCATTGCGCTTGGATGTGAAAATGGTTGATATTATGACACTTAAGCAATACGAAGACGAACAGAAACGTCTTGCAGAAATTGAAAAAGAAGAAGCGCAAAAACGTCTTGATGATGAACCAGCCAAAATCGAAGCTTTTATAAAAGAACATAATGTCCGTGTAAATCCTACCGCATCAGGGTTGTATTATCTTGAAATACTCGAAGGAACTGGTGCTGTCGCGGATACTGGCGACATCGTTTCAATACATTATAATCTTTATAACATTGAAGATAAATTGATTGAGTCGAGTTTTGAAGGTGAGCCAATGCAATTTTCATTTGGAAAAGGAGAGATGGTTCCTGGAATAGAAGAGGCGATAAGTTATATGAAGGTCGGCGGAAAAGCCACGATTATCGTGCCGTCTCCAATCGGATTCGGAGATATTGCAATTGACAAAGATCTCCCCGCAAATTCTACAGTGATTTTTGATATTGATTTCGTTGATTTACAGAAGAATAACTAATCTTCAATAGTCTCGTAATAATTTTCTTTGTCAGCATGGTACGTGTCAATTGACGCTATTATCGCCATGCAGCTCCAAACCGGCACGGCAAGTTTGTCGGTATCAAGGAAGTTATTTAAAATTCCATGGACAAAATAACCAATCAATGCCAACGTGGCCGCAAGCACGATTACTTTTGACTCTTTGTTTTTAGCTCTTTTATATGTTGTCAAACCTGTGTAAACCATTGTTATGACAAGACTTACAACAATTAACGAACCGACTAATCCCATATCAGCCAATGCGCCGATGTATTCGCTGTGGGCGTTGCCTCCGTCACCGGAGTTGGTGCTGATGATGGTTTTGTTTCTTGACTCTTGGAAAGGTGCATAGACAAATTGGTAAGTTCCTGGCCCCCATCCGAATACCGGACGTTCTTCAAATAGCCTAATCGCTGAATTCCAACGATTTATACGTTCAAGATTTGATGCATCAGTGGAAATGTTTGTGATTGACTGGATGTTTTCAACAAGATTTCCTGACGCATCCTGGTCATTACGTTCCAAAACATCGAAAATCTGTTGCTGGAAAGTAAAGAACAGACCAACTAAAATTATTCCGACCGTGGCGAGATATTTGAATTTTATCTTCAGGAGAACACAGACCAAAACCATTGCCGAGGCGATGAGGCTTATCCATGAAGCACGGCAGAAAGAAAGTACGATTGCTCCCACCAACAGTCCGAAAACTGCAAAAACGATGATTTTTGTTGATTTTTTAATGTTCGGAACAAACAGATATGCCGCAGTGAGTATTATGTAAATTGCAAGAGCGGCTCCGTATGCGGTGTGGTCGTTGTAAAATGGGGTCATTACCCAATGCGCTGCATCTCCACTGAATCCGTTTCTCGCATGGTTGAATATTGTGTATGAAACCACTATAACCAAACCTGCTGTGTATAACCACACAAATCTGTTGATGTTTTTAGGGCTTTTAAACAAAATCGCACACATGAAATATGATGGTACGACAAACCACAACCTCGATAATGTGTATTTTATCGATACAACCGGCAATTCGCTCGTCACTGTCGTGAAGATCATCCATATAAACATTATGTAAATCACTACTGACAGCGGATGTCTGGCAAGTTTTATGTCGTATTTTCTTTCATAAATCAATTTTGCGATGAAAAGAACTAACGAGCAGGAAAGAAGCAATTCCGATGGCATCGAAAGCGTCATTCCGGGCGCAAGACCGACATTTATTGATAAAGGTGTAGCTAAAGCTATGAGCAGCAATACTTTCTCAAATGAAAAGACAAAAAGCATCATGACACACAACACCAACGGCATCGCAAAAATGATGTAGCTGTCTTTTCTTACAACGAAATACAGGCTTATTGCGATGAACAATGCCGCAATAATATAGAGTGCCGCGGTTTTGACTGGCTTGGATGACATTATTTTGCTTGCAAACTTTTACGTTCCATTGCATAAACTACGAGTGCTGACAGCAAACAAGCAGCAAGTCCGCAAAGAACCACTGCTATCCAGCGAATCGGATAAGCTTTTTTATCCGAAACGTAAGGTTCTGAAACAACATTCGTGAATGACAATTCTGTGTTATAATGACGAACAAATTCTTCGTATTCGTATTTTGTGTAGCTATATACTTCGCTTTCAGAGGCTATGCGTTCCGTTAATGCTATTACCTCTGGCCCGTATATTTCAAGATTCTTCTTCAATTCGTTAGCTTTTGAATTTCCGCCGTTTATAATAGATTTGGCGACTTCCCTCGATTGTTCTGGTACGCTTATAACACCGTACTCTGATGCTATGTAACTCAATCTGTCTCTCAATGAATCTATGAACTTTTCCTGATGTTTGAGAGAATATTCGTACATCTTGACAGACTGAAGACTTTTGCTTCTCTGAAGTTTCTGCAACTTCATGTCAAACAATCTGATGATGTCATTTACCATAGCACATGCTATTTCCGGATCTTTGTCGAGAACTTTTACAACAACGGCGTCGTATGGAGTCCTCGAAACACTGACATTGTCAAGATATTCACTGATAAGGGCTGTCTTCCAATATTTGTATCCAGTACTGATTTCGTAATGGTCCATCAGATTGAAATCTTTGACAACGCTGTCCATTATTTCCTTCGACTGCATAACCTGAAGCATCTGCTCCGTGAATGTCTCATCGGAATAAGGATCATTAATGCTTGGATATAGTACGGCTTCGGATTTGTAAAGCGGCGTGATGAATGCGGGACCGGAAAAGACGACTCCTAAAATTGCAGCCGCAACTGATATTATGATGATGTGCCATTTCCATTTGCTGACTACCTGAAACATTGATGTGTTGTCAAAATAATTATCCATTTTTAAAAATAATAAAAAATATAAATTCAATTTTCCTTTCTATGTTATTTTATATAACTGATTTACAATTTGTTAGCAAATATCTATGACTTGCAAAACGTCATAATTACCAGAATATAAAATTCTGCCAAAGATACTAAAAATAACGTTACGCCCGAATGAATATTTTGCGGAAATTATTTTTTCATTCTGTTAGCCGTCGAAATCACGAGTTCTTTGATTTCTTTGTAACTTAACATCTTGGTAATGAATGCAATAACAATACATGACAAAGCTGAGATTCCGAATGCCGCCAGCCAGTTTTGACATTGCAATGATACAAAATATGTCGTTGATGAAATTACAACGATAAATATTACCAACTTTAACCAGAATGAAGCCCCCAATTGTATGTCAAATATTTTTTTTGCTATGAGAAACTGAATCACACAGGTCGTGAATTGAACGCATAAACTTGTAAATGCTGCTCCAAATGCTTGAAAACGAGGAATGAAAATGAAATTCAAGGTGAGATTCAACACAACTCCGCCAGCGGCGACGATATTGAGATATTTCAAATTCCCGTTTGCGGTCAGTAATGTGCCGAAAATATAAGTGACTGATATTGAGACAAAACTGCCCATTAAAACAATCAAGATCTTTGATGATTCTGAAATTCTTGCCTCAAATGCTGATAAAAGTTCCCCGTCTTGTTGTGGATAAAGCAGTTCCATAAATTCCTTGCTGAAGAATATACAAAGCACGGCAATGATGCATGTCATCGATAGTATTATGCTAAATGATTGTTTTACAAGTCCTTGAAGATCTCCTTTCTCTTTTATAACAGCGGCGAAAAGTGGCAGCAGAATCACGGAAAAAAGGTAAGAAATATTATTCCCTGCATCAAAAAGTCGCCAGGCACGTGCGTAAAGCCCCGTTTGCGTGGCGGCGATGTCTTCTGGCAATATCCTTTCAATCAGAACTGGTTCCAACCTGTTGTAAAAACTCATGAGAAGAACTAAAAGTGCGTATGGCAGACTTTTTTTAATAATCATTATCACAAATGGAATGTTGATTCTGATTGTGAGTTTTCCTGTATGTTTCAGTACAATGAAAATGGCGATAACAAGCGTGACAATGTAAGAAAATGTCTGCGAATAAATGTACCAATATATGTTGAAATTCTCTCTCGGAAATAGTCCGGACCACAGTAAGAAACTGCAAATCAATATCATAAGTATTCGGTCGAGTACCGATAAGATGCTGTCGGTCTTGAACAGAAGCAGAGCCGAAATGTTAGAGCGCACATACAATATAAATGATAGTAAGACTTGGTTGAAGCCGACAATCGCAAGGATTTTCATTTGTTCGCCCCGATAGCCGATAATCCAGCCGACAATGAAAATTACTGTGAAATATATTACTGTGAGAAAAATCTTTGCTTGTGAAATTCCTACGAAGTGCTTGGATAGCAATTGGTTATGTTGTGCGATGTTCCTGCTGTTGAAATTTGTCAGGCCGAGGTCTAATAATGTATAAAAAAGGTATGAAAATTGCGAAATCGCAAGGTAAAGCCCGTATGAAGTGTCACCAACCGTGTTTTGGACGGCGGCATCAATGCCGAGAATCCAAAACGGCTTTATCAAAAGATTGATAAAGAGAAGAAAGATGATATTTTTCAGGAACTTTTTATTCATTACGAACTAAATTATCCCAAGTTGCGTTTATGTATTAATATTTGCAATTATCTAAAAAAAACGTTGCAAAGATAGTTCATTTAATAATAAAATTGTACCTTTGCAATATATTTTTTTTAAAATGGAAAAGGAAAAGCAGCAATATAGTGGTTCAACGGAAGAACTTTTGGATGAGGAAAAAAGTCTGATTTTGATTAATGATGACGTTAATTCCTTTGATTATGTGATAGATACGCTTGTCAAAGTTTGCAATCACACGTGGGAGCAGGCGGAGACTTGCGCTTGGATTACTCATTACAAAGGACGTTGCGCTGTGAAATCGGGTTCATTTGAGGAATTGAAACCATATTATGAAAGCTTGTTGAACCATCATCTTACAGTAAAAATTCAATGAATACAAAACAATTTTCTGATCAAGATAAAACCGACATAAAAAAGGCATACGATGCTCTTATTCAATCAATTAGCGAGACAATGACTCCCGATGAAATTGAATATGTCAGGAAAGCATACGATTTATGTTGTGAAAAATTTGGCGAATCTGTAATGGATTCGGGCCGTCCGGTCGTGCTTCATGCATTGAATGTCGCCCAGATTGCGTATTCGGAACTCGGCATGAGAAGCAAGACCGTGGTCAGCGCACTTCTGCATAACATTACAAGATATACTGATGTCACTTTTGATGAGATAAAAACATTGTTTGGCGATAGAGTTGCATTGATTCTCAATGATTTGGAAAAAGTAATGGGTCTTGACATGACTCATATATCAACCCAATCCGACACATTCAGGAAATTGTTTCTTTCAATTATTGACGACATACGTGTCGTGATGCTGATTCTGGCTCATTGTCTTGACAGTTGCAGAAACAAATCTGATATAGAATGCGGTGTGATTGAATATGATTCCGCTGATTCACACGAAGTTATAGAGAAAAAAAGATTAGCCAAGTTTTTTGATGAGGTGAAATACATCATTATTCCGATAGTGCATCGTCTTGGTTTGTATAAAATCAAGCAGGAATTTGAGGAAGCGCTGATGATTTATGAGAATCCTCGTGAATTTTATGAAATAAAAGAGAAAATCATCCTTTCCAGAGACATGCAGGTGAAGAAGATGGAGACGTTTCTGAAGCCTATCCGTCAGGGACTCGTTGAGAATGGATATGATACTACAATAAAATGGCGCACGAAATCAGTGCCTTCCATTTTTGCGAAAATGAAAGCTCAAGATGTTCCTTTCGAGAAAGTTTATGATCTCTTTGCTGTGCGTATCATAATCAATAATCCAAGGAAATCAATATTTGACGAGAGAAGCGACTGTTGGAAAGTCTATGCCATGGTGACAAGTCTCTATAAGCCGAATGAAAAACGAATGAGAGACTGGATAACGGTTCCGAAGGCTTCTGGTTACGAGTCGCTTCACGCAACTGTCGAAGATGGAACGTATAACGTTGAGGTTCAGATACGTACACTTAGGATGGACGATAACGCTGAACGCGGGACGGCATCGCATTGGCTTTATAAAGCAGGTAATGACAAGCATCAAACTGCCGATGAGTGGCTGAATCAGATCCGTGAAATAATTGAAATGCCGGAACAGGAAAAAGACAACAACGCTTTTGACAGCAGTCTGGCGAAAAAAGGCAAGGCGGATAAGATATTCATTATCACTCCGCAAGGTGATGTGAAACAGCTTCCGGTTGGCTCTACGATTTTGGATTTTGCATTTGAAGTGCATACTCAAGTCGGCTGCCATTGCATCGGAGCTCGTGTCAACGGCAAGATGCAGCCGATCAGATATGTGCTGAATAACGGCGATCGCGTTGAAATTCAGACAAGTAAGAAGCAAGTTCCGAAGGCCGACTGGCTTAATTACGTCAATACTGAAAAATCAAAAGGCCGTATAAAACGTTACCTGAAGGATCAGGAGATGAAAGAAGCCGAACTCGGAAGCTCAATCTTTCACCGAAAACTTAAAAACTGGAAAATTGAATTCAACGATAAGATTTTCAGTGATTTGCTGAAAAAATACGACTGTGGTTCCGGCATTGAGTTCTATCATAAAATCGCGACAGACCGTATCGATCTTGCCGAAATGAAGGCTTTCATCTTGTCTTTCTACGAGGAAAAAGAAAGTCATCAGGATAGGGTGGAAGATGACCCGAAGAAAGAGAAACCCGTTGGCTTTGATGATGATGTGATGACAATTGGCACCAATATCAGCGGTATGGCTTTCAAGATGGCGAAATGTTGCAACCCGATTCAAGGTGACGATGTGGTTGGTTTCATAAATGTCGGCGGCGTAATTTCAATCCACAGGACAAACTGCCATAATTTCATTGCGATAAGGAAACGCTATCCATATCGTGTTGTTGACGTGAAATGGCAGAACGATTCCGCTGTTTCAAGGGCTTCGTTTAAAATCACGGCCAAGGACAATTTCGGAATACTCAGCGATATCACGGAGGTGATGAAGCAGATGGAAATCAATATCGTTGATGCAAAAATGGGTACAAAAAATGGCCTCTATGAAGGCCATTTCGTAGTTCAAATATCAAACACCGGCTATTTGGAACAATTGCTGCGCCGTCTGCGTGAAGTTCGTGGTGTCATCGAAGTCCAAAGAAACGACTGATAATCAGTTACTTTGTCATAATATCGATGATTTCGGCATCAGTTTCTCTCATGCCGATGCTGCCGAGTAATCCGACATTTCTGATTGTGTCTTCAATGTCAGCCCCGACAATGCCGTCACCGGCTTCAAGATTGTTGCCGTCTTTAGCCATGTGATAGCCGAGAAGTCCGGCTTCGACGGATGCCGCGATTTTTGAAGCGCATGATGACTTAGCACCGTCACATACCAAACCTGAAACTGTCACCACGGCGTTGCTCAATGTTTTCTCGATGACTTCAAGTGGTTCGCCGATAAGATATGCGATTCCGCATGCTGATGCGCAACCGGCACTGACAGCTCCGCAATATGCCGAGAGTCGGCCGATACGCGTTTTCTGATGAATGGCGGTGAGGTTTGAAACGACAAGAGCGCGGTAAAGTCTCTCGTCGCTGACTTTATATTCTTCAGCGTAAGTGAGAACCGGCATTGAGACTGTAAGCCCTTGATTGCCACTGCCTGAATTGATGATGACAGGAAGCTCGCAGCCATTCATGCGGGCGTCTGAACCTGCCGCGGCACGTGCCTTGGCACGTGTTTTGACATCGTTCCCATAATATTTCAAAAGTGTTTTTCCGACATTTGCTCCCCAGTTGTTTTTGAGGCCTTCGTCTGAAATGGCTTTGTTGTATTCAATTTGGCGACTTATAATAGCTTGAATATCAGCTATTTCAACACTGTCTGCGAAATCAACGATTTTTGCGATGCTGAGACAGCTGCGGTCGGTGAGTTTCTTGCTTGGCTTGCTGATTGCCTCGCATTGGAACAAAATCTCGTCATCTTTGCGGATGCAGACTATGTTAGTGTGGAATCCTGAGATTCTGACTTCCGCACGATGTTCTCCTTTGAAAACGATGATCGTCACGTCAAGTTGCTCCGTTGTGTCAACGTGTTTGACTTTTATTGGAGTCTCTTTGAGGAACTTCTCGGTTTCTTTTTTTTGTTCCGGTGTCACGTTGGCGATGACTTCAAGGGCTTTACTTGCGTCGCCGGCAACGATTCCGACTGCCGCCGCCGCTTGTATCCCCTTCATTCCGTTGGTGTTAGGAACGATTACGCTTTTGACGTTTTTGATGATATTGCCGCTTGCGAGCACTTCAACGCGTTCTGGCATCACGCCCAAAACCTCACGCGCCTTCGCCGCTGCGTATGCAAGACATATCGGCTCCGTACAACCCATCGCCGGGACCAATTCTTCTTTCAGAATGTTGATATACAATTGATAACAAGAATCTGTTTTTTCCATTTTACGATGATTTTATCAAAAATTAGTTGCTTTTACTTATTTCCATTGAAATTATTTCGACATCACCGTTTTCTGGTGATATCTCAATCCATGTGTTGTCTTCACTGAACCATTTATATTGTGATCCGACTCTGATTATGAAGTCATTAACATCCTGGTTTGCAGGAACATTAACAACGAAACCGCCGTTTTTGCCGTTGCTTGAACCATACGATACGTACATCGTGTATTGTTTCGTGCCAAGGTTTTTCGCCTTGATATACAGATAGTTACTGCGTCGTGCTGTAACGTCAATAGGATGGAAACTAAAGCGTTTTGTTTGATTTGAATTGATAGTCAAAGATTCAGAGACCAAATCAGCGATTTTGTTGGCGGCGAGAAGCTCACCGATTTCCTTGATTCTGTCGGATGGATACGGATTTCCCAAATTTAAATTCATTGCTTGTGTGTAGAATTCGGTGGCCTTGTCGTAATTCTTTGAGTTAAATTGAGCATCAGCCTTGGTAATCAATATGTTATATTCATTTTGCAGTGATTCCAAATGCAGTTTTTCCATTTGTTGTGCGGACGCAATTTGTTGTGTCGCAGCTTCGTCATTGGGTTTGTTTGCCAATGCAATGTTGAATTGTTTCAAGGCCTCTTTGTAATCTTGATTGGTCAATGCGGCAGCGCCTTCTGACATCGCAAACTGATAATTTTCTTCTTTCTGACGTTGGTCTTCATAAATCCTTGCAATGGCTTCAAGTTGCGCAATGGCCGTCGCATTATTGGAGTCAATTTTTAAAACTTCGTTGAAAGTCAACTCGGCTTCGGCATATTTATTATCTGTAATTTGTTGATTACCAACATTTATTAGGTTTTGAATATTGGCTAAACGTTGATTTTCAGCTTCAATTGCAGCCTGACGTTCACGTTCTTCTGCCAACTGCTGAAGGCGGAGGATCTGGTTTTCGGCGTTCTCTTTCTTTGAAGTCGCCTCCAGACTGTTTGGTTTCAGCTCAAGTGCCTGTACATAAAATGAAATCGCAAGTTCATAATCCTGAGAACTTTCTGCATTTTCACCTTTGTTAATCAACTCAGCAAAGTCGTTGTCAAGTTTCTCTTTTTCTTTCTGAATCCGTTCAAGCTCCTCGCGGTTGATGATTTCGTCAATTCTCGTAATCATTTCTTGTGCGTATGAGTCGTTCGGAATATCTGTCAAAGCCGCTTGATACGTTGATCTCGCTTCTTGATACGACTGGCTCTCATACAAAGCATCCGCCTCTCTGATTTTTGCATCGTAGCGGTCTGCAACATCTTTCTTCGCTTGAATTGATGTAATAATTGCAGGGACTTCGGTGTCCTGTGGGAAAATCTGCAATGCTTTTTGGTATGAATCAATGGCTTCTACATATTTTTTGCGAAGTTCAAAATCGTGGCCTTCCTTCTTAAATCGTTCAAATTCAGACATTTTTACGTTGAATGCTTCATTTTTTCCTTGTGCTTCAGCTAACTTTTTCTGAACCGAATTGTCGTCAGGAAAGAGTTTCAATGCTGATTCATATTGCATGACGGCTTCCGCAAATTTTTCATCAGCAAGAAGGTTGTTGCCTATCGCAACCATATTGTTGAATGAATCAAGTTTCTCTTTTTCTCTTTGGAAAAGCTCGGTTATTTCATTTTTTTTGCTTAAGGAATATTTGTCATTTGGCATGACTTTCAATGCGTTATCATATTCAGCAAGTGCGTTTTGCAGCTCACCGTTGTTGTAGTAAGCGTCTGCCAGGTCGAGATGTTCAAAAAACTCTTCTTCTTTTTTGCTTTCTTCACGAATGATATTCAATGTTTTGTCTAATTTATTTTTCGCCGTTGCATCATTAGGCTTCATGCGTAACGCTTCTTGATAGCATGTCTTCGCCTTGAGGTATTCCTTGTTCGCAAATTCTTTATCTCCACTTGAAATGAGCGACTGATAAGTTGGCTCTTGCACTTGTGCTGAAGCGTAATTACTTGTGAAACAGATAATTGCAAATAGAATTACGAATGTTGCTTTGATTATTTTTTTCATGTTCAAATTTATTAAATTAGTGTTATTCGTTGTCATTTATTACTTTCAATTTTACCATCTTTTATTGTCAGCATTCTGTCGGCCATTTGTGCGAGTTCGTTGTTGTGTGTCACGATGACGAAAGTCTGTCCTGTTTTCTCTCTTAATTTAAAGAAAAGTTCATGGAGTTCCTTTGCATTTTGGGAGTCGAGATTGCCCGACGGTTCATCGGCAAGAATTACCGACGGTTTGTTAATCAAAGCGCGGGCTACTGCGATTCGTTGCTGTTCACCGCCTGAAAGCATTGAAGGCTTGTGGTCGGTTCTGTCGGTAAGTTTAAGATATTCAAGAAGTTGCATTGCCCTTTCAGTGGCATCTTTTTTTGAAACTCCGGCAATGTAAGCGGGGATGCAGATGTTTTCCAAAGCTGTAAATTCAGGAAGCAGGTGGTGAAATTGGAATACGAAACCGATATTTTTGTTACGGAATGCGGCGAGATCCTTCTGATTCATCTTGCTTACGTTTTGTCCGTCGAAAAGAACATCGCCTTTGTCGGCTTTTTCAAGCGTTCCGATGATTTGCAACAGCGTTGATTTTCCTGCACCAGATGCGCCTACAATCGTAACGATTTCGCCGTTATCGATTTGTAAATCAATGCCTTTGATTACGTCAACGTTGCCGAAAGACTTATATATTCCGTTCGCCTGAATCATGATTTAAATTTTGTGCAAAGGTAATAAAAAAATAGGCTGAAAAGGAAGAATTACATGTATTTTTAAAAATATGTATATAATTAAAAAGTACTTTTTAATCTGCTGTTACATCGCAAAATATTTTTTGTGTAATTATCACCATATCTTTAAAATTATTTATTTTTGCAGCTAAAAGTTAATAAATGAAGACTCGAAACGAATACAATTGAATCCGTTGCTCGCTGCAATCAGAAGATTGATTGAAAAAATGTCAGAATGATTTTTGAAATTTTTTTTCATTACATTGAAATATCATGAAAATAAATAACATTTGGAAAATATATTTTTCAGCCACGGGGACGACCGAAAAAGTTGTTTCCGCCATTGCAAATCAATTGGTTAAATGTTCCGATAAACTTGAAACCGAAAAAAATGTGCATCCTGAAACATTTGATTTCACCTTGCCGTCGGCACGAAATTCGTTCCCGGAGATTGCCCAGAACGACCTTGTTGTTTTCGGCGTCCCAACTTACGCCGGACGCGTCCCGAACCTGCTGCTCAAATACCTTGACACGATTCAGGGCAACGGTGCATTGGCCGTTCCAGTAGTCACTTTCGGAAACCGAGCTTTCGACAATGCCTTGATTGAACTTCGTAACATCCTTGAAAATCACGGATTTAAAACAATTGCAGCTGGTGCGTTCGTTTGTGAACATTCATTTTCATACACATTGGCCGCCGGTCGTCCTGATGAAAACGACCTCGCTTTTGCGAAAAATTTCGCTGAAACAATATATAATAAGGTGTCAGAAATCGATTTGAATTTGTACAAACACGAACCGATTCTTGTTGACGGTGACGAAAATGCCGGTTATTACCAGCCTAAAACCGATGAGGGAACACCGATTGACATCAGGAAAGTGAAGCCAGAAACGAACGTAAACTGCACAAAATGTGGTACTTGCGCAAAAGTATGCCCGATGGGTTCGATTTCATCTGAAGATTTTTCAATCGTAAGTGGCGTTTGCATTAAATGCGGCGCTTGCATCAAAAAATGTCCGGCTCGCGCCAAGTATTTCGATGATGCCGGCTATCTGTATCACAAGGCTCAGGTTGAGCGGAATTTTGCGCGTCCGGCGGAAAACAAGATTTTCATCTGAATCATGATAAAGAAAGAGGAACTTCAACAACGAAGTTCCTCTTTCTTCTCTTAAATTTTCTCTCTTATCTCAAAACAATCTTTCTGCTCATCACGCTGCTGCCATCCGTGAGCCTGATGATGTAAGCTCCTGTTGTGAGATTGTACTCGATTCTGTTGTCGCCTGTCGTGACGGTCTCGCTCATAACCGGCTGACCGACAATGTTGTACATCGTCAAATCGAGATTTGAATTCATGTCGTTCTTGATGAAGATCACATCGTCGCTGTTGTAAATTGAGACGTTCTCCTCGATTGTCTCGGCGATGCCGTCGTGGTCGGAAACAATTCCGGAAAGTGTGACTCTGCATTCTGCTCCGCCGCCTGAAACTTCAATTGCTCCTTCGTATGTGCCGATTTCGAGGCTGCACTTCATTCTGACATAAACCGTAACTGGTTGTCCGACGAGTTGGCCATCGGCGTATTCCAATGAAATCTCGTTTGACCAGGTCTCTTCGTCGAGAGTGAGTTTAAAGTTTTCTGAAGATGTGACTGTCACGACTCCGTTTCCAACGAGGTTCCCGGCTGTCAATGTGAACGATTGGGTCGCCGATGGGCCGAGTTCGTATTCGTAGTTGAAGCCGGTCATTTCATACGCTGACGGGATGATAAACGGGTCGGTGTTTGGCGTTGCGTAGAGCATGATGTCATCGATTTCCCACGATGCTGCGGCTTCCGGCGTACTCGTGTATTTGAATGCGATGTTGCATATTGAACCGCTGAACTGACTGAGTGAAATCTCGCCTGACGAGACCCATTCGTAGTTGCCTGACGAGTGGTTGAACGTCAACGGATGCCATGTCGCCGCCGTCGGGTCCTGGCCGTCATAGTCGTTGGTGAAGAGAAGTTCAACATCCGGACCTTCGAACTTCATGGCGTTCATGAACGTGAGTGTCGGGTTTTGTCCGGCGAGTGCGTTGAGGTTGAACTCCGGCGAGATGCACCATTGTTCGTTGTCAACGTCATCGCCGTAGCCGTTGGCGTTCGCATATTGGTTATTGTTATATGTTGCGATGACCCACGGCTTGTTGCCTTCGAATGTCTCGAACGTCCAGCCGTTCATGCCGTCCTCCCAGTCCTGGTTGAAAATGATGACGATGTCGCTCATGATGACGTATTCCGCCGTCGCGACGTTGCTGTTGTCGTAGCCTTCTTTCATCGCTATAGCTTTGATTGTCATATTATTTGCAACATGGATAGCATTTGTATAGACTGCTGATGCCGCTGTCGGTTCTGTGCCGTCTGTCGTGTAATGTATGGTCGCGCCTGCCGTTGAGGTTGAAATTTCAACGTCAATTTCCTCATAATATGTTCCTGATGCCATGCTGAATGTCGGTGTCATGACGGTTGGTGTGACTTCGCCGCCTTGCACGAACAAGTCAACGCAGAAGTTGTAGCCGGAGGCGTTCGCACCTGTCATGTTCTGTGTCGAGTACGGGCCGTAGCTGTGATACGTGCTGTTGATTGCGAAGGCTCTACTTGTATAGTTGACATTATTAATAAGGAATCCCCAATATTCCGGGACCATTGACTCTGGATCGGAAAGCACGTAGTCGATGTTCCAGTTGGTGTTATCGCCGTTTGTCTGGAAGTTAGTGCCGCTGCCGCCGTAGCCGAGGACATCGCCGGCCGCGTTTGTGAACGTCAGGTTGCCGTTTTCAATGCTGACTGTCCAGGAATAAGTGCTCTCGTCAAGTGCTATTTCATCTGGAAGAATCTCCAAAACGCCTTCCGTGACGCTTGTGAACAACACGCCTTCTGGCTTGCCTGATGTCGTGGCGGTCATCGCAAAGTACTCATTTTCAACGTTGTTGTAACGTGCCGCGACAATGACTTTCGTACCGTTTTCAAGGTCGTTGACCGAGAAGATTCTGTTCCAGCTGTCGCCTTCTTCTGTCACTGTTCCTTCAAGTGAGACCGTGATGTCATCAAGTTGTGAGGCGACGGTGATTGCGCTTACGTAAGTGTTGGCGGCAAGGCCTTCTGTCATCCTGACGTAAACCGTTTGATTTACAGCACCTGCCGTTGGAGTGAGCGTGATTGTCGGTTGTGCTACGAAGGCTTCGCCTGATGTTGCTGACATCTCGAAGTTCGTGCCTACCATTGATATTGTGACATTTGACGTGAGGTTGATGCCATTTATTACAAATGACTGTTCGGCTGACGGGCCGTGGCCTTCCATGTATCCGAATCCCGACAGAGTCGTCGGTGTCGCGGTGAGTGAAGGATTTGAGGTGAAGCCGACCATGATGATGTCGTCAACCTCCCAGCCCGCAGCCTCCGTCTCGGTGCAGGTGTATTTGAAACCGATGTGGCAGTTTGTGCCGCTGTAGCTGTCTAATGAGATGGTGCCTGATTCAACCCAATTCCATGAGCCTGTTGACATTGCGTAAGTCAGCTCGTTCCATGTGGCCGCCGCCGGATTGTTCCCGTCGTAGTTATTTGAAATGAAGAACTGCATGTCGGGGCCGTCGTAGTTCTTCGCATTTCTGAATGAAAGTGTGACATCGCTGTAGTTGTCAAGGTTGAAGGCGGGGGAGATGCACCACTGTTCGTTGGCACCGCCGTTGTAACCGTTGGCGTAGGCGTAATGATTGCCGCTGTTCGATGCCACCGTCCAAGGCTTTGATCCTTCGACTGTTACGAACGTCCAGCCGTTCATCTCGCCTTCCCAGTCCTGTGCGAAGATGGTGGTCGCGCCGAGGATGATGGTGTATTCTGCGGTCGCAATCTCACTGTCATCGTAGTCTTCTTTCGATGCAAAGGCTTTGATTGTCATGTTTTCCGAGACTTCGATAGGCGAGGTGTAAACCGCGCTTTCTGATGTAGGTTCGTTCCCGTCCGTGGTGTAATAAATTGTCGCGCCTTCGGTCGCGCATGAGATTGTCACCGACTGTGTCTCGTAGTATGTACCAGATGCAGGAGTGATTGTCGGCGTGGCGCAGATCGGAGTGCCGCCCGCTGTCGCGAAGATGTCAAGGAAGAAATTGTAGTTCGCGGCGTTGCTGCCTGTCATGTTCGACTTGGCGTATGGCCCGAAGTTGTGGCTCGTGTTGAGCGCGATTGCTCTGCCGTTGTTGTTGACGTTGGTTATGACGAATGCGCTGTATGACGGGACCATCGCTGCTGCGTCTGATGTGCTGTACTCTATCGACCAGGCTGTGTTGTCGCCGCCTGTCGAGAAGTTGGTGCCTGAAGTGTAGCCGAGGACATCACCGTTTGCGTTGGTGAACGTGTAGTTGCCGCCGTTGATGCTGGCAGTCCAATAATAGAGATCTTCATCTTCAGCGATGCTTGCCGGAAGTGTCGGATAATCACCTGGAGCTGGATTTTCAGACACGTATCTTGTGAATTCGACTCCTTCTGGTTTCCCTGATGTCGTCGCCGTCATCGCAAAATAGGCGTTGATGTCATCGTTGTAACGTGCTGCAAGGATGACTTTCGCACCGTTGGCAAGGAGTGCAAGGTCGGGAATCTGAACGTATTCGCTCGGCTGCTGCGGCTCTGCAACGTTTCCGCTTACTGTAACATTCACTGTCTCAGCACCTTCCGATGCGAAAACCAATGTTTCGTTATATTCTCCAATCTCCAACCCAGCCTTCAATCTCACGTAAATGCTTGTGTTGGTGAAATTGTTTTCGCTAATGGTAATCGTGCTTTGTGCGTTGAAGTTCGCGCCGTCTGTAGTCGAAATCTCGAAATTCTCAGAAGCGGTGATTGTTGCACTTGCGGTCAGGTTGCTTCCGCTGACGGCGAACGACTGTATTGCGGAAGGACCTTCTTCAAATGTGTAGCTGAAACCTGTGAGTTGTGTCGGATTTGCTGCGATGCTCGGTCCGGCCGGATGCGTGAACTCGACGTCGTTCGCTCTGTTGATGCGGATCTGCGGGGCGTTGAAACAGCCGACTATTCCGATGACGGTGACGCTGTCGTTTTCGAGAAGTCCTTCAACGACAGGCATTTTGTAAAGGTTGATGGTGTTCTCACCTTGATACATCGGGGTGTTGCCGCTTGTGTTTATCGCGCCGATTTTTCCGTTGGCGATCTTCACGCGTGTTGACTGAAGCATGTTGCTGCCAGCGAAATCGGCGTTTATCTCGGCTATCGTCTTGACTGCAAGCGGAAGCTCGTTGCCGTTTGAAACGATGCTGAACTGCGATACGTTGCCGCCATCGATGCCGGTGAGTTCTACGAGTCCATTGCAAACGGTCTTCTTTCCGTAAGCCATGACCTTATCGCCGAGTGCCAATGTTTCTGGAACTGTGTTGTTGTTGAGGTAGAGGTCGATGCCGGCGGTTTCGTCTTGAATGTAAATGTTTCTGCTGTCGATGAATGTGACGATGCCTTCGACGAGGGCGTATTCGTTGTTCTCAAGTGCGCGTGCCGCCGCAATCGTGATGACGCTTGGGAATGTGTAGGTTGCTGTGGCAACACCACTGTTTTCCATGCCCGCTTTCACGGCGAATGCCTTGATGGTGGTCGTCGTGCTTACCGCGATAGGTTCTGTGTAAACCGTGCTTTCGACGGTCGGCTCTGTGCCGTCTGTGGCGTAATATATTGTGGCTCCGTCTGTTTCGCATGAGATTGTCACATTTTGTGCTTCGGTATAGGAACCTTCGCCCGGTGTGAATGTCGGGGTCGCAACAATTGTCGCAGGGGGAATTTCGCCGGCTTTGTAAAGATAAACGTCGAGCTGACCGGAGCCGTAGCATGAGAACGGAGTTCCACTGTTGTTGAGTCTCAACCAGTTGCGTGTGTTTGAACCTTGTGCCTTGATTGTGGCGATACCGTTTGGTGCGATGTCGATTGTCCAAACGCCGTTGGCATCGTTCGTGGCTTGGTTCTTTAGATAATTCGATGAGCTTGAAGCCGCATAGAGATAACCGCCGTTCACTGCGTCATACAATGTCCAGTAGCCGACGCTGTCCTGTCCGAGTGTCAGCTCATAAACGGTTTCATCTGCGCTTGTCGTGGCTGGCGTTGTCGTGATGACATTGCCTTCTGGTGTCACGGCGACCGACACTCTGTTGTTGGTGTTCTGTTTTCCCAATGCGTAGTACGAATCTGATTTTATTCCCACGACGATATACTTGTCACCGGCGACGAGGCCGTTCGAGCCTGTGATGAGAGTGTAGGCTGTCTCCTGCGCAGGAGGCGTAATCGTATAAGTCGCTGATGCGATGTCGCTTGGATTCAAACCGCTCTTGTAAGCGATGGCTTTCACGGTTGTCGTCTCTGAAATTGTCAACGCTGAAGTGTATTCTGTACTTGTTTCTGTCGGGTCGGTGCCGTCGAGAGTGTAACGTATTGTGGCTCCGTCAGTTTCGCAGTTTATTGTCACAGTCTGCGTTTCGGTGTATGTGCCTTCTTCAGGAGTAAATGTCGGGGTGGCGACGGTCTGTGTCTCTCCGACTTTCTCAACGTCAGCTGCCAAAGCGACCCTGAGCTGTACCGCGTTGTAGCAACCGACCACAGCGATGACATTGACGTTGTCGCCTTCGGAAATGCCAGTGAGTGCAGGGATTTTGTAGATGTTCACCGTGTTCTCGCCCTGTGTCAGTGTCGTGTTCCCTGATGTGCTGATGGCGCCGATTGTGGCGTTCTCGACTTTCACGCGTGTTGACTGAAGTGATGTGAGTCCGTCAGCGTTGATTTCGGCTATCGTCTTCACCGTCAGCGGGAGTTCGTTGCCGTTTGAAACGATGTTGAACTGTGAGGCGTCGCCGCCGTCAATGCCTGTGAGTTCGATGAGCCCGTTGAAGACGGCTTTCTTCCCGTACGCCCGGACTTTGTCGCCGAGTGCCAGAGTGGTTGGAACTGTGTTGCTGTTGAGGTAGAGGTCTATGCCGGCGGTTGCGTCCTGAATGTACACGTTTCTGCCGTCAATCAATGTGACGATGCCTTCGACGAGGGCGTATTCGTTGTTTTCGAGCGCGCGTGCCGCAGCGATTGTCATGACGCTCGGGAATGTGTAGGTCGCTGAAGCCACGCTGCTGTTTTCCATACCGGCTTTCACCGCGAATGCCTTGATTGTGGTCGTCGTGCTCACCGCGATAGGTTCGGTGTAAACGATGCTTTCGACGGTCGGCTCTGTGCCGTCGGTGGTGTAATGTATTGTGGCTCCGTCGGTTGCGCATGAGATTGAAACGCTCTGCGCTTCAAAATATGTGCCTGCGGAAGGTGAAAATGTCGGAGTGGCGACGCTGTTTCCGCCGCTGCCTGCTGTGGTGACAATCAAAGTTATATCATCGATTCTCGCATTGGAGCTACTTGTGTTTTTAAGCGTGAGATCAAAAGACGTCACATTGCCTGTGTTTGTTATCGTCCATGATTTCTGGCTTCCTGAAACACTTATATTCGTTGTTGTGGTCGTCACATCGAATGCCGTCTTGTTTGAAAGGAAAGTAAGGCTCATTTCCGTGGCGTCTCCTGTTGGAATGCCGCTGATAGTCCATGTCTGATTACTCTTCGAGAGAAGAAGTTCGGGAGCGGTACCATCGGCCAACGCCTCGTTATACAATTTTGTATTTGCACTTGAATTGGTGTAAGTCAGAGTGCCATCGCCATACACGGTCGTTCCTTCAAAACCATAAGCGGATGGTTGTTCGTTAGCGTCTCCGCCAGTCCATGTTTCTGACCATAATGTAGTGCCGACCGAGGCCTGTCCCCAGACGGTGACACTGCATGTCAACAGCATCAAAGCTGTCATCATTAAAGTAAAACTACGTTTCATTTTGTTTGAATTATTATTTTATTGATTATTAACTATTTGAAATAAATAAATCTCTTTATTAATAAGAATGCAAATTTACGAATAAACTAAAAGGCTCATCTGTTGATTTGGTGATATTATAAAACAATTTATCAACAAATTGTTGATAACTTTCAAAATCCATGAGTTATCAACAAAAAAGCCGACTCATCGATATGATGCGTCAGCCACTTTCAACTTTATAACTTTATGAACTTTCGACTTTAAACTACATCAGTTCAGCTCCGAACAATGCGAAGTCGTATTTCACGGGGTCGTTTGCGTCAAAATCCCTTAATTTTGCGGTCAGCAATTCCACCGTCTGGCGGTCGTTGTTTTTCCTGTCGATGAGTCCGAGGTCGCGTGAGACTCTTGCCACGTGGACATCAAGCGGAATCATCAAGTCTTTGGGACTCAAGCGTTTCCAGATACCGAGGTCAACAATGCCGTCGTCTCTTACGAGCCATCTTAATGCCATGTGCAAGCGTTTGCATGCCGAGCCTTTTTTCGGCTCATCGCAACAAGGATTTGAAATGTGATTGTTTGTCTCTCCGTTGGCTGCTCCAATTAAATCCCTGAAATTCTGGATACCTCTCCATGTGTCGTGACTGACAGCAAATATGTCTTCTAAAGTGCTGTGTTTCTGATATATGGCCTTCAATCCGTTGCAGTAGTATATCAGGTCTCTGTTGAAGAAAGTGCGATGCACGCATTTGTCTGGCTCAAGGTTTTTCCAGCCGTCTGACATCACATAGTCGTATGGCGATTTTCCCATCATGCCGAGCATCTTGTTTGAATTGTTGAGAATCATCTTCCTGTTTCCCCACGCTATCGTGGCCACCAAAAATGAAACAATTTCAATGTCCTGGACATCTGAATACCTGTGCGGAAACTGCACCGGGTCGTCTTTTATAAATGCCTTCGTGTTGTTTTTCTCAACCAATGAATCCAAATAACCTTTAATGTCTTCCATCATTTTACTTTAATTCCTAAAACACCTAAAATCCTTAAACTCCTACACTCCTCAAACTCCTAAAAAAAAGACCCCGGATGATTCCGAGGCCTTTTTAGAATTTATTTGTCGAAACTTACTTAACAACGACTTTCTGTGTCTTGTTGTTAGCCTGTACGAAGTAAACACCTGCTGAAAGGTCGCTCACTGAAACTGTTTCAACGTTGCTGTATGTCTTGACAATCTGGCCAACTGCGTTGTAGATGTTGACGTTAGCTGCGTTTTCGAGTTCGATTGTGAATGAACCCTGAGCTGGGTTAGGGAAGATGTTCATGTTTTCGACGTATGACATTTCATTTTCTTCAACATCCATGAACTTGACATAAACCTTCACTGCTTTGTAGAAGTTGTTGTCAAATATTGTCTCGTCGCTCTGTACGTATGTACCTGGTTCTTCGTCCATCTGTGAGCAAACCCAGAGGTAGTCACCTTCTGCATCTGTATAGACGTAAGGGATGACATAGTCGTAAGCCATTTCATAGTAGTTGGTCATGAAGTCTGTGAGGACGTGCTTTGTGCCTTCCCATGTCTGACCGCCGTCGAATGAAATGTTGCAGAACAGTCTGAGGTAGTAGTTTGTTCCATCGAAGAATGTGCTTGATGTTTCGTCACCGCAGATCTGTGACCAGAAAGCGAAGATGCGGTCTGAACCCTTGTCATAGTGCATTGTTGCAAACATGGCCTTACCACCGTTGTATTTGCCGTGTGCGCTCCAGTTTGATGATTCAGGACGGATCCAGTCGCCTTCGTAGTCACGTGCTACGACTTCGTGTGTCTCTGCATCGAGAAGTTCGATCTCACCGATGTATTCCGGAAGTGGTTCATGCAATGCGTCTGACCAGTACCATTCTGACTGGTAGAGGTCCTGCTGGATGTATGTCGTATCCATAATGAAAGGTTCGCCGACATTGCCGATACCGCCGAGGCACATGGCATTCTTTGGAAGAATTTCACTCCAGTAGCCGATACCACCAATTGCTGGATAGTATGAACCTGAACCGGCGACACCTGTTGAACCGTTGTATTCATAAACAATGTGGAGGTTGTCGTCTGCATCGAATGCAGCGCCGGTCCAACGTGGATAGAAGAACCATTCATCTGTGAAGTCACCGTTGATGTCATAGTGCTGGTAGAACACTCTCTCTGACCATGTTGCACCGTTGTCTTCTGAAATGACGCACTTGCCATCTGACCATGCATTGTTCAAAATGAAAGCAACGCGGTTTGGTTTTTCTGGGTCAAAATTCATGAAATAAGCGATGTTTGAACCACCGTCGGTGATCTTGTCAACTGTCAATGATGGGAGAATTTCGTGTGTGACTTCCCATGCGCCGTTTGCATAACGTGCATAGAGGAGAGGGTCTGTGTAAGGTGCTGTTGCGCCATTGTCGGTGTAAAGGAGGTGGATGATGTCAAGGTTCTCGCCTGAGCACTGAACTACCGCCCAGCAAGCATCGTGACCTGCGTTGTCAAGAGCGACTTCTGTCCATGTTGTGCCACCGTTGCGGAAATCTTCGTTGATCCACATTCTCAAGTCGCTTGCTGTATGAGCTGCGACAACAAGACCGTTCTGTTTGTAACGGGCGATTGAACCGAAACCAGTCTTGACAGGCTCAACTCTGCCTTCGCTGTATGTCCATTCTCCAACAGCTGGGTCGAATGTTGCAATGCCGGTACCACGGTCATCATAACCTGTCGTTGTTGATGTTGTCCATGCCATCGCTGCGAAACCGTCAGGCCACACTGCCGTGCAGTTTCTTGGACCCATGTTCGACTGCCAGTCGTAGTATGTCTGGCCGAGGTCGATTGGTTCTTCTTCAACGATGCTTCTTGTTGTAGGAGCATACTGGAGGTTGAGGTCTTCAAGACCTGTGAAAACCTGCATCTGAGCCGGTTCCATCTTCACTGATTTGTGTGAAATGCCCTTTGTCTGAGCAAATCCTGTAAGGCCCATGGCCAATACTAATGCAAATGTAAAGAATTTTTTCATTTTGCTGAATTTTAGTTATTAATTAGTTTGTTTAAATTGTGTTTCCCTATTTTTTAGGCTCGCAAAGATACATCTTTTTTTTAATTGTACAACATTTTTCAAAAAAAATATTTGCAAAACTTTTTTTTATTACTTTTGCAAATGATTAAAACAACGGATTTATTAAAATGAAAAAGACTTTTCTTTTTGTGATTTTAATTGTGGCGTTTAATTGCTTGTATTCGCAAAGTGTTGTAAATGAAAATGTTAGAAATGGCGGCTTTGAATATTGGGCTAATGAAGACAATTCAAATATCGAGCCGGAATACTGGCATACCGTGACAAGTGCCACCGGTCGTCATGCAGGGAAACTCACCAAACAGATTTTCAAATCAACGAAAACGCGCCCCGGTTCTGATGGCAAATACAGCGTCCTGATCAAGCCAAGGAGTATTTTGGGAGTTATGGCCAACGGAAATCTGACAAATGGCAGAATCAACGCTGATAGCATGAGACCGAGCAATACAGACGACAATTACGATTACACACAACGCAGCAATCCTGATTTCTGCACACCTATTAATAATGTGCCGGATTCGATTGTCGCCTGGGTGTGTTTCCGCGCAAAAAATGCCGAATCTGAAGCCAACTTCGTGTCGGTGGTGCATGGCGATGTCGATTTCATCTACGCTGGACCAGAAGCCAGCCGTCCGCAGGAACAGATGTGCGCGATGTCAGGTCCTTGCTTCATAAAAAGGACATGCGTGGCTGAATCTGAAAACTATGTCTGGAAACGCATCAGCGTGCCTTTCGTGATGAAAAACAAAAACGTCAAACCAAGTTATATCCTAATCTTGTTCTCCACAAACCGTTTGGCTGGAGAAGGTTCTTCAAAGGACGAACTTTATGTTGATGATGTTGAACTTATATATAATAAGTGATTTATAATCAGTGTGATACATTTGAAAAATAGTAATCGTGATGAATATTGACAATTATCCTTATCTCAAGGGTTTGAAGAAAAACAGATTCTTCCTGCTGGCGGGGCCGTGTGTCATCGAAGATGAGGAGTCGCCTTTTAAAATCGCCGAGAAATTGGTGAAAATAACAAAAAGCCTTGACATTCCGCTTGTTTTCAAAGGCTCGTACAGAAAAGCCAACCGTTCGCGTTTGGATTCGTTTCAGGGCATCGGCGACTTGAAGGCGTTGAATGTGCTGAAAAATATTTCGAAAGAGTTTGATATTCCAGTGGTTACGGATATTCATGCGTGTGAAGAGGCTGCGATGGCTGCTGAATTTGTTGATATTCTTCAGATTCCGGCTTTCCTTTGCCGTCAGACCGATCTTCTCATCGCAGCGGCGAAAACAGGCAAAACGGTTAATATAAAGAAAGGTCAGTTCCTTTCAGGTGCTTCTATGCAATTCGCAGTTGACAAGGTCGTCAGTTCGGGAAATGATTCGGTGATGCTTACTGACAGAGGCAATTTCTTTGGTTATCAAGACCTTGTGGTCGATTATCGCAACATATACGAGATGCAAAAATGTAATGTCCCTGTGATAATGGATGTCACGCACTCGCTTCAGCAGCCGAATCAGGTCGGCGGTGTGACTGGCGGGAAGCCGGAACTCATCGGCTTGATTTCAAAGGCCGCGATTGCAGCGGGCGCCGACGGGATTTTCATGGAGACGCACCCCAACCCGGCGGTCGCGAAGTCCGACGGCGCAAACATGCTTCGTCTTGACCTCGTGGAGTCTTTGCTCGAAAAACTTGTAAGGATAAAAGAAGTGTTATAAAAAATATAAACTGTTATCTTTCAATCACTAACTTCTTCCATTCCGCGCTTCCGTCGCCCCAGTTGCCGACGAGGGAATTTTCTTTCACGAGGCTTTTGAGTGTCTTGATGAATTCTTTGCGTGGGATGGGGGCGGCTCCGAGTCGTTTTAAATGCCCGGTCTCCTGCTGTGCGTCAATGAGTTCAAATCCGTTTCTTTTAAGGAAATCGCAAAGATAATAGAACGCGACTTTTGACGCGTCCGTCTTCGTATGGAACATCGATTCTCCACAGAAAACCTTGCCGATGGAAACGCCGTAAAGCCCGCCGACTAAATCGTTTTCAATATATGTTTCAACTGAATGCGCAAATCCGAGCTCGTGAAGCTCACAATAAGCGTGAATCATGTCCTCGCTGATCCATGTGGCCGGCTCGTCGTCGTCTTCGGTGCTGCCGTCGTTGTTGTCACGGCGTACCGTCGCGCATGAACGGATTACGCTCTCAAAATCGGCGTCAAACGAACAGGAGAACTTGTTGGATTCTATGGTTTTCCAAAGGGATTTCGTCACTTTTATGTCAGTCGGTTTCATGACCATCCTTGGGTCAAGCGACCACCACAATATAGGCTCGCCGGCATTGTACCAAGGGAATATGCCCTGGGAATAGGCGAGCAATAATCTTTCTGGTGAAAGGTCTCCACCAATGGCTAACAGCCCGTCTTGCGTGGCTTGGTTTACCGGCGGAAAATCATAAACCTCATCTTTTAGCATATATATTGGCATAATTCTATGGTTTTGAGGATTATTTTCATAAAATGAACGCACAAAATTAAAATAAGTTTTTGGATTGTGCAAATTTTTTTATCTTTGCAATTGCAAAAAAATTTTATGAACAGATACTTTTTACATCTTGCATATAACGGAAATTCCTTTCACGGCTGGCAAATACAGCCGGGTGCGACCTCTGTTCAGGAGGTGCTGGAAAAATGCATAAGCCTTAAATTAAAACAGCAGATAGGCGTGACCGGATGCGGCAGGACCGACACCGGCGTCAATGCGAGGAATTTTTACGCACATTTTGAAAGTGAGCCGATCAACGACCTCGAAAACTTTGTGTATCAACTGAATATGTTTCTTCCGGAGGAAATAGTGATATTCGACTGCTGGCAGGTTGACAGTTATTTTCATGCTCGTTTTGACGCGACATCACGAACTTATCATTATTATGTCACCCGCAGGAAAAATCCGTTCCACACTCACGATGCTTTTTATGTTTATGGCGATTTGGATGTCGAAAAGATGAATGAAGCCGCACAGGTTTTGTTTGATTATGAGGATTTTACGAGTTTTTCAAAGCTACATACCCAAGTGAAAACGAATAATTGTAAGATTATGGAAGCACGGTGGTTTGAGGAAAACGATCTCCTTGTTTTCAGAATCAAGGCCGACCGTTTCCTGCGAAATATGGTGCGCGCCATCGTCGGGACGCTTCTTGAAGTCGGGAAGGGAAAGATGGATATTGAAGGTTTTCGTGCCGTGATAGAACATAAAAACCGTTGCTCGGCTGGGACTTCCGTGCCGGCTCACGCTTTGTTTCTTGAAGAAGTGACGTATCCTTTGGAATTGTTCAAAGGAGTGAAGGCGTAGAGACGGGGCATGCCCCGTCTCTATTTGTCATGATTATATTTGCCTGTCACGATTTTATTCCAAATTGAAATTGTCATAATATCACGACGGCCCCGCCGCCTTTTTTCATCTGCAAAGTGATTTTGTTGTCTTTGACGGAAACGTTTTCTTTTACGTAATCTTCTGCGTATCTGTTTGCATTGACTCCGTCTCTGAACATAACACCTTTATTTACTTTGAGATTCAGCTTCGACAAATCAATTTCAATCGTTCTCTCGTCCCAGTTGGTGATGGCTCCGATATACCATTTGCCGCCTGAACGCCGGGCGATGACGGCGTATTCTCCGAGTTTTCCGTCAAGGGCGACGGTCTCGTCCCAGATAGTGGGGACTTCGGCGATGTACTGTGTGCATTCAGCGTTGTCCATATATTTTGTCGGACTGTCGCACATCATGTTGAACGGTGACTCAAATATCACATATTCAGCGAGTTGACGACAACGTGTCCCTTGACTCATCGGGTTGCTGTAAATGGCGCGGAAATTATATTTGTTGGCGTTGTCCATCGCGCCTTGCGTGTAATCCAAATAACCCGCGACCATCCTGATGAACGGAATCATGGTTTCGTAAGTGACCTGTTCTGTGGCATCGTCCCATTTCGACTGCTCCAAGCCGTAAACGCCTTCGAAATTCAAAACGTTAGGGTAGGTGCGGTTCAACCCTGTCGGCTTGTAGGCTCCGTGGAAATCAACGAAAAGATGGTATTTCGCCGCCATCGCCGCCATCCTGTAATAGAAATCAACGACTTTCTGGTCGTCCCTGTCCATGAAATCAACCTTGAAACCTTTGATTCCCATCTTGCTGTAATGCTTGCAGACATGCTCCATGTCGCGGTCAACGGCGTAGTAACCGACCCAAAGGACAAGGCCGACATTTTTCTTGTTTGCATAATCAACAAGTTCTTCGAGATTTATTTCCGGCACGACTTTGAAAAGGTCGGCTTGCTTGTTGACAGCCCAGCCTTCGTCAAGAATCACGTATTCGATGCCGTATTTCGAGGCGAAGTCGATGTAATATTTATAGGTGTCGTTGTTGATGCCAGCCTCGAAATCAACGCCTTTTATGTTCCAGTTGTTCCACCAATCCCAGGCGACTTTGCCGGGCTTGATCCAAGAGAGGTCGTCGATTCTTGAAGGCGAGGCGAGTTTATAGACCATGTCGCTGTTCATCAGCTCGGTGTCATTTTCGGATATAACCATCGCCCGCCACGGGAAATCGCGGGTGCCTTTCGTCTCGGCGATGTATTCTTCGCGTTCTTTTACAACGAGTTGCAGCATGTTGTGACCGCCTTGCTCCTCAACTTTCGGATATGTCGATTGAACCGAAATCAGGCTGTTACCTTCGCCTTTGCGGAAAAACGTCCCCGGATAGTCCTCAAGATCGGATTCGACGATGACGACTTTCTTGCCGTCGTTCATATTAATTAATAAAGGTGTGAAAGCTATGCGTTCAACGTCCATCTCCGACAGGCGCGAAATCGTGTATTGGCTCTCGAAAGAAGTGAAAAACTGCTGCGTCGTGAAATCGCCGTCGCCTTTGCGGGCGTTCACGTATGGAACGTATGCAGTGTAATCATTGGCGAACTTGTATGTTACGTTTTCCTTTTTCACGACAATCGGATTCTTGAAACTTGTTGAGAAACGATAGGCGACGCCGTCGTCAAAAGCTCTGAATGTCAGCTTGTAATTGCCTTTGAAATTGATAGTCAGTTCGTTGTAATTGTTTTCTACCTGCGTTTTTTTATAAAAATGAGCTTCTGTGATTTCGTTGACTTTTTTGCTTTTCGTTTTTTTCACAATTGCCTTCCTGCCTAAAATATTCCCGTCGTTCAACTCCATTGAAATTTGAGAATCTTTGATTATCAATGTGTTGCCGTGCATGACTGTGTATGTTATGTCGTCTCCGACTTCGATTGTCATCGTGATGGTTTTGTCAGGGGATTTTAGTTTGTAAGTTTTTTGCGCCTGCGCAATGTTGAATGACAACAATGCTAAAATGCTGATTAGTAAAGATTTAAATTTCATATTTCCTTTTTTTAAATTATTTTCAAAAATAGAAAAATAATCTTTAGTATCGAAAAAATTTATATCTTTGTCGCAAATTAATTTATTTAAAAATGAAAAATCTATTACTGATTAGCAACTCCACAAACTTTGGAGAGACATACTTGGCGTGGGCGATGACCCAGCTTGAACAATTTTTTGAGAAAAACAAACTCGGTGGCGGAAGCAAGGTGGTTTTTGTACCATTTGCAGGTGTTTTCATCGGCGGAAATCCGTATCCGGCAAGTTATGACGCCTATACCGCAAAAGTGAAAAAGGTTTTCCACGACAAGCTCGGAGTGAACGATTTCGTTTCTGTCCATGAAGTCGAAGACAAAATCGCTCTCGTGAAAAGTGCCGACTGCATCGTTGTCGGCGGCGGAAACACTTTCCATCTCGTTGCTGAAATGCATAAATACGGTTTGATGGACGCCATCGCGGAACGCGCCAACAACGGAACCCCGTATATCGGATGGAGCGCAGGCTCAAACGTGGCATGCCCTACACTCTGCACCACAAACGACATGCCTATCGTGCAACCGGCAAGTTTCAACACATTGAATCTCATACCTTTCCAGATAAATCCTCATTATCTCGACCCTCATCCGGAAATCGACAAGATGATAAAGCATGGCGGCGAGACACGTCAGGATCGTATCAACGAATATCTCGCTGTCCGTCAGGAAATGAAAGTCGTCGGGCTGCGTGAGGCGACGGCGATATGGGTCAACGGTGACAGATATTTCCTCAAGGGCGGCAAGAAAATGATGATCTTCCAATACGGGAAGGAACCCGTCGAACTCGAACCGAATCAGGAAATTACAGATTTCGTTTTGTAAATCTGGGAAGTGATAAATGATAAATAAATTTCGTGCCGAAACAATTGTAATAGAAATTGTTACCTTAATCGGGAAATATTGTCGTTGTATAAAATGACCTCAAAGTTCAACGTGGGATACATCGGTACGTTGTATCTGAATTGTTTGTGATTTTAAATTTTTTTAACACGTATTTTTCTGAATTTTATTAAGAAATGAAATATCAAGGGTTAAATCAACATCAAGTTGAAGAAAGTCGTGCCAAGCACGGCGTTAACGTTCTGACTCCGCCGGAGAAGGAGTCGCTTTTCAGCCAGTTTATCGGGAAATTCAAGGATCCGATAATCAGGATATTGTTAATCGCGCTCGCGTTGTCAATCGGAGTCGCTTTGTATCAATACTTTACGGGTCAAGAGGGGCTGAGCGTCCTGTTCGAGCCCGCCGGTATTTTAGTGGCTATATTGTTGGCCACCTGCATCGGATTCGCTTTTGAAGTAAGTGCCAACAAGAAATTTGACATCTTGAATCAGGTCAACGATGATGAAACGGTGAAGGTCGTCCGTGGAGGCAACGTCACTATGATTGAACGTCGTGACATCGTAGTGGGCGACATCGTCATCATCGAGACGGGAGATGAAATTCCAGCCGACGGTGAGCTGCTTGAATCGTTCGCCATGCAGGTCAACGAATCTGACCTCACGGGTGAACCGATGGCCCGCAAGACAACGGATGAAAAAGAATTCAATCCGGAAGCGACATATCCGTCAAACTGGGTGATGCGTGGAAGCAAAATCATTGACGGCCACGGAGTTATGAAGGTCGAAAGGGTGGGAGATGCCACCGAATGGGGCAAGGTTTACAAAGGTTCACAAATCGAGAATAACATCAAGACACCGCTAAACCATCAGCTCGACAAGCTCGGTGTCGTCATCACTTACACAAGCTATGCGATAGCGGCTATTATCATCATCGCCAGGGTTTTGATGTATTTCATCACCATCGACAGGATCTACGATGGAATAGAGTGGATCAGTTTTGCGAAATACGCGTTGAACACTCTTATGATTGCAGTCACTATTATCGTCGTGGCGGTGCCGGAAGGTCTGCCGATGAGTGTGACGTTAAGTCTGGCGTTGAGTATGCGCCGGATGCTTTCGACAAACAACCTCGTGCGTAAGATGCACGCCTGCGAGACAATGGGCGCAACCACAGTCATTTGTACTGATAAGACAGGGACTCTTACTCAGAACCAGATGAGTGTCAACGACATAATGTCGTATGCACTGCCGAAGAAGACACTTGGCGACGACTATGTCAGCAACCTTTTCAAAGAAGGTATATCAGTAAATACTTCGGCGTTCCTCGACATGACTGATTCCGAGAAGGCAAAGGTTATCGGCAATCCTACCGAAGGCGCGTTGCTGTTATGGCTTAAGGAACATAATGTCAATTTCATGACTTACAGGGAAGGTGCGAAACTCTTGCAGCAGGTCCCGTTCTCGACAAAATACAAGTTCATGGCCACCGTGGTTGATTCGCCGGTGTTCAACAAACTCATGTTTTATGTGAAAGGTGCGCCGGAGATTATCCTTCAGCATTGCAACAAGATTGAGACGGGATTTGGATGCGTTGAGATAGAGCAATATCGTCATGCAATCGAGGAGCAGCTTTACGCCTATCAGGGCAAGGCGATGCGAACCCTTGCATTTGCTTACAAAGAGGCGAATCCGGAGGAGCAGTCGTTCGACCCGAAGACTGACAATTTGGTTGCCGAAAACCTCATATTCATGGGTGTCGTCGCCATCGCCGACCCGATCCGTCCCGACGTGGCCGACGCTGTGGCGAGCTGCATGGACGCCGGCATCGATGTGAAAATCGTCACCGGCGACACTCCCGGCACCGCAATAGAAATCGGACGCCAGCTCGGACTGTGGAAAGAGACCGACCAGAAAGACTTCAACCATATCTCCGGAAAAGACTTCGAGGCACTTTCTGACGAAGAGGCGAAACGTCGTATCCCGTTGATAAAAATCATGTCGCGCGCCCGCCCGATGGATAAGGAACGTCTTGTCAGACTGCAGCAGGCCAGCGGCGAGGTCATCGCTGTCACCGGCGACGGCACCAACGACGCACCGGCTCTTAAGGCCGCGCAGGTCGGACTCTCGATGGGCGACGGAACAACGGTCGCAAAGGAAGCCTCGGACATCACAATCCTCGACAACTCATTCAGAAGCATCGCGCGTGCCGTGATGTGGGGACGCTCGTTATACCTTAATATCCAACGGTTTATACTCTTCCAGATGACAATCAACGTGGCGGCCTGCCTCGTCGTAATGTTCGGCGCACTGCTCGGAACGGAGATGGTTCTCACCGTGACGCAGATGCTGTGGGTCAACCTCGTCATGGATACTTTCGCGGCGATGGCGTTGGCGTCTCTGCCGCCGTCACAGTTCGTGATGAAAGAGAAACCGCGCTCAAGAAACGCACATATCCTCTCAAAACCAATGATATGGTCTATCTTCACCGTGGGCCTGCTGTTCGTCTTGGTGATGTTCGGCTTCATCCAGTATTTCAAACATGCGGAAGTCGATTACCTGTTTGAGGATTTCTCATGGCAGACATATATCCAAAGCGTGCTGAATTTCGACCTTCAGTCGGGGCTTACAACATACGAGCTGACGCTGACATTCACCATCTTTGTGTTCCTTCAGTTCTGGAACCTGTTCAACGCCAAGGCGTTCCATACCGGAGCTACGGCTTTCCGCGGTCTGTTCACCAGCTTCGGTGGATTCCATATTTCGCTCATAATAATTTTAATCGGACAGTTCCTCATCGTTAATTTCGGCGGCGAGATGTTCAGCGTCGAACCGCTTAAATGGTACGACTGGCTCGCCTGCTTCGTCGGGACTTCGCCGGTTCTTATTTTTGGTGAGATAATCAGACTTTTTATTACAGACAAATAAATTTCAAAATGAAAAAAACTAAAACATTATTAATAATAGGAGGCATTTTGATGTTGTCATCTTGCGAAAAACGTTATCAGATAAAGGAATATCCGTCCGCCGACCGTGATGAAACCGTCGTTGACGACTATTTCGGAACAAAAGTCGCTGACCCGTACCGTTGGCTCGAAAACGATACGTCAGCCGAAACGAACGCTTGGGTGGAAGCCCAGCGTCAGCTCACAAACGAATATTTGAGCCATATCCCTTATCGTGAGACGATAAAGAACAGGATGACCCAACTCGCTGACTATGAACGTTATGGCGTGCCGTCAAAACGTTTCGGAAAATATTTCTACAGCAAGAACGACGGACTCCAGAACCAGAGCGTCATGTATGTGCAGAACGCTGACGGCGGCGAACCGGAAGTGCTTCTCGACCCGAATAAACTCTCGGACGACGGGACAGTCTCGCTCGGAAGCACAAGTCTCTCGAACGACGGCAAATATCTCGCCTACACAATCAACAGAAGCGGCTCCGACTGGGTCGAAATCTACGTGATGAACGTCGAGACAAGGGAACTCCTTGACGACCATATCGAATGGGCCAAGTTCACCGGCGCGTCGTGGTACAAGGACGGCTTCTTCTATGCCGCTTACGACAAGCCTGTCGAAGGCAAGGAGTTTTCAAATGTAAACGAAAATCACAAGATTTACTATCATAAACTCGGTGATTCTCAGGAAAATGACGAGCTTTTCTATGAAAATCCCGACCAGCCGCGTTATTTCCACAGCGTCGGCCTGACTGATGATGAGCGTTACATGTTCCTTTACGAGAGCGGTCAGGGTGCCGGCCATACGTTGTGGATCCGCGACATGGAAGATGCTGACGGTAAGTTCGTCATGCTCGCCGGTGACATGGATTTCCAGTATTCGCCGGTTGATGTCATCGCCGGCAAGTTGTATGTCCAGACAAATCAATCGGCTCCCAAAGGCAAGGTTTGTGTTGTGAGTCTCGATGATTTAAGCAAGGCTGGCGTCGAGAACTGGGAACTGCTGATTCCTGAATCGGATAACGTGATGGTCTCGGCGCAGATGGCGGCAGGGAAGATGATTGTCACCTACGACCAGGACGCTTCCAACCACTCGTATGTGTGTGATTTGCAAGGCAGTGTGCTGCATGAAATAGCTTTCCCGACATTCGGCGCAGTCGGCATCGTCAGTCGCAGCGACGAGCAGGAGGTGTTTTACGCTTTCACGTCGTTCACCTTCCCGACGACGATTTACAAATACGATGTCGAAAAGAATGTCTCTGAAATCTTCCGCGCCCCGAAGGTGGATTTCAACCCCGAAGACTACGTCACCGAGCAGGTCTTCTTCAACAGCAAGGACGGCACCCGCATCCCTATGTTCCTGACTTACAGGAAGGATGTCAATATGGACGGGAAGAATCCGACTTACATGTACGGCTACGGCGGTTTCAACATAACTTTGAATCCCGGCTTCTCGGTGATGCGCGTTCCTTTCCTCGAGCTGGGCGGCATTTACGCACAGGTGAACCTGCGCGGCGGCAACGAGTACGGCGAGGAATGGCATATCGCCGGAACCAAGTTGCAGAAACAGAACGTGTTCGACGACTTCATCTCGGCGGGCGAATATCTCGTTGAGAAGAATTACACGTCGCCCGACTATCTCGCCATCGTCGGCGGCTCAAACGGCGGCCTCCTCGTCGGGGCATGCGCCAACCAGCGTCCCGACCTGTTCAAAGTCGCCGTCCCTGAAGTCGGAGTGATGGACATGCTTCGTTACCATCTGTTTACGATTGGCTGGAACTGGGCGAGCGACTACGGCACCAGTGCCGACAGCAAGGAGATGTTCGATGCGCTTTACGCATATTCGCCGTTGCACAACATCAAGAGCGGCGATGACGTACATTATCCGGCGATTATGGTGACGACCGCCGACCACGACGACCGCGTCGTCCCCGCGCATTCGTTCAAGTATGCGGCGACGTTGCAGGCGGCGCAAACCGGCGACGAACCGAAGATAATCCGTATCGATAGCAAGGCTGGCCACGGCGGCGGCAAGCCGATGGCGAAAGTCATCGAGGAACAGGCCGACATCTATGCGTTCATATTGTATAATATGGGCAAGTAGTGTCATTTGTCTTTCGCCGTGAAAAACATTCTCGCCATATTGTCAATTCTCGTCGTCTTCGCCTCGTGTTCCGACAGGGCGGGCGGCTGGCATTCCGCGCCGGAGCTGCAAGCGGCGCACGAGCTGATGCAGGAACGGCCCGACAGCGCGTTGAAGGTGCTGGTTGGCTTCGACATCGCCGACAGCACGAGCCGCTCAGTCGTAAACGAATATCAGATACTTGTGGCGGAGGCGCTTTACAAGAACGATTATCAGCAGACCAACGCTCAGGCCGTCATTGACGCAACTGCATATTACGACAGCGTCTTTGAGAAATATCCGGAGAACAGCGGCCTCGCCTTCGAGACGGCGCGGGCGCACTACTACAAGGCCGTCGGCGAGACGGAGGACGACGACATCGTGGCGGCGTGCGCCGACTACCTCAAGGCCGCCGACATCATGGAGGAGGCGTTCCCGGAGATTGCGAAGGCGGCGAGGAAGGGAGTGATGGGTGATGGTGATTATGAAAAAACAAGATTTGTCGGATTGATTTACAACAGGATAGGTGACCTGATGTTTGCCGAATATTATCACGAACAGGCTGCCGACAATTACAAGACCGCCCTGGATTACGCAAAATGTATTAGTAATACCACAATGGTCACAGTATTGTTGAGAGATATTGGTACTTCATATTACCTTGGCGATTTGCCAGACAGTGCAATGTTTTATTATAGGCGGGCGTTGGATGCGGGAGACGGATATGAAAATCTGAAATGCAGCATAAACATCACAAGGGCTTCAATATATTACGAGAAAGGTCTTGCCGACAGCGCATACTCACTGTTAAAAATGAACATGCTATCACCTGACAGTTCAACTTCGACCCAGACGTATTATACAATGGGCAGGATATTGTACATGGATAAAAATTATGATTCCGCGGCGTTTTACCTCAAACCGTGTTTCGAGCATGGGAACAAGTTCATGAGACTGTCGTCCGCACAGATGCTCGCCGAGATATACGGCCTCGTAGGGAGCAATGACAATGCGGCCTTCTACAACAAGTTTGTCTCGGACAACGCAATAAAGGAAATCAACAGGAACGTGAAGACAAAAAGCCTCATTGACTTGTATGACAATTACAGGACAGAAAAGCACAAGCGAAAAATAAAGCATCAGGTCTTGTCGTATTCGCTCATTGCTGCTTTCATCGCGGCTGCCTTGTTAGTTGCACTATGTGTCATCCACCGCAGACAGAAAAAGCGGCTTGCCCATGATGCCAACTGGCGTCTTTCTGTCGCTAACGGCAAGCTCGAAAGCGCACGGCGTAAATTAAGCGAGCAGCAGGACGCCATCAGGACGAAAGACAAGGAAATAGAGACCATGCGCCGATCGACAGCCAGTCAGAAGACCGAAGAACGCCTGCGTTCCTTCCGCGCCTCCGATATATGCGCCACCGTAATGTCGCGCATCAATGAACTTGACGCAAGAGGAATCAAACTCACCGAACTCGAACCGCTCACAAGCAGCGAACTTTCGGAGCTGCGCCGCGCCGCCGACAACTGCCTCAACAAATTCACTGGCAGAATTACGGGCAAATACCCCAAACTGAACATTGATGACTTGAACTATCTCTGCTTGTGTCTGCTCGGTGTGCCAAATAGTGCCATGCCGATGTTACTCGGCAAAAGCCGCAGCACCGTCTGGGACAGAGCGAAGAAAATAGCCTCAATAATGGACATAAAGCCAAACGAAACCATCGTACAGGTCTTGACAACCATGATTTAACGGCTTGTAACATATTGTTTTACAAGTTGATAACTTGTTTTTTCGAACAAATTGAACAATTTTTATTGCATAAAACCAAAATTACCATTGTATTTTTGTGGGAAAAATAAACACAAAAGTATATGGTAAAACGAAAGACACTACTGATTGTATTGGCTGTTATATTTACATCGACAGCGACAAGAGCCAGCATTTCAACATTCAATGGTGAACCATTGTCAATACTAGTTCAGACGTTAGGAGGTTTGGACAACAAGTCCAACCCACCAGTCTCCGCCTCCATCGACGGCCACGCGCTAACCATTTACATTAACGAGAACGTGGGCATAGCGCACATCGTCGTCACCAACTCGAACGGCGTCTATATCGACCGCGACAACATCCTTCACACGCCCGACATGGCGACGCTGCTCATCGAGGACGAGGGCTTCTACACGGTGACGATAACACTGAACAACGGCGATGTTTATTATGGTGATTTCATGGTGACAGAGTAATGGAGGGATTTATGTTTACACAACTGAAATTCATCATATTCAGCCTTCCTCACGGCATTGTCCATCGTCGGCGCGGGAGGCGGTGAAATGGAGAAAACCAAGACGGCGGCGGAAGACCCGCGGCGCACGGCGGGACGGAGGCCGGGACAACGGAAAAAGAAATATACATGTGCGGAAAAAATTAATCTAAAATATAACATAATGAAGAATTATTTAAAACTCGCCACAGTTGCAGTGGCATTGGTGATGGTGACAGCCATCGTAGTGACATTCGAAGCATGCAGGAAAGACAAAATCTCCAGCAACATTGAAGGCAAGATCAATGAAGGAATTGTTTATCAACAGAATATAGCGGACAGGGAGACTTATATCATCGATTTCAAGAAGAAGTACCTTTCCGGTTCAAAGAGCGACGAGGTCATGACTGCGGAAAACGCCAATGCGTTCCTGTTCGACCTGCTCAACTTCGATTTCTGCAATCTCAACGTTGATTATTCGCATGTTACGTATGAGACAACAAGTTACGATGTCAGCGTTAAAGACGGCATGATTGGCATCGGCGACTTTGCCGCCCTCTATTCACAAGTGTCATCACACGTGCGCGAATATTACCACAGCCTCAACGTAATCAATCCAAACTACCTGTACATGAAACCAGAGATTGATTACGAGGATGGTGCGCCAACAGCCACCGTAACCGTAACCGCTGCATTGTCAAGCGGTTTTTATCCCAAAAACGACGCTGAATTCGACAGCACACTTTGCGACCATTTCCCACCAGGTACATTGTATGATTGGGAAGATGCGGCAGATACATTGGAATACTATACCAATTTGCATGCTGCCTACTCGAACAGCATGATAAGCTACGGAAGATATTACTTTACAAATATTTCAGTAAGAGAATTCCCTTACACGGAATATCCCGGAATGTTCAATAGCCATGGATGGTATTTTTACTTGACTTATATAAGCAATGATGATATGTGTATCTTGTTGAACAATTACATAAATTATGCTCGAAGTGGAATAACATTAGCTAGAGTTATAGTTTGTGTGAATATAGAAGCATTCATGGCAAATCCAGGTAAAAGAGAGTCTAATGATTCAAATACAGCGAACCACTACATGACGGTGACATACGGAGATGTTGCAAGTACAAATACTGAACCGAATTTATAAAAATATGTGACCCCAACTTTAAAAAGTGGAATTATCATGAAGGAAAGACTTATTCTAACCCTTTCAATCGTGATGCTCGCCGTGGCGGGCGTGGCGCAGAACTACAGCACAATGATTCACCACGGGAGCGACACATGGAGGCTGCACCAATGCTACAATATCATTGAGGCGAGCGACGGAAGCGTCATCGTTGGCGAGAACCTCTACGATGAAGATCTGTGGGATGTCGGCAAGTATCTCTACAAGCTTGATTCAGAAGCACAGGTGACAGATTCGGTGTTCACCTTTACGAACACCGTCAACAGTGTGCATCCAGTGCTGAGAGACCCTTTCAATGACGACAACAACATCATAACGTCGTTTTACGAGGAGAACGGCAACAATTATTTCAGCAGAGTGTGTTTCAACGACAACCTTGAAATCACGGAGGTGTCGGAGAAACAGATAGAGATACCCGGACTTTGGAACTCATACGGCCAGAAGAATTATCTTGTGAACGGAGACCACGACATAGTCGTTCACGGCTCTGATACCGACTCCACGGAGATGTTTTTCGTGTTCGGCCTCGACGGTGAGACAAAATATGTATCCGAGCCGGTCAGAAGGACTGACAGGTGGCTGCCTAATCAGTCGTTGTTCACGATCAGCGACACACCACGGCGTTACGGCATGCTGAAGCATACTTCAAACTGCAATGAGTTTGTTGAAGTGTTTGACGACAGATTCCAGCGGTTGGGTGAACATGTCATTCCTAAAATCAACGGTTACCAAACGTATGGCGGCTTATATTTTCAGGCGGTCGGCGTTGACGACGGATGTTTCCTTGTCACCTCTGAGATGTTCAAGGTGTCTCCTAACGGGATTATGTTGCATGCTCGAATGATAATCAAATTTAACAGCGACTTTGAGGTGACGGCGACACATACAATTGAAAGTGGAGAGGAGGACATGATTAGCTACAGGAACATTGCCGTCACCGATGACGGGCGCGTGTATTTCGTGTGGCTTAAGGCCGAATCCGGCATCAAGCGCAGCATTGTGGTTGACTGCCTTGACACCGACCTCAACCTCGAATGGGAGAGGGTGTGCCATACCGAGCCGAATGCAGACTGCTTCGGGATGCAGACGCTCTCCAACGGTGGTTTGGCCATCTGTGGGCAAGGCTACACGAACATATTTGCCGTTAATGAGGTCAAGGATTTCTTTGTCGTCATCTTCGATGATGAAGGCTGGTCGGTGAACGAGAACTGCAATGCCGTCCCGTTCCTCTGCTACCCCAACCCGGCCTCCAACACGCTGCACGTGGACATCTCGCCAGACGTGGCAGACCAAGTGAGCGAAATCAGCCTCTTCGACATCTCCGGCCGTCTCGTTAAGGCTCAACAGTCCGGCTTCGGGAGCATCGACATCAGCGGCCTCGCGCCGGGAATGTACGTGATGAAGGTCGCGCTCGACGGCGGGAAGGTGTTCGAGGAGAAAATCGTGAAGAAATAGTGAAACCGCCTTTCACGCCGATACGCCGCGGAAATTGCAAAAAAAATCTAAATTTCGCGGCGTACCGGCGTTTTTTTGTTGTGCGAGTCAAAATTCAATGTGGTGCAATTTATTGGAGATAAAGTGATTAACGACGGGGGTGCATCAGCGGTTTTGTTAAGTTCAACGTTCTGGTCACAATCCCTTTATTATCTGTTTGAAGTCGCGTCCGTCGTTGATTTTGCCCCTGATTCGCTGGCAGCGTTTCTGGAATGACTTCAGTTCCACGCCGCACAGCTTCGCCGTCGTCGAGTCGCTGAAACCGGGCATGCAGCCGGTACAACGTGTCGCCGACATCGTCAGCATCATTGCAGGCGACAAAAACAAACATGGAAAGAAACACTATGGCTGAAAAACATAAAAATCTACGCATGATATCGATATTTTGGCTGCAAAGATATATGTTTTTTCGCAAATATCGCGATTTTTTTGGAGACATTTTTTGTGGTGCGAAATATTATTGTCTTGATTTTCAATAACCTGAAAAGAAAAATTGGCGACAATTAGGGGGTTGACGCTCCGGGATGTGAAAAGCGTCTTGGCTTTTGCATATTTTTGCCGTCGGAAATATCCAGACAACATTCATACGTTAAACCTAAACATTAAGACAATGAACAACGACAGATTGACATTAGCTCTGCGTAACACAGAGATGGCCGATGCGACAAAGGTCTTCATCGCCGAGACAAAGAAACACGAGAACGACGCCGCCGTCACGGGGCTTGTGAACCAGATCGAGGAACTCTGCGAGACCCTCATCGATGTGAACAGCATCATCCTGTTCGACCATCAGGTGAAAGAGAACACCACCCAGCTCAACGCCGGCTTCACCGCCATCAGGGAATTGATAGACGGCTTCGCCAAATCACCGAAGCAGGAGTTGAGAGCCGCCGCCGCCAAAGCCAAGACAGTCACCGACTCACACAAGAACTTCCTGCGGCTCAGCAGATCGGAGAAGACCGCCGACGCGCTCGCACTGATACAGGACTTCTCCGTCGATGAGATGAAAGAGGCGGTCGCTATCATCCCCACGTTGGCGGAGTGTCTCGCAAACTTCAAGAGCTTGGCAGAGTCACTTGGCCGGAAACGTTTAGACGAGATGACCGAAAAGAACAGGTCGAAAAGCGTCAAGCCGTCGGTGACAGCGAGGCAGATCGCCGACATCATCAACAACAAAATCATGGTGCTCGTCGCCGCCAACGCCATCAACGACCCCGGCAGATACCAGGCCGAACTGGACGCGCTGAAAGGAATCATCGGGCAGTACAACGCAATCGCACGAAGCCGCAGACCACAAAAAGCAACAAAATGAGATGAAAAAGACGTGGCTACGTCCAATTTCTGTGAAAAACTCAGAAAAAAGACGTAGCTACGTCAATTTCGTGTAAAAAACTCGGAAAAAAGACGTAGCCACGTCAATTTCGTGTAAAAAACTCGGAAAAAAGACGTAGCCACGTCAATTTCGTATAAAAAACTCAAAAAAAGGACGTAGCTACGTCAATTTCGTGTAAAAAACTCGGAAAAAGGACGTAGCCACGTCAATTTCGTGTAAAAAACTCAAAAAAAGGACGTAGCCACGTCAATTTCGTGTAAAAAACTCGGAAAAAGGACGTAGCTACGTCAATTTCGTGTAAATAACTCAAAAAAAGGGACGTAGCCACGTCTTTTTGGTGCGAGAATTAGAGAGGAGAGTCCGCCATACCATGGTCAGGTACTTTATAAACTTTACAACTTTATAAACTTTCAAACTTTTTTTGTATCTTTGCCGCCATGAAAAACCTCCTCGCCATATTGACTATTCTCGTCGCTTTCGCCTCGTGTTCCGACAGGGTGGGCGGCTGGCATTCCGCGCCGGAGCTGCGGACGGCGCATGAGCTGATGCAGGAACGGCCCGACAGCGCGTTGAAGGTGCTGGTTGGTTTCGACATCGACGACAGCACGAGCCGCTCCGTAGTAAACGAATATCAGATACTTGTGGCGGAGGCGCTTTATAAAAATTACTGTCAACAGACCAACGCTCATGCTGTCATTGACGCAGCGGCATATTACGACAGCGTCTTTGAGAAATATCCGGAGAACAGCGGCCTCGCCTTCGAGACGGCGCGGGCGCACTACTACAAGGCCGTCGGCGAGACGGAGGACGACGACATCGTGGCGGCGTGCGCCGACTACCTCAAGGCCGCCGACATCATGGAGGAGGCGTTCCCGGAGATTGCGAAGGTTGCGGGGAAAGGGATGATGGGTGATGGCGATTACTGTAAAATCAGATTCAAAGGATTGACTTATACAAGATTGGGGGATTTATTCTATGCAAACAGTTGTTGCAAACAATCCTTACACTTCTATTCCAAGTCGTTGAATACAGTCCAAAACGCGGTGGATGATTCGTTTCTGGCAAACCTGTACATGAACATAGGCCATTCCTACAATCTGTATGAAATGGCAGACAGCGCACTCGTCTATTACAAATTAGCCTTAGGGAAAGAAAACACATTGGGCTGCGTAAAAAACAATATCGCCAAGATACTGTACGACAAGGGGTTGAAAGACACAGCGTATCACATCATGAAATGTGTTTTAGAGCAAGAGCCTGGCAGCATTATGGAAAGGAAATCAAATGAGATAACAATCGGTGAAATGCTGTTCGGCGACAAAATGTTTGATACCGCCGCATATTATCTTGAACGGAGTTTTGATGGCGGCGGCAGATTCATCAAACTTGCTTCATCGAAGATGCTCGCCGAAATTTATGATTCCTTGGGCTGCATGTCAAAAAGTAAATTTTTCAGCAAATACTATTCGAGCAACGCCGGAAAAGAACTTGACAGAACTGTGAAATCTAAATCATTGTTTGACAGTTATAACAAATATAGTAATGAGAAATACCTAAACCGTCAGCGACACAAGAACATGATGTATGCCGTGTCAGTTTCAGTGTCACTGTTTGTCGTTTTTATCATCTGGTTGGGTTTTCACATTAAAAGAAATAAGAAACATACTACTGAGATTTCCGGCAAAAACAAAATAATCAGCAGATATGAAAACAAGACTGCCGAATTGGAACGTCGCCATGAAGCACTAGTGAATTCCGCCAAGGCTTACAGTGGTAATAACACCAGTGAATGTCTGTCTGAATTTGAAAATCAGAATATTTGCATCACTATCAAGAAGCGAATGGAAGACAAGCGCATAAGTACAAAGAACATATCTTCATGCAAAGGAATAGCGTTAAGCGACTGCGAAAAGACGGCATTGAGAAACGCTGCCAAAAAATGCATACCAGGATTGACCGAAACATTGTCAAGTGTCTATGGCATCAAAGGCGACAACACTGTGGTGTGTTGCCTTTGCCTACTTGACATGACCACGGCTGAAATTGCAGCACTGACAGAAACAACGTATCAGGGCGCGAACAAACGCATCAACTCCATCAAAAAAGCGTTGAAAACGGAAGGAGATGTCAAGGATTTCCTGACAAGTCACATCTACAATCTGTACATTTGACCTTTATATATAAAATTTTACCACTTTTTTGCTATTCCATACTATATCTTAATACACACACTATCAGTATTTTAAATTTATTTTGGTTTCATTTGGTTTAAAAAATATTTTGAAATCATAAAAATATTTGCCATATTTTTGCAAGACAAATTAAAAGTATAACAGATATGGCGAAAACACACATTTTATTATTGACAATGATTGTGATTTCATTCATGTCATTGGGGAAAAGTCAAACAAACACAGATCAATACCCAATTCTGTTATTTGGTGAGACTGCAACGCAAACAGAAAGCAAAGACATCCCAATCTCCGCCTCCATCGACGGCCACGCGCTCAACATTTACATTAATGAGAACGTGGGCATAGCGCACATCGTCGTCACCAACTCGAACGGCATCTATATCGACCGCGACAACATCCTTCACACGCCCGACGCGGCGACGATACTCATCGATGACGATGGCTTCTACACGGTGACGATAACACTGAACAACGGAGATGTTTACTACGGTGATTTCATGGTGACAGAATAATTAATAAAAAAACTTTACGTTTAAATATTGAGCTATGAATAACACTAACAAAATATATGTAATTACAGTTTTATTCTTGATAATTCCATTACTCACAAATGCGCAAATAACAAAAAGAACTGCAGATAGTTTGGTGTTAAATAACAGTATCTTATTGGGTCGATTGGATAGTGTGAATGTTTTTTCAAAAACAAACATATTATCAAATTCAGATTCCATTGTACTATTTGGAGGCGAAATATTGCACTCATTCCAAGAAGAAAATTGGCTGTACTTTATCGACCTCCACCCATTTTCCGAATGGATGCATCAGTGTTGTTATATTTTTGTTGATAAGAATAGTGGTATGCAATATACATATTGTACTGATGCCTACCCTATTGACATACATAAAGACTACCAAATTTTATCATCAATGTGTGAAATCGAAAACATAATTAGCGATAGTATTTATAACAAAGCAGAAGCAGATTCGACATTGTATGCAGTCCTTATAAATGGTTGTTCTGACAGATATAGATTTTGGGGTGACTTGTCAAATGTATATAATACGTTGGTAAATATTTATGGATTTCCTAAGGATCATATTTATGTTCATTCAAGAGGATTTACTTCAATTCATGAATATCCAACATTGAATATACAAAACCCATATAGTTTAGATGCTGATTCTGATTCGGAGATTAACTATCCAGACACCAAAAATGCCATTCTTGGAACATTCAACGAGATGGCTGGAATAACAGATACAATTTATGAAATACCAAAACTCACAAATAACGACAGACTATTTATTTTTGTTACAGACCATGGTGACACTTGTTCTGGTAAGTCTCTTGTGTATCTCGGATTTAGCGAGTATGGAGGTTCTTATGAAACAATGTATGATTATGAATTTGCAGATTGGATTAGACCTATAGAATGCGGGCAAATGACAATCTTGATGCAGCAGTGTTATTCAGGAGGTTTTATTGACGATATTTCAGATACTACAAATGTTAAATGCAAAAACAGAGTTATACATACATCGACAGATGATTCACATGTTTCTAAATCAGAGTTTTTTATAACAGCATATAAAGGAGTTCCTGATTCATATAGAATGGATGAATTTACCTACTATTGGTGTGCCGCTGCAAGTGGATATTACGCAAATCCGTCGACCCCTTGGAAGTCTTTGGGAACAACTGGTAGTTTTGATTTTTCTAAATACTTTAAAGACACAGGGCATCCAGTTGATTATCATCCGGATATAAACAATGATGGTTATTTACAATTAGAAGAAATTTTTTCGTATGCAAATGATTTTGATGTTCATTCAGAATATGGATTTTGTTTTTTACCTGCTTTGGAAATACCAACTAAATCGTTTGGATGTTTATTCTCACAAAAATTTGAAACCATGCTTGGATGTTCTGGGGTGTCCAATTTGAATGATACAATTTCAACAATGAAAGGTTCTGTATATAATCTTTTAGGGGATATCTATATCACTGGCAATTCAGCGCTTATATCTAATGGCGTAACTTTCAAAAACAAGAAAAATTATAGGATTGAAATAAATGGTAACATTGACATTAAAAATTCAAAAATTGAAAATGTTGAAATATTTTTAAATCAAATTGTCGATGGAAAAATACCGACAATCTCACAATGTAAATTTGAGAATTATAATGTTGAAACTGGTATAGAGATAAAAAAATGCAACAATTTTTCAATTATTAACAACGATATTTCGGCACATGGTAATGGCATACAAATTTATTATTCAGGCAATGGTGTAAGAGGAAGACAAAAAATAATAGGTAATACTATACATGACTGCAAATCATCTGGTATCTTGATATACAATTCCACATGTGAAATTAAGATGAATAAAATATGCAACAACTCATTTGGGATACGTTCACTCAATTCATCGACAATTACATCAATGCGTGGTAATTTAAATGCTTTCAACGCAAACGAAACGCAAAAAATATATAATAGTGATCGTATTGGTTTATATGTCACAGAAAATAGTTTTCCAATAGAATTAAAATACAATGCAATATACAACGAAAATAATTATAATGATACTTTAGTAATGTATGATGGAAGTTTTTCCTACATTCATAGTGCAAGAAATACAATTTACGATATAACAAATAATTTCTGGGGAAGTGATTTCGATTCATTAGTAAACCTACATGCCACAACAGGAGTGAGTTTTAACGTTGCACCACTATGGATAATGGATGGTGGTGTAAATCAAGAATATCCACCAATTGACATGTTCAATGACGCAAATACATTGTTTGAATGTGGGTTGTTTAATGAAGCTGAAGAAAAATATAGACAAATTGTAAACTTACATCCTTCAACAATATATGCTATTCTTTCAATGAAGGAAATGTTAAGATTAGAGCATTACACATCAAATGATTTTCACAATCTAAAAAAATATTTTTTAACTGACAACACGATAGTTACAGATACCACATTATGCATGTTAGGTATGCAGTTGGCAAATAAATGTGACGAAATAATAGGAAATTATGATGCATCTATAAAATGGTATGGGAATATAATTGTTAACCATAAATCACCTATTGATAGCATTTTTGCAGTTATTGATTTGGAAAATTTATATCTTGAAATGTCAAATGATAAATTTAACGACAAACGTAATACATTCGATATTAAACGAGAGCAATTGAAATCATACGAAAAAAACAGAAATATATTATTGTCAAAATTACCGATTAAAAACAATGAAATAAAATCAAATGAATTGTGCAAGGAGGTTCTCAATGATTGTCATCAAGTTACTATTTATCCAAATCCAATGGATAATTATTTAAATATTACTATGCAGAATGACAATAAAATAAAGAAAATATCATTGTACAGACTTTCTGGAGAATTAATCATTAGCATTATAGGAGATCGCAAGCAAATAATCGTGCCAGATATAAAGCCGGGCATATACATTGTTGCAATTGAAACAGATCTTGGTGAAATTCAATATCAAAAAATCTTAAAAAAATAAAACAATGAAAAGAATAATAATAGTATTTACAATGCTTATTTATGTGAGAGGTTTATGTGCAATGACTTACGTATGGGATGGCACGGCCGAGCCCTGGACGCACGGCAGCGGCACGGAGGAAGACCCATACCTCATCGAGACGCCGCAGAACCTCGCATATCTGTCGTTGGTGATTGAAGACAGACTGAATATCAGGACTTTTGGCGAAGCCTTTCAAGATACGTGTTTTAAAATGACCGCCGATTTTGACCTTGGTGGTGACAACGGACTCCGCTGGAGGCCGATAGGGTTGGTTTATGACGGATTATTTCATAGTGCTTTTTCCGGAATATTCGACGGCAACGGGCATGTTGTGAAGAACATGAATGTGAACGATACTACGGGAACGTATTTCAACCACGGAATCGGGCTGTTCGGTTTCGCCATGGATGCCACAATAAAAAACATCACGATTTGTGGCTGCCTCATCTCGCATGAAAGCGGACTCGGTGGTGACGGTTTTGATGTCGGGGGGCTACTGGGACGCGGCAACAATGTCAATATCGAAAACTGCCACAATGCGTCGGATGTGTCGTGCCGTGTCGGAATTGTTGACAATGAAGGCTGTACGGTCGGTGGGATCGCAGGACGCATTGTGTCTTCGACAGTTACGAATTGTTCAAACTCCGGAAACATAAACAATGAAAACACAGTGCTTTACGGTGACGGTTTCACGGGAGGAATTGTCGGAAGCACGGAGAATTGCGATTTGACGTTGTGCAGCAACACGGGCGATGTAAACGCAGATGTCAATCCGAGGATGAATGGCCGTGGCGTGTTCTCCGGCGGAATTGTTGGATTTTGTGTTGGGGATTTGCATGTCGCTTTCTGTTTCAACATCGCTGATATCAGCAGCGCAAATCTTGAAGACGAAAGGCTGTCTTATTCAGGCGGCATCGTCGGCGGTGTGGAAGAAACGTCAAGCTGCAACGTGTCAAACAGTTACAACGCAGGCAATCTCATGGCATACGAACCGTGCGGCATCGTTTCAAAGACGAGTACTGCAACCGCCGTTTACAGCTCCTATTTTTTGGAAAACAATAATCAAGGCAACGGCTTCGGCGAGCCGCAGACGGAGGGGTTCATGAAGTCGGCGGAGTTCGTCAGCCTGCTCAACGCCGGCGGAGAGGTGTTCGCAATGGACACCGACAACGTCAACGGAGGCTTCCCCGTCTTCGCCGACGGCGGACATTTCAACGTGATTGAGAATCAGATTGACGGCGGCGGTGTCTCAGCCTATCCCAACCCCGCCGCAGGCAGCATAAGCGTCGTGGTCAACTCCGGCGCGGAAATCGGGAGCGTAAGCCTCTTCGACATCTCCGGCCGCCTCGTCAAGGCTCAGCAGTCAGGCTTCGGGAGCATCGACATCAGCGGCCTCGCGACGGGAATGTACGTGATGAAGGTCACGCTCGACGACGGGAAGGTGTTCGAGGAGAAGATTGTGAAGGAATAATTTTTTATGTGATTTACTGTCTCCGTCTGGAAAAATATCATTATTTTTGCGGCTCGGATGAAATGGTTATCAAATGATGTCGCCTCACGGCGGTCGTTTGGTGGCCATTTTTTCGTAAATGGTTAAAAATCATCATTATGGAGAAGGAGACAATTACTTTTCAGACAAACGACTCCAAGAAAATCGAGGTCGTTTTTGAAGACGGGACGGTCTGGCTCACGCAGGCACAGATGGCGGAATTATTCGGCGTAAACCGTCAAGCTATATCAAAACATTTGAATAAATTCTTCGCTTCAGGCGAATTTGAAGAAAGCCGAGTATGTTCCATTTTGGAACGAACTGCCGCCGACGGGAAGACTTATCTGACGAAATTTTACAATCTCGACGTGATAATTTCAGTCGGAAACCGAGTGAAATCTTCAGGCATAAACCAGTTCAAAATCTGGGCCGAGGACGTGATAAAAGCACGCACCTCAAGCCTGATGATTCCCGACAATTCAATCAGGAATCTCATTAAAATCATTAGGAATCAACAGGTTATGCTCGACTCAGACTTGGCCGTTCTTTATGGCGTTGAGACGAAACGACTGATTGAACAAGTGACCCGCAACATCGAACGCTTTCCCGAAGACTTCATGTTTCAGTTGACTTGGGAGGAATGTGGATTTTCAAGGTCACAAATTGTGACCTTAAATTCAAGGTCGCAATTTGCGACCTTGAAATTGAAACAAGGTGACAATATCAAGTATCTTCCTTACGCCTTCACCGAGCAAGGTGTCGCCATGCTGAGCGGTGTTTTGCACTCGCCAATTGCCGTCGAAGCCAATATCAGAATAATGAGAGCCTTCGTCGGAATGAGGCATTTCATCAATGAAAACGCAAGACTTTTCCAAAGAATTGAGAACATTGAATACAACCAACTTGAAATAGTTCAAAACCAGAAAAAAATTGAAACTCATGTTCAAGAATCAGACCAGAAAATCGAAGAGCTTTTCCAACGCCTTGATGAAGGAAGAACGAATCCGAAAGAAGGAATCTTCTTCGACGGACAAATCTTCGACGCTTACGTATTCGTTTCAAACTTAATCAAAAAAGCACAGAAAGAAATTATCCTCATTGACAATTACGTTGACGAAAGCGTCCTGAACATCCTTTCAAAAAGAAACGAGAATGTCGATGTCACAATTTACACTTCTAAAATCTCAAGTCAGTTCAAACTCGATTTGGAAAAGTATAATTCTCAATATCAACCGATTACGGTTAAAAATTTCAACAAGTCGCACGACAGGTTTCTGATTATCGACGACGAGGTTTATCACATAGGGGCATCGCTGAAAGACCTTGGCAAAAAATGGTTCGCGTTCTCAATCTTACATTGCAGTAAAGAACTACTGCTGAATAATTTATGTCAATGAAATTAATTTGTAGATGATGTTTTTGTGAAGAAAATCAACTGTGACGTGTGTTTTGACACCTTGGGAATCCTGAGTTTTGAAACGGGAATGCTATGTCTATTTTTCGTTGAGATATTTGTCGATTATCTGAATTGCTTTTTCTGTATCTTCTTTGTTTACAGACAGTTCCGTGCTTGATGATGGCGTGCCGTCCACCCAGCCGACGGCGATGCTTTGCGATAGTGAGTTGTGCAGGACGCATTCAATTTTGTTCTCTTTCAAAAGAGATGCCACATAGTTGGCCTCAATGTCAGAACCTACAAATACGATGTTAAGCGTGTTTTCCATGATATTAATTTTTTGTGCAAAATTAACATTATTTTCATATTTTTGTTCAAATTTTTTGAAAAATGAAAAAGGATTTTTTGAAGGAGAAATATGAAGGTTTCATTTCTTATTTTGAAAAGAACATGCCTGTCGCGGAGAGTGAGCTGAAGTTTGAGAATCCGTATCAACTCGTTGTGGCTGTGATACTTTCGGCTCAATGCACCGACAAAAGAGTGAACATGACCACGCCCGCTTTTTTCAAAAGATTCCCTGACGCGAAATCGTTGTCGGAGGCGACAGCGGGGGAGGTCTTTGAATATATCAAGTCGATTTCGTATCCAAACAACAAGTCGAAGAACCTTGTCGGAATGGCTAAAACGTTGATGTCGGAGTTCGGCGGCGTGGTTCCGTCGGACGTTGACGAGCTTCAGAAACTGCCCGGTGTCGGGCGGAAAACGGCGAATGTCGTGACGGCGGTGGCTTTCGGAAATGCGGCGATGCCTGTTGACACTCACGTTTTCAGAGTCTCGGCACGTATCGGTTTGACAAAAAATTCAAAGACGCCGCTTGAGACGGAAAAGCAGCTTGTGGCGCACATCCCGGCTTCGATCCTGTCGAAAGCACATCATTGGCTGATACTTCACGGACGTTATGTCTGCATTGCCAGAAAACCAAAATGCGAAGAATGCGGCATAAAAGATATCTGCGACTATTATAATAAGGTGTAAATTCACTTTTGATCTCATTTTTTTAAAAATTTTCTTAAAGCACTTGATGTTTCAAAATAAATGTTTATCTTTGTGCGTCTCGGTTTGATTAGAAACTCGTCACGACCAAGCCGGGACAACGTTTGTTAAATAAATTTAATTCATTGATTAAAAAATAGTTGCATATATGGCAGGTAAGAATTTGGAAGATGACGTTGAAAAAGTACGTCTTGAAAAAATGAAGGCTTTGGAAGCCACTTTGGGTAATATAGAGAAATCGTTCGGGAAAGGCAGCATCATGCGCCTCGGCGACAATAAAATGGAGAAGATAGACTGCGTGCCGACAGGCTCAATCGGTCTCGATTATGCTCTTGGCGTTGGCGGAATGCCACGCGGAAGAATCATTGAGATTTTCGGACCTGAAAGCTCTGGTAAGACCACTCTCGCATTGCATGTCGTGGCCGAAGCACAGAAACAAGGCGGCATCGGCGCGTTCATCGACGCAGAACACGCCTTCGACCGTTTCTATGCGAAGAAACTCGGCGTTGACATCGACAACCTGCTTGTGTCTCAACCAGATAACGGTGAACAGGCTTTAGAAATCGCCGAAAACCTCATACGTTCAGGTGCCATCGACGTGATAGTAATCGACTCCGTCGCGGCTCTCACCCCGAAGAGCGAGATCGAAGGCGAGATGGGCGACAGCAAGATGGGACTTCAAGCTCGCCTCATGTCCCAGGCAATGCGCAAACTCACCGCTACAATCAGCAAGACATCGACGGTCTGCATTTTCATCAACCAGCTCCGTGAGAAAATAGGTGTCATGTTCGGCAATCCGGAAACGACGACAGGCGGCAACGCACTGAAGTTCTACAGTTCGGTGCGTCTCGACATCCGCAAGGTCAGCCAAATCAAAGACGGCGAGAATATGACAGGTAACAGAGTGAAAGTCAAGGTGGTGAAGAACAAAGTGGCGCCTCCGTTCAGAAAAGCGGAATTTGACATTCTCTATGGAGAGGGCATCTCACGCATCGGTGAGATTATCGACATCGGCGTTGAACTCGGGGTCATCAAGAAAAGCGGCTCGTGGTTCAGCTACAATGAGACTAAACTCGGACAGGGCAGGGACGCCCTGAAGAGATTGCTGGATGAGAACCCGGAACTCATGGAAGAATTGACGGAGAAAATCACAGAGGCTCTGAAAAACACTGATCAGGAACTTTAAAGCACCTATTATCAAATAATGAAAAAACTGTTTTTGTTCGTTGCATGCGCATTCGTATTGATTGGCTGCACTGAAAGTGATAGTACTAAAAAAGAGAAAACAAATGATGTTCAAGCAGTTGAACAGGTGAGCGATGACGTACTGAAATCGCAGGATATGGTCATCACCGATTCGCTCGACGCGAACGCTTACGTTCAGAGGGCGAGAATATATTTTGCCGAGCAACAGATAGGAAATGCGATGCGTGACATCAACTCCGCCTTGTCTGTCGATGGCAAAAACTTGGATGCGTTGCTGCTTCTGGCCGACTTGTATTATGCGCTCGGAGATCAGGATAATATCATGGTCACGCTTAACAAAGCCACGGAAATAGCTCCTTACGATACACGCCCAATGATAAAACTCGCCGAACTCAGTTTCATCCAGGGAAATTCCAAAATGGCGGATGCTTATATCGACAAGGCGTTGCAATACAGCAAGATAAACCCTCAAGCGTACTATCTTCGCGGCATCATCTGCATGTCAGAAAACGACACGGTGAACGCCATGAAAAACTTCATGATTTCCCGTGACCAGGATGACAAATTCTTTGACCCGGTCGTTCAGATTGCCGCCATCTATGCGGCGCAGCGCAATGACCTCGCAAAGGATTTCTATGACCTCGCAATAGAGATACAGCCTGAAAATACCGGCGTATATTATGAAAAAGCATTGTATCTCCAAGATAATGGTTATCCGATGGAGGCGTTGGCGATATACGACAACCTCGATTCAATAATGCCAGGCAACTTCGATGTCGCTTTTAACAAAGGCTATGTGAATCTCGTATATCTCCAGGATTACGACAGGGCTATCGAGTATTTCGACAATGCACTCGCAATCAGTCCTAATGCGACTAATGCCTTGTTAAACAAAGGAATAGCATACGAACAGAAAGGTAATTTCATAGAAGCGAAAAGCATCTATCTCCAGATATTGAGGAATACCCCTAATTATCAGCTGGCGATAGATGCTTTACACAGAATAGGTGATTGATCACCTATTCTTCGTTTTCTTTGTTTTCTTCGGTGAAGTATTTTGCGAGGCCTTCGAGGTTATCATCGAGTTCCTGCTCTATGCCTTCAAGTTCCTTGATGTTCTCAACAGGTTCATTCATTGAGAAGTAGAACTTGATTTTCGGCTCCGTTCCTGAAGGTCTTATGCTGACTTTGATGCCGTCTTCTGTGAAGAACTGCAGGACATCTGACTTCGGCAGATTGATGATGGTCTCCACGCCGAAATTGAGATCCTTGCTGATCCCAAGTTTGTAGTCTCTAATTTCGTTGACTCTTGAGCCGAAAACTGATTTCGGAGGGTTCTTTCTGAATTCAAGCATGATTTTCTTGATTTCTTCAATCCCGCTGATGCCTTTTTTCGTCAGAGACACGAGCTTCTCTCTGTAAACGCCGAATTCTTTGTAGATGTCTTTGAGAATCTGATACAATGTCTTGCCCTGCTCGGCGGCCCATGCTGTGGCTTCCGCGAGCATGAAGCATGTGATGATGGCGTCTTTGTCGCGGACGAAGTCGCCGACAAGGAATCCGTAGCTTTCTTCGCCTCCGCAGATGAACTTCTCTTCAGGCTTGTTGAGAATTTTGTCGGCGATGTACTTGAATCCGGTAAGAACGTCGTAAGTCTTGACATGGAACTTGTTGGCAATCTTGATGAGTATGTCGCTGGTAACGATTGTCTTGACAATGAATTCGTTGCCTTTTAGTTTTCCGAGTTCATCCCAACGAGACAAGATGTAATAGGTGAGGATGCTCGCTGTCTGGTTGCCGTTGAGTAGGATGAAGTCTCCTTCGTCGTTTTTGACGGCGACACCGACACGGTCGGCATCAGGGTCGGTGGCTAAGACGACATCGGCATTCATCGCCTTGGCTTTGTCTAACGCCATCGTCATCGCTGCGTGTTCCTCCGGGTTCGGAGAGACAACGGTCGGGAAGTTCCCGTCTGTAATCATCTGCTCTTCAACAGGATGGAAATTCTTGAAACCAGCTTTCGCAAATAACTTCGGCATCAACTGCCCGCCGGTGCCGTGAATCGGAGTGTAAACGAACGACAGATTCTTGTGCTTCTTGATGAGCTTCGGCGACAACGACAACTCCATCACCTTGGCGAGATATATCTCATCGAATTTTTCATCAAGCATTTCGAGAAGTTTGTCGTTGCCTTTGCGGTTCACCATGGAGATGTCGGTTATCTTCATCACTTCGGCGATGATGTTCTTGTCGTGCGGTGCGACGACTTGCCCGCCGTCTTCCCAATAAACCTTGTAACCGTTGTATTCTTTCGGATTGTGTGAGGCTGTCACAACAATTCCCGATTGACATTTCAATTCACGAATGGCGAATGAGAGCTCTGGTGTTGGACGTAATGCGCTGAAAAGGAATACTTTAATCCCGTTTGCTGTCATGACATCGGCTGTGATTCTTGCAAATTCCTTGCTGTTGTTGCGGCAATCGTATGCAATGGCGATTTGCGGCTGTTTCATGTCGGCATACATCATCTTGATGTAATTCGCAAGACCTTGTGTGGCCATCGCAACAGTGTATATGTTCATTCTGTTGGTCCCGACACCCATGATTCCACGAAGTCCTCCGGTTCCGAATTCAAGGATGCGGTAAAAGCTTTCAGTCAGCTCGTTAGGGTCATTGTCAATAAGATTCTGAACCTGTCGTCTGGTATCTTCATCGTATTGTTCTGATAACCATGACTTTGCTTTTGCAATAATTTCAGGTGTTACGTTGCTCATAAGCTTTAATTTTGAGTTATTATTAATTGATTTTGTTTAATTCTTCCAAACATTTGATAAGGCTGTCTCTCCAGAACGGAATTTCTTCTCCCGTGAAGTCCTTGATTTTTGTTTTGTTGAAGGCGCTGTATGCCGGACGATGTGCCTTGGCTCCGAACTGCGCAGTGGTGATAGGCAACGCTTTGCAGTTCTTGCCTCCAAGTTCAAAAATTGCATTGGCGAAATCGCACCATGAAATGATTCCTTCGTCACTGAAATGGAATGTCTCATGAATCTCTTTCTTGCCGTTTTTGTTGAGAATCAGCATGATGAAATGGGCAAGGTCTAATGCCCATGTCGGACTTCCGATTTGGTCGCTGACAACAGTAACCGTCTCCCTTTCAGAACCTAATCGTAACATTGTCTTGACAAAGTTGTTGCCGACTGACGAATAGAGCCATGAAGTTCTTATAATGACATGTGAGCATCCTGATTCTCTGATGAGTTGTTCGCCTTCGGCTTTCGTCTTGCCGTAAACTGACAATGGCGCAACAGGTTCCGTCTCCAAATGCGGTTCGTTGCCGTCGCCTTTGAAAACATAATCTGTTGATATATGGAAAAATAATGCGCCACGCTTCTTACATGCGTCTGCGAGAATCTTCACGGCAAAGGCGTTTAGTTTCCTCGCCATGTCGTAATTGTCTTCGGCCTTGTCAACGGCAGTGTATGCTGCGCAATTTATGCAAATGTCAATGCTGTTGTTTGTAAAACATTCATTTACAGCATTTTCATCGCAGATGTCAAGTTCTTCAACGTCTGTGAAAATCCAATTGTTGGCATCGCCATTGGCTGAAATCTTCCTGAATTCAGTCCCAAGTTGGCCATTGCATCCGGTTACTAATATGTTCATATTTCCCGTAATTTTATTTTTCAGAATCAATTTGCAAATTTATATAAAAAAGTAATACCAAGCGATTCTTTAAATTGAAGAATTGGTCGGTGTTTTACGACCTCGACTCCGTCCTCAAATTCTGTCACCGCAAACTTGATGTTGTCATCGTAGATGAAGTGTATATTGATAATCGTTGATATTCTTTTACTTATGGTCATCTTTAGCCCTGTTTCCCAGTCAACATCAATGTTCCACCTGTTTGATTTGTTAGGGTCAAGATAATTGTTGTAGCAGTTCAATGTTGAAAACAAACTGATGTTTGGGGCGAAATCTCGCGCATATTTCACCAAAATGTTTATGCCAAGCTCGCCAAGGAAGTTCTTTCCTGGCACCCAGATGCTGTCGCCGGCGATGACATTCCAATATCCGGCTTCAACACCAAACGCCCCTTGGTCGGCGAGCGACTGCCTTAACACGAAAGTCATTTTACCGGCTACGGGACTGAAAAACAATGATAGGTTTTTGCTGATTGTGTAGGTGTAACCAACTGATAATGTGAGATATGCAGGGGCGAAAAAACTTGAAATAGGAACGGAGTCGTTAGGGTAGGAGTATCCGTTTGTGAACTGCGTCTTCAATGTCGCGATTGATGTGAATGTGAGGTGCTTCTGGTTGTTGTTCGACATCGTCATCGACATTTCAAAGCGGTCCTCGGTCTTCTCAACACGCTTGCTTTTTGCGTAACCGGAAATGCCGTATGCGAAAATACCCGAGGTCACATAGCTGAATTTTTTCTTGTCGATGGTGTATTTGAAATCCGCCAATACTTTCCCACTCGCGTTGCTCTCACCTCCGGCGGCCCAATGTGTTATGGCTAACTGATTGATTGTAAAACCTATATTGCCGTTTATCTTTCCAGCTGTCGCATATTTGGTGCTTTGCTCGATGTCATTTGCCTCAATTGCTTGGCTCGTCCTGATCGTGTCAATTTTGATGATTTGTCTCGGCTTTATCAGCGTGTCGATGACCAAAATGGTGTCGAAAGTTTCAATTGTATCCATTTTGATGATATATTCAGGCGAAATGATAATGGTGTCTTGAGCCTTGACTTTCAATGGATTGGAAAAAAATAGCAATCCAAAAAGCCAGACTGTTATAAATGACACGTTGTTCAAAATCGCTTTGAATCTATCCATCTTAAAAATGAAAATAAATTGCTCGTTTCAGCTTGCAAATTTATTAAAAATAAATAAAATAAATCAACATTTTCTTAACGAAATTTTACTTTGGTTATTACATTTTATTTATTTTTGCAAAAATTTTATATGATGAAATCTATCAGACTGAATCTTTCAAAGTCGAATGACGACTTGTACATGAAAAGCAAATGGTTTGGGAATCCTGATGTGCCGGAAAACTACCCTATTCCAGATGATTTGTGCTTTATCTGCCAGATTAGATGTGATGAATTGGCGAAGTTTGATGAAGATAACGTGTTGCCACACAAAGGAATGCTTTATTTTTTTGGCGCAGTGGATTATTATTTCGGTTGGCTTGATTGCTATTATCCTGAAAATCAATATTGGCAGAGAGATGATATAAAAGTATTTTATATTGAAGATATTGAAAATCAGGAATTTAAACAGATTGTTTTTGAAGATGAAGATGGCGAGCCATTGGCAATAGCACCAAGAAGCATTGAATTTTCGTTGGAGAAGTCCGAATGCGACGGACATAAACTCCTCGGCGTGCCGTTCGACATGCCTTGGGAAGATTGGGACGCACCGTATCAGGGATGGGTGGAATTGCTTCAGGTCGATTCCGATGAGGACGATGATTTTTGCCTCAACTTCGTCGATTTCGGAATGATGCACGTGCTTATTGATCCTAACGACTTGAAAAACAAGGATTTCTCAAAAGTCACCGCAACATTGATTTACACTTAGACGATTTCTGAAACATTTTTTTGATTTACATTTTTTTTGAAAGTTTCCTCGCCACAATGTCGGCGGTGAAACTTTCTTCGCATTTGGTGAGTTCTTCAGGTGTGCCTTCAAAGACGATGTTCCCGCCTTTGTCGCCGCCTTCGGGTCCGAGGTCGATGATCCAGTCCGCTGTCTTGATGACATCGGGGTCGTGCTCGATGACGATGAGCGAATGCCCGTTGTTAATCAAGGCCTCAAATGCGGCGAGAAGTTTGTTGACATCGTGGAAGTGAAGCCCCGTCGTCGGCTCGTCGAAGATGAACAAAGTCGGCTGCTCATTGGTGCCGTTGACCAAGAACGACGCGAGTTTTATCCTCTGCGCCTCGCCGCCCGAAAGCGTTGACGACGGCTGCCCCATCTTAAGGTATCCAAGTCCGACATCTTGCAACGGTTTGAGTTTCATTATGATACGGTCGGTGATGTTCTTGTTGTCGTTCGGCTGGCTGAAAAATGTCACGGCATCGTCAATGCTCATTTCAAGGATGTCGAAGATGTTCTTATTTAAGAATTTAATCTCCAACGCTTCTTCTTTGTATCGCATTCCGTGGCACACGTCGCATTGCAGAAACACGTCGGCCATGAATTGCATCTCCACTTTCAAGACGCCTTCGCCTTCGCAGTTGTCGCAGCGTCCTCCGGGTACGTTGAACGAGAAATAACCCGCTTTGTTGCCGCGCATCTTCGACAGTTTCTGTTCCGCAAACAAAGCCCTGATGTCGTCAAAAGCTTTGACGTAAGTAACTGGGTTTGAACGTGTTGACTTTCCAATCGGATTCTGGTCAATCATCTCGACCGCCTTGATGGCCTGCAGACTTCCGTGCATCTTCCCGAAAGTGCCGGTCTTTTCTGCGGTGCCGCCGAAATATTTTTTGAGAGAGGTGTAGATGATGCTGTTCACCAACGATGACTTGCCGGAGCCGCTGACGCCGGTCACTACGGTGAGCACGTTCAACGGTATCTTTACGTTGATATTCTTGAGGTTATGTTCCAAGCAGCCGTCGAACTGTATGGCGTTGTTCCATTTGCGGCGGCGTTTCGGGACAGGTATTTCCATCTTGCCGGAAATGTACTTTGATGTGAGCGAGTCCCCGTTTTTCATCATCGCCTTGATGTCGCCCTGGAAAACGAGTTCGCCGCCGAAACGTCCGGCGTATGGACCGATGTCGATGATTTGGTCGGCGGCGCGGATGATTTCTTCGTCGTGTTCCACCACGATTACGGTGTTGCCGATGTCGCGCAGACGTTTCAAGACGTTTATAAGTCGTTGTGTGTCACGGGAATGCAACCCGATACTCGGCTCGTCTAAAATATAAGTTGAACCGACGAGGCTGCTTCCCAATGACGTCGCAAGGTTGATGCGTTGTGCTTCGCCGCCGGAGAGCGTGTTCGAGGCGCGGTTGAGTGTGAGATAGCCAAGCCCGACCTCGTCGAGGAATCCGAGCCGGTTCTTTATCTCGATGAGGAGACGTTCGGCGATGGTGGCTTCGGTATCCGTAAGTTCCAGCGTGTTGAAAAACGTATTAAGCTCCGAAAGCGGCATCGTCACCAAATCCGTTATGCTCTTCCCGTTGATTTTCACGTAGTTGGCTTCAGGACGGAGACGTTTCCCACGACAATCCGGACAAGTGGTCTTGCCGCGGTAACGCGAAAGCATCACACGGTACTGAATCTTGTACGATTCGGCTTGCAGCTGGTCGAAGAACTCGTTGATGCCCGTGAAATATTTGTTTCCCTTCCAAAGCGTTTCCTTTTGATTTTCAGTGAGTTCGTAATAAGGTTTGTGAACAGGGAAATCGAAATGGTGAGCGTTTCTGACGAGGTGGTCGCGGAACTCGCTCATTTTTTCGCCTCGCCAACATGCGATTGCGTTGTCGTAAACCGAAAGCGACTTGTCAGGAATTACAAGGTCTTCGTCGATGCCGATGATGTTTCCGAATCCTTCGCAGGTCTTGCATGCGCCATACGGGTTGTTGAATGCGAAAAGATGTGCCGTCACCGGCTCGAATGTTATCCCGTCCGCTTCGAAACGCGAGGAAAATGTGTGTTCTTTCTTCTCGCCGCCGTCGTCAACCATTATGATGCATGTCTCTTTGCCCTCGTAAAACGCCGTCTGCACCGAATCAGCAAGCTGCCCGATGTTTTCGGATGTCTTGTCGCTGACTTTCAATCTGTCAACCATAATGCGGATGTCTTTCGGCTTGTCTTTGCATTTCCCTTTCAGATAATCTTCAATTCTGATTAGTTCTCCCTTGATAATCAGTCTGTTGAAACCTTGCTGAAGCAAAATGTTAAGATGGTCTTGAAGCGTTCTTTCTTCGGGCAGAATGATTGGGGAGAGGATATAGACGGCCTTGCCTTTTTGCTCGATGATGAAATCGACGACGTCGCCGACCTGATGGCGTTTCACTTCCTTGCCGGAAATTGGGGAGAAGGTGCGGCCGATGCGGGCGTACAGAAGTTTCAGGTATTCATAAACTTCCGTTGTCGTTCCTACCGTCGAACGCGGATTTGAAGCCATCGTCCGTTGCTGTATCGCTATGGCAGGCGACAACCCTGTTATCAAATCGACATCCGGCTTGCTCAAACGACCCATGAACTGACGCGCGTAGGCACTGAGACTTTCCACGTATCTACGCTGCCCCTCGGCATAAATCGTGTCAAAAGCCAACGAAGATTTGCCTGAACCTGATAGACCCGTTATGACAATCAACTTGTTTTTTGGAATGCTTAAGTCAATGTTTTTCAGGTTGTTGACCCTCGCACCATGTATATCTATAGTAGTTAGTTTCTCCATTAAAAACCGTCTTCTGAAAAAATTTCACGAAATTACAAAAAAAACTTGCACGGTTTGAAAAAAGACTATATATTTGCAGAAATTTTTACGGAAAATAAATTAAGTCTAACTAATAATTATAGGAGAGTCGCTATCGAATAAATTTTACCTTTTTTAAATTTGTAAAACCTTAAAAAAGGGGGACTTATGTCGGAGATATTAAATGACAAAGAATTGGTTCAGCGTTACCAGAACGGTGATGTTGCCAGTTTTCAATTATTGGTTGACCGTTACCAAGACAAAGTGTTTTCATACATCTTGATGCTCGTCAAGGACAAGCAACTCGCTGATGATTTGTTCCAGGACACTTTTCTGAAAATAATCAGGACTTTGAAGGCGGGAGCTTATCAGGAAGAAGGGAAATTCATTCAGTTTGCGATGCGCATCGCTCATAATCTCATCATTGATTACTATAGAAAAGCGAAACGTCTGCCTATGGTTGATCCGACAAAAGACGACTACGACCTCATGGATAATGTCAGGATGTCAGACCCTTCGGTGGAGGATAAAATGGTGACTGAACAGATTTACAGTGACTTACGCAGCATGATTGAGTTCCTGCCGGAGGAACAGCGTGAGGTTCTGCAAATGAGGATGTATTCCGATATGTCGTTCAAGGAAATTGCGGACGCCACGAATGTCAGCATCAACACCGCACTCGGAAGAATGCGTTATGCTATCATCAACCTTCGTAAAATGGCCAAGGAAAAGAAACTTATTCTTTCTGCATAAAGCATTGAAAATTAAGAGTTGAGGGCGTTTGTTCCGGATGACTTCGCTCTCAACTCCCCAAACATCAAAATTTTTGAAAACTTTTCATTTCGTGATATAATAAACCGTAAGCTCATAGCGTTAATGCCCTGTTAATAATGAAAATGAGTGCCTATGAGTTTGAAAATTACACCTGAATTTACATCGTCATTGTATGATGACATAGCATTTGAAAGTGAAGTGAGAAACGTGGTGAACGACATTTGCTCCGAGATGAGGCCGAGCAAGAGAGCGTTGAATGCGATAATGCAGTTCGCTGCCACTTACGAATGCGTGAAAACAAGAGTTGGCAGGTTCGACATGATTCTGAATTAGCGTGAGCCGAGGTTTTATAAAGGAAGGCGATCAGGAAGAGATTCCGATGGTGCCGCCGAGGGCGCATCTGCCCAAGGGAATGCCGAACTACGTCACGCACGAAGGTCTTGATGCTTTGCTGAAAGAACGCCAAGACCTTGAAAACCAACGTGCTGAAGCTGGAGATAATTATATCGTCAGCAATTTCATCGATGCAAAACTGAAACTCCTCGTTGACCGTATCAATTCGGCGGTGGAGGTTGATTTGTCGAAGGCCAACAAAAACGTGGTGAGTTTCGGTGCGTGGGTCAGATACAACGACCGCACGGTCCGCATCGTCGGCGTTGACGAGGCCGACTTGCAGAAAGGGCTTTTGTCTTTCATCTCACCGATAGCTAAAGCGTTGATTGGCAAGAAAGTCGGTGACGTTTTCGAGATTGTCGTCCCGAAAGGGAAAGAAGTTATCAACGTTCAGGAAATCTCTTTTGAACCGATGGAGACAAACGTAGGCGATAGAAAATCATGTAACAAGAATTTAGGCAATCAGACCCCTGAAACCCTTGAAACCTCTGAAACCCCTGAAACCTCTGAAACCCCTGAAACCTCTGAAACCCCT
>JAKSMW010000012.1 GCA_024400395.1 Bacteroidales bacterium
CTATTTCTTTAGACCATTTTGTTGCCAGGTTAAGGTGATAAATCCTCGCTGGTTTCACATTGCAAAATTACATTTTAAATTTATACATTTCCAAATTTCAATGAAAAAAAGTATCCATGTCTGGAAGATCCATGATTCCAATCATCAGAATCATACCACCCGTTTCTTCATGTAAACCGTCGCGGGACACTGGTAGCCAAGGCTTTGGTGCAGGCGGCGGTTGTTGTAGAAGTCGAAAATACGGCAAGGGTTCTCGTACACGTACTCCTGCTTCACGCTGCGCCACAGGCGTTCGATGTAGATGTCTAAAGACTGATAAAACCTTTTCGAGGTGATAAATTATGTTTAGAGAAATATATGTCATCGTTTTTTTTAGCTGATGATAGTCTGATTTTGAATTTAATTGTATTTTTGCAAACAGAAATTTTTTAGAAAAACATAACTTGCTATGACAGAACCGGGAACTGACAGATTATATCCGTGTTAATTACCCTCGGGAAAATGAAAACTGCGAATGGAAAGAGTTCAAGAATCTGAAAAACGATTTCAACGGCCATGAGAAAAATGACGTGATTTCTTACGTTTCAGCTCTTTCTAACATGGAGGGCGGTGACCTTGTCATAGGTGTGAAAGACAAAAGTCTTGAAATCGTCGGCATTGACACATATAATTATGACCGAGATAAAGCGAGACTAAGACTCAATGAATTTTGTACAAACCTGCCGACCGAAGGATTGACGGTTGAAGAATTTGTGACAAGCGACACGAGGAAAACGGTATGGATTATCCATGTCCCTAAACACATGAGACGCAGACCTGTATATGCCCACAGTAAGGGTTGGCAAAGGATTGATGATTCTTTGGTTGAACTGACAGATTCGCGTCGCGACTCAATATTGGAAGAGGTAGAAGTGTCGTCTGACTGGACGGCACAAGTGGTTGAAAATGCGACGCTTGACGACATTGACCCACAGGCGATACTTCTTGCAAGAGAGGGTTACAAACAACGTTATCCGAAATTTGCCGAGGAATGTGACAAATGGACTGACCAAGTTTTTCTTGACAAATCGGGACTCACAATCGGTGGAAAAATAACTCGCACCACATTGCTTCTGGCTGGTCGTGAGGAGAGTGCACACAAACTAAACCATATAGCGCAAATTGTTTGGAAATGTTTTCAAGACGGACAGACATTCGGTGACATATACACAGTGCCTTTTGTGAAAACCACAAGTGAATTGCTTGGCAGAATCCGCAACTACAGATTTAAGATATATCCTAAGAACTCGCTCATCCCAGCCGAAGTCTGGAAATATGACACTGAAAGTATTCTTGAGGGATTACATAATGCAATAGCTCACCAAAAATATGAGGATGGTTCACGTATTATCGTCACAGAAGACAAAGACAAACTGACCTTCCAGAATGATGGCAGTTTCTACGACGGTGACTACAAACAATATATAACAGGCGAAAAAACTCCGAAACGATACAGGAATCCTGCTTTAGTCAAAGCGATGGTAAACATCAAAATGATTGATACGCAAGGATATGGCATTCACAAAATGTTCCAAAGTCAGAAAGACCGTTTCCTGCCTATGCCCGATTATGACAAATCAACCGACAAGGAGGTTGTGCTCACACTGCCAGGATCGGTAATTGATGAGAATTACAGTCTTGTGCTGCTCGCCAACCAGGAATTATCACTGACAGACGTTGTGCTTCTCGACAACGTGCAAAAAGGTGAGAAAATAACAATGGAAGCTGCTTCAATGTTGAGGAAACGTAATCTTATTGAAGGAAGAATGCCGCACATCTATGTGTCGAAACAGATTGCACAGGCGACCGATCAGAAAATTGACTACACCAAACACAAAGGTCTTGACGAAAAGAAATGCGAGATTTTGCTGATGGACGCATTGCGAGACCACGGTTCGCTCACAAAATCGGAGATAAAGAGTCTGCTTTGGAACATCCTGCCAGACCAACTTGACGACAAACAAAAAGAATACAAAATAAACAACATCCTACGAAAATTGAGGGTAAAAGACCTGATTGAGAACAGGACGACAGCTGGAAACAAATCGACATGGGGGCTTGTAAACCGCTTGTAAAAAATAAAAATTACAAGGGCTTACAAGCGGATTTACAAGCGTGTAGAGAATGGTATGGCGAATTTCCATACAAATTTATTTGTTATAATATGCTGTAAATGAATTGTTTATAATTTTCAAAACCCAGTGACATTTTTTCAATTGCGCTTGTAAAAAAATAAAAATTACAAGCGGTTACGCGCAAATTTACAAGCGCATGTGATTCTGAATTTAACTTGCCGTGAAGATGCTTGTTTTTGGGATGGTGGTGTAAATGTCTGATTTACATATTTTCTGTGGCAAAAATCTTTCTATAGTGAAGATGAGCCATATATTGCTTTATTGTCATTTTAGCTTTATAATTTTGTGATATATACAATAACTTTGCATTAACGAATGGCTTGAAACATTCGGGATGACAGTTTACCAATTGTTAAATTATTACGAAGTTATTATGTGTAGAATTACAATCACAAAACGTCAACAACTGATAATCAACATGCTTGCGTTAAATGAGCGGATGACGCTCAATGAAATTATGCAGAAACTTAACAAGGCTTCAAACGGCGCGTTCACCGCCTGTGAAATGCATGGACACATCAGAATTGGTCGCGGCGTGGAACGTATAGGTGACTATGCCTTCAGCCTCTGCCGGAAACTGAAAAGCGTGGAGATAACGGACTCGGTTAAGCACATCGGCTTCCGTGCCTTCAGCGGATGCTTCTCACTCGAAAGGATTGTTATTCCAAACTCGGTTACCCGAATATGTGACTTCGCCTTTGAACATTGCCGCTCGTTGAAGGAAATTGTAATTCCTGACAAAGTAAAAACAATAGGTCGTGGGATGTTCAACGGCTGCTGCTTGCTTGAAAGCATAACGTTGCCAGATTCTGTTGCCTCAATACATGAAAAGAGGGTTGACCCGACGAAATCGATGAAAGGCATAGTGGTGCCGAAAGCACCTGGCGATGACGGCTACGACCTGCAACGTGACATTGACGAATGGGCGCGGATGGTGAGCCGCTACTACATCGGCGGAGCTCAGCTGACGTTGCTTTCCTGCCAGTCGCTTGCCAGTCGTTTTTGAATTTCTTACCTCTGAATTTCACGTTTTCCATCTTCGTTTTTCGGGATTTCTGCTGAAAAGTTTTTGGAAATTTTTCGGTAAATGGCGTAATTTTGGCGTGATTTTTTGGGAAAAAGAGAGCGTTTTGGAGTAAAAAACTGTGAAAAATGACGTTTTTAAGCGGAAATTGAAGGAAAAGGAAAATAAAAAATTTGCCAGTAATATGCCAGCTGTTTAAAACAAAAATCTCGCAACTCTCTGAAATCAAGTGAGTTGCGAGATTGTTCCGTGCTCCCACAAGGACTTGAACCTTGGACCAACTGATTATGAGTCAGCTACTCTAACCGACTGAGCTATAGGAGCCGCAACAGGCCTGAAAATTTGTTTCAGAAAACCCTTGCTTTTTCGGCTGCAAATTTACAACTTTGCAACGAATTTTCAACAAAAATTTTAAAAAAAATGAAAACAGCTCATTCTGACATAAAAAACATCATCTTCGACCTCGGCGGGGTGATCATTGACATCGATACTCAAGCCATTGTGAATCAAATGAATAAGATGGGATTCACTAACGTTGAAAAACTGCATGACCCGGAATTTATAACAATATTGGAACGCTTCGAAAAAGGCATCGTCAAGGCCTCGACGTTCAGAAATGAGGTGAAAGATTTCCTGAAAATCAGCGTGACCGACGCCGTTTTTGACGAAATCTGGAACTCGATGCTCTTCGACATCCCGCAGCGACGCATCGATTTGGTGAAACAGTTGAAACAGAATTACCACGTCTTCCTGCTCAGCAACTCCAACGAGATACACTACGACATGTACGTCCGCGACCTCCAGCTGCGCTACGGCTACCGCGAGTTCGACAGCCTCTTCGACAAGGCGTTCTTCTCGTTTGCGCTGCACCTTTCAAAACCCGACCTTGACATTTTCCGCTACGCCCTCGACTCCGAGAACCTGAACCCCGACGAGACGCTTTTCATCGACGACCTCGAGGAAAACCGCGCCGCCGCACGCAAACTCGGCATCCACACCATCGACGTCGCGACAGGCTCGCGAATCGTTGACCTCTTCGAGAACGGACTGCTGAAAAATGACCTGAAAATCGACTGACCACGGAAAAGCGGACACGAATCCGGCAAACGTTAAATCCGTCAGATTCGTGTCCGAATATTCTTTATATGCATACGGCTATTCCGGATGATTTGAATAATATTCTTGAATCTTATCTAAAATCTCCGTGATTTCCGGTATGGTCATCACCTGCATAAGCGGCATCTTGAACTGCTTGAAGTTCGGGAAGCCCTTGAAATACAAGCCCCAGTGCTTGCGCATCTCGATGACGGCGTAGTGTTCGTCTTTGTAGTTGAGAGAGTCGTTGAGGTGAATCTTCGCTATCCTCACCCTTTCCTCGACGGAAGGCAGCGTGGCGACCGCACCGCTTTCGAGGTAGTCGTGTATCTCCTTGAAAATCCATGGGTTGCCGTAGGTGGCGCGGCCGATCATGAGGCCATCGACGCCGAATGTGTCCTTGAAATATTTCGCTGACGGGCCATCGACCACGTCGCCGTTGCCGATGATGGGTATCGTCATGCGCGGGTTGTTCTTCACCTCGCCGATGAGTGTCCAGTCGGCGGGCTCGCCCCATTTCGTGGTGCGCAGACGGCCGTGTATCGTCAGCGCCTGGATCCCGACGTCTTGCAGCCTCTCCGCGATCTCCACTATGTCTTTGTGCTCGCTGTCGTAGCCGAGCCGCGTCTTCACCGTCACTGGTTTGTCCACGGCCTTCACCACCGCCTCGGTGATCGCCACCATCTTCGGGATGTCGTTCATGATGCCTGACCCCGCGCCTTTTGAGGCGACTTTCTTCACCGGACAGCCGAAGTTGATGTCGATGATGTCGGGGTCGTAACGCTCGGCATATCGTGCAGCCTCGACCATCGGTCCGACGGCGTTGCCGAAGATCTGGACACCGAACGGCTGCTCCGATGCTGTGTAACGTAACTTATTGACACTCTTTACCGCATCGCGTATCAGGCCGTCGGAAGAGATGAATTCGGAATATACGATGTCGGCGCCGAACATCTTGCATACGTGACGGAACGGCGGGTCGGTGACGCCTTCCATCGGCGCCAGCAACAGCGGGTAACGCTCAAAGTTTAAACCTGCAATTTTCATGGCGCAAAAATAGAGATTTTTTTCGTATCTTTGCGGCTTTATGAAAAACGACCCGAAATCATATTACAAAGACGATGCGCGTGTTGCGGAAGTCGTTGGTTTTCTTAATGATAGGAAAGACGTCTTCTGCAAAAACCTCATCGGTTCGGCGCGAGCCTACGTCACCGCGGCGGCGGCGGAACGGCTCGGCGGACAGCATTTCGTCGTGTGCCCCGACAAGGAACATGCGGCGTATTTTTACAACGACCTCGAAAACATCTACGGCGAACGCGAGACCGACTACGCCAAGAAGATGATTCTCTTCTACCCGACATCGTACAAACGACCGTACGAGCCGGAAAAGGCCGACAACACGTATATATTGTCGCGCACCGAAGTCTTGCAACGCGTCTCCACATCGGAACGTAAGACCATAATAGTCTCTTATCCCGAAGCCCTCTGCGAGAAGATAGTGACGCGTAAGATAATGAACAAGAACACTTTGAAGCTCGCCGTCGGAGATAAGTACGACATGGATTTCATCACCGACACGCTCCTCGAATATAACTTCGAGCACGTTGATTTTGTCGTCGAGCCCGGACAGTTCGCCATCCGCGGCGGCATCGTCGATGTGTTCTCCTTCGCCAACGACAACCCATACCGCATCGTCTTCGACTTCGACGAGATTGAGTCGATACGCTCGTTCAACCCCGTTGACCAGCTTTCGATAGAGAAACTCAACCGCATCATCCTCCTGCCTAATCTTCAGGACCATAAACTTGATGAAGAACGCGAGACGATTTTTCAATATCTTAACAGTCAGACCGTTGTGTGGCTTGAGGAGACCGATTTCCTCAAAGAGAGAATCGATATTGAATACAAAAAGGCTCTCACAGCCTACGATGCGCTCGAAGAGCAGGAAAGCCTCCCTGAACCGGAGGACGTCTTTGCGGAAAGCAATGAGATATTAACGCAACTTGATGATTTCAAGACGGTTACATTCGAGACCTACTCTGATTCCACAGGCAAGGCGGTTGTCGATTTCGACACCACGATGCAGCCTGTCTTCAGCAAGAACTTCGACATGCTTCTTGAAAGCATCAACACGCTGAAAGACAAAGGCTACCGCGTGCTTTTCTTCTCGGAAAGCAAGAAACAGCTCGAGCGCATCCAGAGTATCCTCAACGACCTTCAGAAGAAAGGCGATGACGTCGATGAACTTGCGGGCGATTTCGAGCCTGTGCTTTACGCCATAAACTCGGGTTTCATCGATAACGTGCTGAAACTGTGTTGTTTCACCGATCATCAGGTCTTCGAGCGTTATCACCGTTTCCATCTCCGTGAAGGATATGCTGCCAATCAGGCGCTCACGATAAAAGAGCTGTACAACCTGAAGCCTGGCGATTATGTCACTCATATCGACTACGGCATCGGGCGTTTCGACGGCTTGGAAATCGTTGAGAGTCAAGGGAAACAACATGAGTCGATGCGGCTGGTATATCAGAACGGCGACCTGCTTTATGTGAGCATCCACTCGCTTCACCGCATCGCGAAATATTCGAGCAAGGACGGTGCGGAGCCGACGCTGAGCAAACTCGGCTCGAACGCGTGGAACAAACTGAAATCCAAGACGAAAGGCAAGGTCAAGGACATCGCGCGAGAACTGATAAAACTTTACGCCGAGCGCAAGAAGTCGGCGGGGTTCCAGTTCGGTCCCGACACTTATCTCCAGACCGAACTCGAAGCGTCGTTCATGTACGAGGACACGCCCGACCAGCTCAAGGCGACCATCGACGTGAAACGCGACATGGAGAAGGAAAGCCCGATGGACCGTCTCGTGTGCGGCGACGTGGGTTTCGGCAAGACGGAAGTCGCCATCCGCGCGGCGTTCAAGGCGGTGTGCGACGGCAAACAGGTCGCCGTGCTCGTCCCGACGACAGTCCTCGCCCTGCAACATTACAACACGTTCACCAACCGTCTGCGCGGCTTTCCGGTGACGGTTGACTACATGAACCGTTTCAAGTCGGCAAAGGAACTGAAAAAGACTCTCGAGGATGTCAAGGCCGGACACGTTGATATTTTGATAGGAACGCACCGTATCATCTCCAAGGACGTGGAGTTCAAGGACCTCGGGCTTCTTGTCATCGACGAGGAGCAGAAGTTCGGTGTCTCCGCCAAGGAGAAACTCAAACAGCTGAAGACCAACGTCGATACGCTTACTCTGACGGCCACGCCGATACCGCGTACGCTTCAGTTCTCGATGATGGGCGCGCGCGACATGAGCGTCATCACCACGCCGCCGCCGAACCGCTATCCCGTTGAGACTGAATTGCGTTCGTTCTCGCCGGAGATAGTGCGCGACGCCATACAATATGAGCTTTCCCGCGACGGACAGGTGTTCTTCGTGCATAACCGCGTGCAGAACATCCTCGACGTGCGCGACCTCGTGCAGAGCTGCGTGCCGGGCGCGAAAATCGCCGTCGGACACGGACAGATGGACGGCGAGGAACTTGAACGGATCATGCTCGACTTCATCGACGGGAAATACGACGTGCTTCTGTGCACCACCATCATTGAGGCGGGACTCGACATCCCGAACGCCAACACCATCATCATCAACGACGCGCACAAATTCGGGCTGAGCGACCTGCATCAGCTGCGCGGCCGCGTGGGACGCTCCAACAAGAAAGCGTTCTGCTATCTGCTCACGCCTCCGCTACCGTCGTTGAGCGACGAGGCGCAGAAACGCCTTCACGCCCTCGAAGAGTTCTCCGACCTCGGAAGCGGCTTCAGCATCGCCATGCGTGACCTCGACATCCGCGGCGCAGGCAACCTCCTCGGAGCGGAACAAAGCGGTTTCATCAACGACATCGGCTTCGAGACATATCATAAAATCCTCGACGAAGCCATCGCGGAACTGAAAGAAACGGAGTTCAAAGACATCTTCGAGACACCCGACACGGAGAAAGTGTTTGTGCGTGAATGCGTTATCGAGTCAGACCTCGAAATTCTGCTGCCTAACGAATATGTCGATTCGTCGGCAGAACGTATCAGCCTCTACAACGAACTCGACCACATCGAGACAGAGGAAGGCCTCATGCGCTTCACCGACCACCTCATCGACCGCTTCGGACCCGTGCCGCCGCAAGCCAACGACCTGCTGAACACCGTCAGGCTCAGATGGCTCGCCCGTGACCTCGGTTTTGAAAAAATCACACTGAAACACAACGACTTGACATGCTATTTCCTTTCCGACCAGAACTCCGATTATTTCAAGACGGACACATTTCAGAAGATAATCGCCTACGCCTCAAGCCACATCAAACGCTGCCAGTTCAAAGAACTGAACGGCAAGAACATATTGGTTCTGAAGGCGATAGACCGGGTGAAGGATGCGCTGGTGCTGCTGAAGGAGATTTCGGGGATGGAGAGTAGAGAGGGTAAAGGGTAAAGGGTAAAGGGAGATGGCTTTTTAGTTAAAAGTTCATAAAGTTTTTAAAGTAGAAAGCGGCTGGCGCACGAGGGTTTTTCTTCCTTGTGCGCCGGTTTTTTGTCCGTGCCCGGCAGACACATCACTCGTGCAAAAAAAATTAAAAAAAATGTCCGCGGTATTGAAAAAAGTTGTACTTTTGCCGCCAACATGAAAAAGGTATATTCACAATATCAAGAACAAGGTTGCTGTCTGCCGAATCCGGCGGATAGGGATATTGTAATCCCCCGTTTGTAACTCATTGTTTATCAACAGTTTACGAGAAAACATCAATTCCGCCGCTGACCGCAAGTCAGGGGCTTCCGGCGTTTTCAGGGGATCTTTTTTCAAGACATTAATGACATTAATCGACACTAACGACATTAAAAATAATTAGAAACTAAAAAAAAGGTAAAATGAAAACCAGCAAAAAAACGGGCTACGAAGCCCCAAGAATCGAAGCCGCGGGCTTCGTCACAGAGAGCGGCTACGCCGCGAGCGTACAGCAACAGGTGAAAATCGGCGTGGGCAGCGGCTCGCTCTAAAGCCATGAAAACGCATGAAGCGGTTAAAATCTTTAAATCTTTGAATTATTAAATCAAACTAAAACAAAAATGAAAAAGTTATTATTGTTATTATCGGCTTTCGCATTGGTGATGGGACTGTCACAGTGCAGGAAGCCTAACATGCCGGTGCTGAACATCGGCGAGACACAGCATGTGGTGCTCAACGCATCGTGGGACAACGGCGGCGCGAAGCTCGTGCAGGACGTCGCGAACCTCAAATGGAAAGTAGGTGACTCACTCATGGTGAGTGGCGGCGCGGAAGGTAAACTGTACTGCTCATTTCCTGACGGCACCTTTGAAGGGAACATCAAAAAAATTTCCAAGGATAAAATCACTTTCACATTCAAGAGTAAGTACTACCGTGAAGACTTCAAGGGACAGAGTGGTGAATTGAACGACGCCGTGATGCTATTAGGAGAGTCAGAACACATAGCCTCCGGCAAGTACAACGTTTCAATGACAATGCCTCACGCGGTGCTTCTGCTCAACCTGAGCGCATTCGCCGACGCCAGCACCAAACCAGACGGTGTAGCAGTGGAAATTACGGCGGCAGTCAGCGAGACATCCAGCGAGACATCCAGCGAGACAGTTGCGAGCGTTGCAGGCGTGACGACCGATTCAAAGAATGTGTATGTTGCAGTTAAAGTTGATGAAACTCCAAGTACAAAATCATACAAGTTCAGCGGCAACGGTAAGGTTGCAAGTTGCAAATGGACACTTAAAACCAACGCATTCTACACGTTACTTGATGGTGAGGATCCTACCGGCGATGCGATAGTGATTACGCCGTAGCATCACGAGTACGTTGACCTCGGTCTCCCGAACGGCACGCTGTGGGCGACATGCAACCTCGGTGCGAGTAAGCCCGAGGAATACGGCTGGTACTTCATGTGGGACAGCGTTACGGAAGGCGGAGACCCTGACTGCAGCTGGGCGAACTACCCGTTCACCAGAGGCAATTTCACCGTCACTAACACGAATGTCTTCACGAAGTACGTTCCGTATGCTCAGGCCTACACGTATGGCTATAATAATTCCTACGATGGTAAGACCACTCTCGAACCTGCAGACGACGCGGCCACCCAAGCGTGGGGCGGCGGCTGGCGCATGCCTACGATGGAAGAGTGGAAGGCCTTGTGCGACAACACTACGAGTACTTGGGTTACCAGTTACAAAGGAAAGTCCGTAAGTGGCTTTCTGTTCCAGAGGAAGAACGACGATTCGAAGGAGCTGTTCCTTCCGGCTGCCGGCAGCTACCTTGGCTCGGGCCTCGTCTTTTCGGGTTCCCGCAGCTACTACTGGTCGAGTTCGCTCTACTCGTCCAGTCCCAACTGCGCGTACGAAATGTACTTCGAATCGGGCAATGTCAATCCGCAGGCCACCAACGGTCGGTGCAACGGGTGTACAGTGCGCCCGGTGCGGTAGTTCTTAGAATTTAACCTGCCTTGTCAAGAAGCGAGGCAGTCTGAAGAAAAGAGAAAACCTCACGAAAAAGTGAGGCTTTCCCTTTTAGTTTTTAGTTTTTAGTTTTTAGTTTTTAGTTTTGAGAGTGGAGTTGGCTGGCGCATCAAAAAATAATCTGTGCTCAATCCGCATGTCAGAATAAAAATTTTAACAAATACAACACATTAAACATTTTATGTGTACCTTTGCAAAAAATTAACATTATGCCACAAATCAGTAATTTTTACGGGATTATCATTCTCATGAATTTCACGGATCATGCGCCGGCACATTTCCATGCATGGTATAACGAATACAAGATAAGTGTTGAGATTGAAAATGGAGTTGTCAAAGGGGAGATGCCAGCAAGAGCCTTGAGAATGGTTTTAGAATGGCTCGACTTGCACCGCGAAGAACTGATGTCAAACTGGGAGAAGGCACAAAACGGCCTCCCACTCGCCAAAATAGAATCGTTAAAATAAACGCCATGTTTTTTCTTGAAGTCATAAAAGCCGAATATCTTGGCGAATACCGCGTGAAATTGTGGTTCAACAACGATGTGATAAAATGTGTTGACCTGAAGGACTCATTGGTCGGCCTTGTCTTTGAGCCTCTCAAGAATGTTGATTACTTCAAGCGTTTCTCGGTGAAATTCAATACAATCGAGTGGAGCAACGGGGCGGATTTCGCGCCGGAATACCTTTATGAATTACCTGAAGTTTCACCCTTGTAGTGAGTTTTGAGAGTTGAGAGTGGAGTCGGCTGCCGCATCAAAAAAACTCCACACTTTAAAAACTTTATGAACTTTCCAACTTTATAAACTTTTTACTATCTTTGCAACCGATTTTTAAATTGAAGAAATTATGACGACATTATTCCTTGGCGGTCTCGGCACCGGTGAACTTCTCCTTATAGTATTGGTGATTCTGCTGCTTTTCGGCGGCAAGAAACTTCCTGAAATGATGCGCGGCATGGGTCGCGGCGTCAAGGAATTCAAAGACGCGATGGAAAAACCGATTTCAGACGACGAAAAGAAAGAAGAGAAGAAGGACGATAAGAAAGACTGACAATGTCTGAAAAGAAGGTCGTGGAGCAGGAAGATGTTGAGATGACCTTCGGGGAACATCTTGATGAGCTTCGCAAAGTGTTGATACACATTGCGGTGGCGTTTCTTGTGCTTTTCACGGTACTTTTCATTTTCTTCAAAGGCGACATCATCGACATTGTTTTTTATCCCGCTCAAAGCGATTTCATCTCCAACCGCCTGATGGCAAAATTGGCCTCGCTGACAGGTGTGGAGGCGTTGAGAATCAACGCTAATCAGGTCCAGATTTACAACACGAAGATGGCGGGGCAGTTCATGCTTCACATCAAGGCGTCGGCGGTGGGTGCGCTCGTCGTCGGGTTCCCGTACATCATCGGGCAGCTCTGGGGTTTCATCAAGCCGGCACTCGGCAAAGAGATAAAAAGACGCAGCCGCCGCATCGTCTGGAAAATCGTGTTCTGGTTCTTCCTCGGTGTCGGGTTCAGCTACTTCATCATCGCGCCGCTCGGCATCAACTTCCTCGTCACCTACGAGGCCAACGGCAGAATCGACAACATCATCGACGTGAGTTCGTATGTCAGCACGGTGATGGGAGTGTGCTTCGCCGGAGGTCTTGTGTTCCAGCTTCCGTTGCTGATCAGGCTGCTGGCTTCCGTCGGGATCGTCAATTCGGCGTGGCTGAAGAAAAACAGGAAGATCGCAATCGTCGTCTTGCTGGTCATCTCGGCCATGATCACGCCGCCTGATGTCATGAGCCAGATCCTCATTTTCCTGCCGTTCTACCTTCTTTACGAATATGGGATCACCATTGCAAAGAAAATAGAGAAACAAGATGTCTGATACTATTTGAACAAGTCTGAATGAGTACCGGTATTTGTGAATAACATTAACAATTCGTCGTCGTATTGTTTCCAAATTAAGAGCCAGTCAGGTTTTATATGGCACTCCCAGCAGTTTGAATATTTTCCTGAAAGTTTATGTTGTTGATATTCACCGGGTAAACGACCATCTCTCACGAGAATCTTCATGGCTTTATCAATCAAATCCATGTTTAGTCCCCGTTTTTTACATAAAGAATAATCTCTTTCAAATTGGTTTGTGGTTCTAAATTTGTACATTATGAATTCATTTTTTTGATGAAGTCGTCGAGGCTGTCGTATGAGTTTACAAGCCCCATTTTTTCTTCTTCCAAGGATATGTCAATTTTGTTTTGTTTGCTTGAAACCTTGAAAAATCCGCTTGTGAGGATTTGCTCAAGCATTTTAATGGCAAGTGAATTTGAGTTGTCGTACTCCAAAGTTATAGTATTCATATTTAAACGAATTTGTTTGCAAAAATAATGTAAATAAACGATTTGAGATGCTTTTCTGAAAAATATTTTTCATGTTTCTTTTTTTGTTATCTTTGCCAGAATTTTTTCGGAACGATATTATTGTGTTGAATTTTATTTTGATTTTGGAAAATGCAGATAGACAAAACTAAAGAATTGGAGACCAAAGGCATTGGTTCTCTTTTGCTTGCGTACGCGATACCGTCGGTGGTGAGTCAGGTCATCGCGTCGGTTTATAACATTTGTGACAGAATCTTCATCGGGCAGGGTGTCGGTGCCTTGGCCATCGCGGGTCTCGCCATCACGATGCCGGTGATGAACATCGTGCACGCTTTCGGCGCGCTCGTCGGGGTCGGCGCAGGCGCGAGGATGTCGATAGTGCTCGGCAAGAAAGACGTCAACTGGGCGGAGAACATCCTTGGCAACAGCGTCATCTTCACCACGATATTGAGCGGACTCGTGATGTTGTTCGGCTATCTCTTCATGGATAAGATATTGATTCTCTTCGGCGCCACGCCCGACACCGTGGCGTATGCGCACGAATACATGGTCATCGTGCTGCCGGGAATGTTCCTGCTGACGATGGCGTTCAACCTCGCCTCGCTGATACGCGCGAGCGGTTATCCGACCAAGTCGATGCTCATCCTCGGAAGCGGCGCGATACTGAACATTGTCCTCGACGCGCTTTTCATCTTCAGGTTCAAGATGGGCATCGCGGGCGCGGCGTGGGCGACGACGATCTCGATGGCGTTCGCCACTTTGCTGTCGGCAATGCATTTCCTGAAGAAAGACTCGTTTATCAGGTTCAGGCGTCACGGCTTCAAGCCGCGCGGTTATATCTTCAAGAACATCTTCATGATAGGCATGAGTCCGTTCCTGATGAACGTGGCGGCGGCGGGTGTCGTGGCGATTCTCAACAGCCAGCTCATCAGGTTCGGCGGCGACTTCGCTGTCGGGGCGTACGGCATCACCAACAGTTTCATGAACTTCATGGTTCTGATTATCATCGGCGTATGCCAGGGGATGCAGCCCATCGCCGGATACAACTACGGCGCCGGCCATCCTCAAAGGCTGAAACGCGTTTACAGGCTGACGATGAAGGTGTGCGTGGCACTTGGAATCCTGTCGGCGGTCTTGGGCTGCGCCATGCCGCGTCTCATCTCGATGGCGTTCACGAGCGACACGGCTCTGCTCGACATCTCGCAGAAGGCCCTGCCGCTCATCTCGGTGATGTCGCCGCTCATCGCGTTCACCATCGTCAACTCCAACTTCTTCCAGAGCATCGACAAGCCGTGGATCGCCATCGCTACGAGTCTCTCGCGCCAGGTCATCTTCCTGATCCCGATGATGTTCCTTGTGCCGATGCTGTTCACGAAACTCGGCTATGACCCGCTGTTCGGCGTGTTCGCGTCGTGCACGGCGTCCGACATTTTCGGTGCCATTCTCGCCTTCGTGCTGATGCTCACGCAGAGGAAGGTGTTCAAGGTGAAGGAATAACTACAAATAGTAGAAATTTTTTTCGTCTTTAGACTTATTGAAACAGGTTATACAATTATTCCCGAATCTACAAATAGTAGAAATTTTTTTCGTCTTTAGACTGGAAAAGCGTGGAAATTTAGTTCATCTCAATCTACAAATAGTAGAAATTTTTTTCGTCTTTAGACTTTTTAACATTGTAAGTGTCTGACAAAATCTACAAATAGTAGAAATTTTTTTCGTCTTTAGACCTCCAAAAGTAATCGCAGAACGTGAACAATCTACAAATAGTAGAAATTTTTTTCGTCTTTAGACAAGGGATATACTTTCAGGGATGACATCTTATCTACAAATAGTAGAAATTTTTTTCGTCTTTAGACCAAGATCATATCTCCAACGGATGGATAAATCTACAAATAGTAGAAATTTTTTTCGTCTTTAGACCCTGGAGCGTGTTGTTCTCTACGTAATTGATCTACAAATAGTAGAAATTTTTTTCGTCTTTAGACAAATACAGAGAAGAACCAATCGAACCAAATCTACAAATAGTAGAAATTTTTTTCGTCTTTAGACTTATAGGGGGATAAAAGAACTTATGTATATCTACAAATAGTAGAAATTTTTTTCGTCTTTAGACACGGCGTGACAAACGTATGCGGAGGAGTTATCTACAAATAGTAGAAATTTTTTTCGTCTTTAGACTTATAACATTGTGCAAATGCTCGACTTGAATCTACAAATAGTAGAAATTTTTTTCGTCTTTAGACCAAATTACTCGGTATTCAAATCATTGATTTATCTACAAATAGTAGAAATTTTTTTCGTCTTTAGACTAGAGGTGAGTTTCTTAAGCCATTCTTATCTACAAATAGTAGAAATTTTTTTCGTCTTTAGACGCGGGGTCTGTCATAGGACACGCACGAATCTACAAATAGTAGAAATTTTTTTCGTCTTTAGACTGAAGTTGTTAACGTCAATCAGGATACCGCTTATCTACAAATAGTAGAAATTTTTTTCGTCTTTAGACAATACGTTGAGAAAGATAGTTACTTTAATCTACAAATAGTAGAAATTTTTTTCGTCTTTAGACTTTGCACGTGTTTATACCGATTGGTATTATCTACAAATAGTAGAAATTTTTTTCGTCTTTAGAACTGCACTCCCCAATTGCTACGATATTATCTACAAATAGTAGAAATTTTTTTCGTCTTTAGACTAAATTTCGGATCGCTACCATATTCAGAGATCTACAAATAGTAGAAATTTTTTTCGTCTTTAGACAAACCATCACATTTTCAGATGTTTAGAGCCAATCTACAAATAGTAGAAATTTTTTTCGTCTTTAGACCATTAACCACTCAAGAGAAATTTCCGGATCTACAAATAGTAGAAATTTTTTTCGTCTTTAGACCATCTGCTTGCGGACGGACGTCGCCCCCTATCTACAAATAGTAGAAATTTTTTTCGTCTTTAGACACTCTTCGTGCTCAGGCGTGACGACCTATCTACAAATAGTAGAAATTTTTTTCGTCTTTAGACAATAAAGACGAAAATTCAGACAACGATATCTACAAATAGTAGAAATTTTTTTCGTCTTTAGACCCGTTTGCCCGATGCCCATTTGAACCGCTATCTACAAATAGTAGAAATTTTTTTCGTCTTTAGACCATTGATTGAACATAATTTAAACGGTAAATCTACAAATAGTAGAAATTTTTTTCGTCTTTAGACTCTCGATGTATTTCTGCGCGTATGTCATATAATCAAAAAATTAAAAAATCCACTTTTTAAAATTAAAAAGTACATTTTCAGACAAAAATATAAGGCTGTGTTTTAGTTGCACAGCCTTATTTGTTTAATGACTTTAAATGCCTTTTGTCAGACGTTTAAATCGAATTTGACACCTGCTTCACCGGCTAACAGCTGCTTGGTTCTCTCTATATTGTTTTCATATATGTGAACATTCCCAAGATAAAGCGTTATAGAGTTTAAAGGCAAGTTTATTTGACGTGAAATCAAATATAAGTGATACATGTCAGCTGGCAAACCCAAATTCGCGTCACTGCTTCTTTGGTATGCTGTCATAACAAGTTCACCGTTTTCTATCTGGAACTGCACAAGCGAAATACAAGGCGCCTGGTTGCTCTCTGCATCGGTGGCACCGAGAAACAGCACGTAGTTTTTGCTGTTGCGCTTCTCCCTGTTAATTTTTGCAATTAACGGAGGCAGTTTCTCCATATAAGTCGGGTAACTGTTGACCAGTACTGAACCGCAATAGTCCCACCACGTTATTCCGGCTTCGCGGTAGCGTTCTGTCATACGTTCGCCTTCCATAAAAAGCTGCAACTCGCTTTTCAGCTTGCCTCGCGCTATCGGATGGCCTTCAAATATTTCCAGAAGGTCGGCAGGTGTCAGAACCATGCTCTCATTGATGAGATATCGAATATTACCCTTCTTGTTCGTCTGGCTTTTGCCTTCAGTCAGAATCTTTTCGAGAATATCATGGTATTTGTTCATACAATCTCCTTTCTCTTGTACATCATGATGTCAAGATACGATGTGTTGTAATTCATGTTTTCCTTGACGGTAATCTTCTCGGCTCCGATAAACGGATTGGCGGTCACACGGCCGTCACCAAGCCACTCGCACAATTCGACGATGGAACTCTTGTTAGAGGTGAAGTAAACGTAACTGGTGCCCTGTAAAACGCGCAGAACGTCAAGATAGTCGCCAAGTTTCCAGTAGAGGTTGTTGTAGGTGGTGCAGTCGGTGCTCAAATACGGAGGGTCAACGAGCCAAAGCACGTTTTTCTCATTTTTGAACCGCTCAAATATTTCCTTGTAGTCGCCTTTCACAACCTCTATGCCGTCAAGGTAACCGTCTGCAGGGCTGTAATCGTTAAGGCGCACATTGTTGTAGAAGGTCTGCTTTTTCAGTCCCTCAAGCGAGGTTTCGTACTTCATTGAGAATAACAGGGATGACGAAATCGACACAAAGTCAACAAAGCCAGTCTCTTTTTCAAGAATTGAAATAATGGCTTCCTTTTTCTCCTTCGGGATCAGCGAATGCCTCTTCAGTCCGGCCACAACCTCCCTGAAGGCGTGCAGCAGACGGTTTGTGTTCGGGATGTTTCTGACCCTGTCGGCAAAGTTGTCGAAATCGTTGAAGATGACTCTCGCATCAGGCCTTTCGTCCTTTGATATGCGTGCCAGAAGCCCGGAGCCGCCGAACAGGTCAACGATTGTTGTACACTCTGGATACAGCTTCAGAACCTCTCTGTAAGCCGATGCGAAGTTCCGCTTCTGCCCTTGGAACGGCAATGGTGCGGACGACCAATTTTTGGTTTTTGCTGTCATTTTTTGTTTTGGTTTTAAGTTATTGTATATGCGGTTTCAAAATTTTGGTTTTGGCTCTGAAAAAATTTTGGTTTCTGTTTCCGGAAAAATGCTTATTTTTGCAGTCTCCTACCATTTTAATGAAAAAAGGTGCATGCACACCATGAAGACTTACGCCTTCTGTCGTGGTGTGCATGCACCTTTGTCGTTGCTCTGGGGTAGGAGCCGAGCAACGGAGATGGAGGGCTTTTTCATGTCCCAACAGGGACAATGTTGTTTTCGGTATAGTATTTCACAACCTTCTTGTTTGTCGGATCAGGCACTTTCAATGTGCTGCCTGCACTGACCGGACTGATGGGCAGTTCGCCGTTCAGGGCTGCAATATCGAAAGCCGCTTCAGCCGAACCGCAATGCTGCACGGCAACATCCCAAATGTTTTGTCGCGCCTGTACTGTTATTTTCTTCATAACAACTAACTAATAGGGGGTTCGGGTGTTTGTTGTTCATTGTCATTGATAGTGTTGGTGTCTCGTATTTCGTATGGCGTGGCTGCGACATAGATCAGACCGCTGATTCTATCTTCCTGCTCACCTCGCCATGTACCAGACCCATTATAAATGTGAAGATAACCACTGGGAGTTGACAGATATGTGTCATTCTGTATCGGCGACGGCAGTCCTGTTATCGTCTCGTTGTCATATACAACGCCACGTAGCACGACAAGTCTGCCGATACGTTTAAATTGCACGTACTCACTTGAGGTGTCAATCCAATCGCTTTCGGCTTCTGCGTGGTTGTATTGGATGATGTCTCTCAATGTCCATGCACCTACACCGAGACGTATTCCTGAATTATATGCCGCTGACCTCTCCACCACAGTAGGGGTCAGGTAATCATCACGCCACACATTGGCGACATTTTCAGTTGTCAAGTCGGCGTGTATGAAGTCTTTAGCTCCGTTCGGGTCATAATATGTGGTGCGTGTAAGTTTGACAACAGGGTTGGTGAACGATGTCACATTTGTTGTGGGCAATGCCCTCACCGGCAGAATTTCACCTCCCCACCAGAACCAGCCCGCAGGCATGGCAAGGGTGCCTCTGGTCGGGTTGTGTGGTGAGCAACCGCTTATTATGAAATAGCTTTTTGACAACCCAAGTTCACCCACAATGGCTTCTATGACCTCTTTGAAACCGTCTTGGATGAATTTGATGTCCGACTGCCACAATGGCATTCTGCCTGCGCTGTTTATTTCAAGTCTTTTCATTTTATTTGTGTTTTAATTTGTTTGATCCTGAATCACTGTGTATTGTTTCCCTGCAAGTTTGTATGTGTCCACAATTTTTCTCAGAGCGGCAACGCCGCCGTTGTTGTCGAATGCCAGCTTCGCCTGGTTGTTCATGGCGGTCAGCCTTAAAACCTCGGTCAAGTGCACCTCGAATCCGAAGCCTGACGCGCCTTTCGACCGGTCAAATACCATGCTGTAGTCTTCCGGCGGTTCCTCGGGGTCATGGTTCTGCATATCCCAATCCTGTTTGCCTGCGACATCATAGTGTATGGAATTCTGCAAGTCCCAACTGCCGTCTGGTGAGATGTAGAATTCCTTCACCATTTCGGGCTCGCTCAGGTAGATGACAGGCGAATCCACGTCGTAACTGCCGATCATAAGCCTGTTAATGATATTTTCAAGCAGCCGCACTTGGCCGTTGTACGACATACGCTGTCTTTTATTGGACACAAACAAATTGAAATGTGCGTTAATGCTCTTTATTGGCGCAAGAAGCGCTTTGATGAAGGCAAGCAATACCGGCTTCCTTATGGCAATTGGTGTCAACTGTTCCGCCAAAGTGTCATAGTTCATGTCTGTGCTTATATTTTTCGGCATTGTATTACTGGTTTATCATATCATATCATAACAAACAATTTCATCCAATAGGAAATGACCGCTGTTTGAACGGTGGTTCTGGATGAAATCACCAAAGCTGCGTGTTGTGTCGTTCGACGGGCTGTATATGCTGCCGTCCGCTATGGTGACATCTTCAACGCCGTCAACAGACTGTATGGCATCCAGCAGCTTCGTTTTATTGAACACACCGCCGTACACTATACCGTTAAGATATTCGAGGACGGCGTTCTCAATGACCGATTCGCCGTCACTGATGCGATTCATGTTTGAATCAAGCACCATCGGATTTCGCCAAATGTTCAATTCAATGGCTACCTCGTCAGGGTCATAGCTGTAGCACACGGCGTATGTACCCGCAAACTTTATCTCATTGACATAGTTTTGCAGAGCCGCCAGTTCCGTGGCAGTCAGAGCCTCGTATGTGCTGTCGCCTTTGTTGACTTTGACAAGGATTCCGTTTTCGACTTCCAATACGGCGCAATGTGTGATGATGCGCTTGGTCTCATCAACCACGTCGTAAGTGCCGTTTTCATTGAGTTCGTCGCCGTACTGGAACTGCATGACTTTATTCCAATACCACGACACGGTACCCGGTAAGGCGGCGGCTATGCGTTCCTCAACTTCCTCGCAAAACTGGCCATAGAGCCATTCGACGGTACGTGCCGCCATCGCCATAATGTAAATGAGAAGGTTAAGTATGGAAACAGACGAGACCTGGCTGTCCCATTCCTCATTGGAACTGAGTCCAAAAGCGGTGCGGAGTGTCTCATCGGCAAGCACCGCATCCGTTATTTCTTTTTTAATCTCTTCTTTCGTTCTCATATTCAGCATCTATTTTTATATGGTCATTTGTTATCTCAAGCGAACGCACCTTGATTCCGTCTCTTGACAGTTCCTCGCGTATCTGGCGCTTCCAATGGCTGCCGTCGTCATCATTCAGCGCATCGTCAATGCCGCAGCCAATCATGGGCTTTTCCTTCCATTCCCCCTTGTTTGACTTGAGTATCAGAGCCTGGTTCTGTACCGTGACATCACCGACGACAAGGTCATGTGCGCTTGGGTCGGCCAGCAACCCATATTCATCAGTAAGCAGTATGTCCGTTCCTTTCATGATACCGCACCATTTAGGGTTGCAGGCTTTGTTTCGCCAACGCCTGTTTTCGGATCGACAGTCACAGGAAGTGACGGCACCGTAATAGTTGCCGATTTAAGCCAGTTCTCAAAAGCTGTTGCCATCGCATCAATAATATCCGATGTCAATGGGTCAATGTTCCTCAATGCGGTTTTTAATGAATCAGTGTTTAGCATGTTATCAGTGTTTTACTTTTTCGTTCTCCAGATCTTGATATTTTGTTATCGGCTGCAGCTGCTTTGCCGCCCACGGCGTTATGGCCGTTTTGAGTGCGGCGCCGCCGTCGTAAACAACAGGCGCCCATCCGTTGATTTTGTTCTTCAGATCGTTGATGTCTTTTTCAATGGCGCTGATCTTGTCGGCGACGGCTTCCACCTTCGCCATCCCGTGGTTGTCGCCGCCGTTAATGACAACAGTGCCTTTGCAGTTTATGTTGATGTCGCTGCCTGTCTCGATGTCGATTTTCTCTATCTCCGACCAGCCGATTACTTCAAGCTGCCTCAATTCGCCGCTGATGTCCACGGCTGTAACATAACTGCCTGTCTTGGGCGTGACAAGCAGCTGTGATTCCTCGCCGTTGACGACGGAACGCAGCCGGACTTTCGTCAGCTTGAGTTCCCCGACTGATATGGTGCATGTGTCACCATCGACGCTTTCAACCTTCCCGGTGAGAAGCAACGGGGTGTTCTTCCCGTTCATCGCGCGGATGGACCGCTTTATTTGCCCGTAAACATCACCCATCAGCCGATTCTCCTTCCAAGTTTAACAATGCGCTTGCCGCCGTTGGCCGAAAAATCTATTTCCGTGCCTGTCACGTAGTAAACGCCTTCTTTGTATTCGTAATCCTTGTCGCACAGTTTCACCGCGGAACCGGGTTCAACGTAAGGAATCAACCAGCCCGTGAACGAGCCTTCATACCCGTCGTAGCACCACATGTCAAACTCATTCTCGGCCACATTTTGGGCTTGCGACTCTGATATGCCACTGACTATCCTCTTGACTGACCTGCCGCCTGTGCTGCCGTGTTTTATCTCTTTCTTTGTGCCGTCAGGATTGGTTATTTCAATAGTGACCTCAACCTTGCGGTCGCTCGCCTTGCGGTATTTCAGGTTTGAAGTCTCAATGTTTCTCGTGAAGTCATAGACAACCGTGTCACCCGACACATCGGCATATTGCGGCTGAACATGGAGCGTCTGCCCGTCGAAAAAGATGTTAGCCTTGGTTTCCTCCTGGATTTTTTGGAGGACGTCACAGCCGGTCGCCCTGTATATGGTGAATTTCTCCCATGTGAAGTCAAATGCGCATTCGACGTTGTATGACGGGTCTATCTGCGAACAGACTTTGTCAAGCAGGGCGTTTAGGCTTATTTCCGTCATTTCCTCGTCTTTCAGCGACCTGTCAAACAGATAGATGGCGTCCTCGCATTCCAATGTGAGATTCCCCGCATCCGTGTTTATGGCTTTCAAATAGCCCTTAAACTCTGTTTTAAGGTCGTCATCATAACCGAGGTTGATTGTGACTTCATCACCGGCGGTCAGCTTGTCTTCGACTTTCAAAGCGCTTCCCTCCACCATTGCCGGCAATGTGATTGTCGCGGTGTCGCTTAACTGTTCCACTGAATGTTTGATTTTCACGGAATCAATCATTTTAAGGCGGTACCTGCCAATGGTTATGTCGAAATCCATCCTCAACATCATGCCTCCTCCAGCAACTCATAGCTTGAGTCGCTCAATGCGGTTATTGTGAACTGTTGGTTGAGCACGCCTGGCGTGAAAGGGAGTTCCAGCCCCTTGATCGCAATGCGCGTGACGTCATATTGCTCATTCACCGGCGGACAGGTTATCTCGACGGATTCCCTCAAAGAACATATCTCGGCGAGTTCTTTAATGGCCGACGCCAGCTCCTCTGATGTTTTGCAGATGATAACGCCGCTGATGTTGATACTCCAGTCACCGACAGCCCAGCTTTCTTTTATCGTGCCTTGTTGCCGGGGTTTCGCAACCTGACGGCATACAATGGTGTTTTCCCTTGACACTGCAATCAACGGGTCGCTTTGCAGGTTGCAGCGCTTACCGCCGCCTTCAAGGGTGACCGGGCATACATATTCAGCAAAGCCTTTGTCCCCCATACCCTCCGGCAGCGGGAATTCTTTGGCTATCGCAGCCCTGACCAAATTCAAACCACCTACCAACATATCAACCGGCTGTTGTTTCCGCCATGCCTAAAATGCGTGCCAGCATAGAAGCAAGGCGCTGTTCCATATCCTGTTCGTTCTCATCATAACCCCCGCTGAAGTTGATGCTCTCCACCATCTTCCCGAGGTTGATATTCACCGTGGTGTTACGTGTGCCGCCCGTGGCTGTGGCTGAAACGCTTTTGTCAAGCGTAACATCAAGTTCCTTGCCGCCGCCACCTCCGAGTCCGCCATTGGCGGCACCCATAAGACCTTCCATTGTTCCGGCAAGACCGGGCTTGCTTTTTTCATCAAACTCTTTCCATTTCACCTGCCAGATGTCAATGTCCTGACGAGCCTGTCTCAATTCATCGATCTTGCCCTGCGCCTCGGCGATGGCTTCAAGACGTTTATTTCGTTGTTCCTCAATCCTGGCGAGACCTTCACCGGCACCCTCCGAATCCCAAAGCGCCTGTACTTTATACCATCCCTCTGCAATGGTTTCAAAGCCTGTCAAGAAAAAGTTCTCGATCTCAAGCCATTTCTTGTGGAGCCATGCGCCGCACTGCTCGAACGTAACCTTCAGATACTCCATCAGGTTGCCCCATGTCTCGCCCCAGCCTTTTGTTTTGCTCACGACAGCCACAATGGCCGCTATGAGTGCCGCGACAAGAATGATGACAACACCTATGGGGTTGGCTGCCAGCACGGCGTTGAGGATGCCTTGCACGAGCACCCAGCCTTTTACGACCACAACGATTGTGCCTATGACGGCCGCAAGCGTCGCGAACAACGTCTGGTGATCTTCGATATAACCAATGACATTGTTGACCAGATTCATGACCTTTTCCACCGTCGGCATCAAATCAGCCTTGACTTTCACCCACAATGCGCCGATACGCTCCTGAATGTCGCCAAGGTTGTTGTCAACCTGCTTTATTTGCCCTTCCGGCGTGGCCGCGAGGGCCTCGTTCATGCCGCCGACACTTTGCCCGATGACTTCCGCGAGCGTCTCGACCCTTTTGGCTTCCGTGCCGTATTTGAGAATCTGCTCCTGAGCTTCGTCGAATTTGTACCCGTAACGGCTCAACGCGCCGACCTGCCCTTCCATAACCTTACCCATCATGCTGCCGATGGTGACGGCCTGCTCCTGCGAGGCGTTAAGGCCGTATTGCTGCGCCAGCATGTCGTTCATCACGGGGAGAAGCTTCTGCAGGCTCTCCGTCTTGGAAAGGTACGTGCCGAGTTCCTGGGCGCCGGCGAGCTGGACCTCGTCGCCGATCACGCCGAGCTGCTGCTGCGCCGACGCCAGATCTTTTATGGATTGTATCTCCTCGTCGGTCGCACCCATGGTGTTACGCATGACACGCGCCAGCTTGGCTTCCGCCTCCTGTTGGATGTTGTTGGCGGACGTGCATTGGTCCAATGTCGAGGTAAGACGCCCGAACATGTTGTTGACCGCCTCGAAAGCCAGGCCCGCATCGCGTATCTTGGCCATCGACTCAGAGAAGTTGTTGACCTTCTTCGTGGCCTCCACCGCGCGTTTGATGATGGCGTTTATGGACTGCTCCGCATTTCCTACAACCTTTATTACAAATTGAACGAAACCGTTTGACATTTTTTATTACTTTTGCAGCGTTATTGGATACTGGTTATGAAAATAGGTGCTTCTTTTTGGATATTCATGCTGTTGTCGGTGGCTTCGATTATAACTCTTGTAATCGCCGCCATCCGCATCCGCCGCAGACAAAGACGTCAGAAACAGGGTACATCTTCCCAGATAATCATCACTATTAGAAAAAACTGAACCGTCACGCCTTTTGCCGCGCCTTTTCAGTCTCTCTGATCCATTCCAGGTCCCTGATCCTCATCGCCCATTCCTGATCGTCGAGGCTCTCGGGGTCTTCGATGTGCAGGTAATAACGCAGTTGCGCATCCGCCTTCCTGATGTATTCCCCGGCCCCTATCCTGGCGGACTCTAAAGCTTTTTTATCGCAGCGGCTTTGATGTCTATAAGCGATGCCATCTGGCCGCTTGCGCCCATGAACTTGCCGTCATCGGTGATGATTGTCTCGTCGCCGCCGAGTTTGCAGTTTTTCATAAGAGTTTCGATATAGTCCAATCCGACGTTCTTTGCGGATGCCGAAGCATAGCTCAGGTCTCTTCGTGTGGGTTTGCGCACATAAAGCACGCTGTCTTCCACGATGATGGCGTACACTTCGCCATGTTCCTCTTTCCAGGCTTCAATTTGTTCCGGTGTCGCCTGTCCCACCATCTGTTTTGTTTCGTCCATGATTTTTTTGTTTATTGACCCCCGCCAAAAGACGGGGGCGTGTTTTACATTTTGCGCAGGAAAATGAACGGAAGCGCATGTTCGCTGTGGTCATCGCCCTGTTTGATTTCCTGAGGTTCTTCGGTGAACTGTACGCCAAGCAGCTTGTCGGTGTGCATGATGTCCCCCTTCAAAGGGTTGCCGTAACAAACCGTGATGTTGATTTGCAGGTCAAGGATCGATTTTGTCGGGCTCGCCTCCTGCAAGGCAAGTAGCTCACTCATGTTCACGGTCAACTCCCCCGAATGGGATTTGTTGCCTTTCTGGATGGCGTAAGGCTCGTTGCCCTTGCCATAAATGGGTGTTTTAGCCTGACTGGTGCTGTACTTCACACCACGTGCGGCGACAAGCAATCTTGTCCCGATAAGGATTGAAACGTCAGACCATTCGTATTCTCTTGTGTCAAACATAATGTCTCCTTTCTTTATGCTGTTGTTTGGAATCCGAGTTCAACTTCGATATAATCGCTGTAACCGTACGGTCTCACCCTCAACGATGCGCCAAGCCTTGATGTGGCGACAATGTTCTGGTCGGGGTTGACGTATGCCTCGACACCCGTGTCGTTGTCATCTTCCGGATTGACACCGAGATTGCCGACGCTTGTCATCTGGTTGATGATGGCGCTTTCCATCAAAGTCTCAAGGTTCTTTGCGATGGTAGGGTCAATCTTGCCGTCGCCGGTGACTGCTATTTCGTCGCTCACCTGCTCGAGCATGGCGATATAGGCGACGCGGTAGGCCTTGTCGATGGTCCTCCTGCGCGAGATCAGGCAGTAATCATCCGAGGCCGCGGTGGCCAGTTTGTCACCGCTCCAGTAGTAACCGCCCTTGCCGACGAATGTGCGGGGGCAGATGAATCCGGCATCGTGGATAACATCAGGCTGTGCGCTTTCGGCAACGGCAGAGCCGATATACATTGTGGTGGCTTTGATGGCGCCGTTTTTGACGCGCGACACCTTGCGGTGCACCGGGATTCTGGCAATCAGGCCGCCGAGAAGCCCAACGGCGGCGCCTTTCGAGTTCGCCACGGTGTCGCCGATGACGACACAGACGCGGTTGTTTGTGAGCTGCGACAGGTTAGGCAGACTGGCTGCCGTGCCTGTATAGTGGCGGCCTTCAAGGATAACGATGACAGGTGACATAAGGCTTTCTGTAGCCTCTTCAGCCAAGGCTTGCGCCTTGGTTATGGCGGTTTCGACTTTGGCATCGATGGCGTGTGTCGTCGTCGCCGTGTAGCCTGTCGCGTCAGTGACCTTGACAAGGAGGGTGCGTATGTTACCGGCCGCATACTCGATCAACGGCCATGCATACGGCTTTGTCTTGTCAACAAGGTTTTCCACTGTCACGCTGGCGGCTGCGCCGCGGAGATACAGTTTGGTGCCTTTCGGCGCCGTTTCGTAAAACTCCTTGACGCATTTATATACGTTGGCATTGGGCCCTGTGGATTCCGGGGTGATACCCAACGCCTCAAGCTCCTTGAGCGATGTGATAAGATAGTTGGTGTCAAGGGCAAAGGCGTTTGGCACGGCAACAGCCGTGCAAATCAAGCCGGTGCACCCGTCATCCATCGCCTCCACCCCACCGATGGAGCCGTTGGCGAAATTGATTCTTACGTATGGTAGCATTTTGTGTATTTTTGAATTTACCTTAAAAATCGTTTTATCGTTATCAAAACAGCCAGAGCCGCAGCTATCGCGAGGAACAGGCGGCCGAGCCGTACCTGTGTTGCTTCCCACCACGTGAGCGGCTTTTCCACCTCAATGTAATTGACGTTACGCTCCAGTCGCTCTATTGTCTGCTCCCTGATTCTCAGCAGCAGCTCTAAGCTGTCAGTGTTGCATCCGACCTCCATGAGCGAGCCGCGCCCCGCCGGCGTCAGGCTGACCACCGTGATGCCGGTGTTCCTGCCGTTCGCCGCCTCCAGCTCCTGAAGCATGACGTTGCCCGCGCTGTCGCATTCCAACCACGCCTTCAGCCACGCCGAGTCGGCGGGTACGGTGACGACGCTGTCGCGCCACCTCTCCACGACGACCACGCTGTCACTCCTTTGCGGTGTCGGCATCCTGCTGCTTCTGCAGCTCGGCGCGGACAGGACAACTGTTGCGGTAATCGCAGTCGTTAACCTTGTCCACAGCCTTGCGTAGCTTTGTGACTTCACGTTTCAACCCTCCCATTTCAGTCTGTAATGGTTTGACAATCGTTTCACGGAACTCGTCAACGTACATCTTGCCGAGCTCCATCTCCTTCTTCTTGTTGTCGGCGGCGATGGACTCAGTCTCCCTGCGGTGTTTCCGCCCGCTGGTAAACCATCCGCACAGCCCGAGAAGCGTCGTGGCCGCGAGGATTATCTGTGTCATGTCGATTCTGTCCATTGTCGCTGTCATTTGGAGAAATACATCCCGGCCTCCTTCGCGCGGCGTTTCTCTAATCCCGGAAGGACTTTCCTTACACCGTTGACCGTGACGTATTTCCATTTCATCATTTCACTGTATATCGCCTTGTCGTCGGGATTCTTCATCACCATCTTCTTCAGTGTCGAAGACCTGAACGCGGCGTAACCCACGTTGAAGACGAACGACACGAGGGCGTCGAACCGGTTCTGCACGAGGCTGCCGCAGCGCGACACCTCCGCTTCGGGGATCAGCAGGTCTGATGCAAGCATCTTCTCGGCTTCGGCCTTCGTTATCACGTCGCCCGGTGCCACGCCGCGCGTGTGTCCGTAGCCTATCGTCCACACGCCCGCGGCGCACCTGTACGCCTCAAGGCGCAGACCCTCGAAGTCCTTGATCATTTCCATGCCCCTGTCGCTTGTCTTCATGGTTATACGATTAACATAACATGTCTTTGGTTTAACTATGGTGTCACCTGATAGATGACGGCCACACCTTTCTTGTCGTTGCGGATATACTTGCCGCCGGCGCGTACAAGAGCGCTCATGACATCGCCGTAGTACAGGGCGTCCTTTTCGTTCTCGAACAGCTCGTGGTTGCCCAATGCACGGCTGACGCAGTCTTCCTGCCATGCGAGACCGGCAGCCGAGTCGGTCGCCCCTGCGCTTGATGGCATGGAAGTGCCGGCCGCGACAACACGGAAGACAGTTGAACGCATGTAGAAGTCGAAGCCATAAAGCCTGCCGACGACACCGCGCTGCGCGTCAACGGAGGCGTTGAAGGCGGCCGCCTCGCTTTCGCTCAGGCTCGCCAGAAGCTGGTTGTACATTACGGCGTCAAGAAGGATGCAGCGGCCTTCCTGCGGGACATCGTCAAGGTCAAAGAGGTTCTTGACGGCGAGGACATCCGCTTTGGTCATTGCCTGGCGGTTGCCCGTGGTCGTTGCGAGGTGTGACGGGGTCGCCGCGCCTGATGTGCCGACTTTCGCATAGCCCGACGGCACCCATGACAGGGCGAGGTCTATGTGGACGCTGTCAGCCAGAGCAGCCTTCATCTGCTTCAGGACGCTTTCTCTCTTGTTGTAGGAAAGTTCAACCTGTTCGGCGTTCTGGATGTGCACCGGGTTGGTCGAGTACTCGTTGATGTCGTATGTCAGGTCGTAGTCGGTGCGCTGGGAAGCCGATGCCGGGAATACGGAGCGGTTTTTCGTCACCGACGGTGCGCTGCCCGCGTTTGGCACGTGAACGGTTTTGTTGGTCACGAATGCCGAGTGGTCGATTGATCTTGCAGCGAACGTGTTGCTCGCAAACAGGAGTTCAACAATACTGTTGAGCCAGATTTGTCTCTGTAGTGCCATGTTGTTAGTGTTTTTCGTTAAACTTCTCTTGGTATTTCTGATTGTAGATCTCCGGGAATTTCGTCTTGAGTTCATACAGGCGGTCCGCCTTGTCAAGCTCGTCCCAGCTCATCTTGCACAGGTTGCCGGCCTCTGTTCCGGAAGGTGCGGCCTCCATGGGTTTCCTGTCAGGCAGTGAGGCCAATACGGCTTTTGTGCCCTCATGGTCAAGCTCAAAGAGCTTTTCAAAGTGCGGTTTCGCTTTTGCGTCGATGCGGCCTTTTTTGACCGCTTCATTCAGCAAACTTTCCATCTCATTCTTTTTTGCTGCAGCTTCAGCCTCTTCATGTCTTTTAAGTCTGAGCTTCAGTGATGCGTTCTCGTCTGTCAATGTCTTGATTCTGTCATCCTTCAACTGGATGGCGTCAACGCATGACTGCGAGTCGGCATTTTCGGCTAAACCGAGTTTCAATGCGATTTCTTTTGACATATTATTGATTTTAGGCCCTATCGCCAAATTCGGCAATTCGGACAGGTTAACAATTTCGCTGTTGTCATCATACAAAACAACCGTGGCGTTTGGGTTCGACGGTATGTCGCAGATGGATATTTCCAGCAGCAGGCTTTTTATTACGGTGGCGGCTGTCTGGCCCTCTTTCAGCAACGATGGCTCTGACGACCATTCCAACGCCCTGAAACCCATCGAACATGCGCTGAGTATCCCGGCTTCGTACTTCTGTTTGATCTTGACGGCGAACTCATCGTTCTCGTCAAAAACAGGTTCACCGGTCAACACGCCGTTCTCAACACGCAGATCCTTCCATTTCCCGATTGGAAGCTGGTCGTGCACCGTGCCCCCGCCATAGCGGTTGTGGTTGTAAAGCATCACCGGATTCCTCGAAAAAGCCTCCATATCTATGCCGTCGGTCTTCACCCAGAATCCGTAACTGTTGATGCTCTCATCGCTTATTACAATTCGTTTCATAGCTGTTTTTCGCTGTTTTTCGCTGCAAAAGTCCCGCTTTTCACACAATGCGACAAAAAGTGTGAACATTTTATTCACACTTTTTTATAAATCAAATGTTTAGATGGAATTTTGCAGCACAAAACTCACAAAAAATGGCTTCGAGAAAAGAATTGACAGAAAAAAAGGCGCAGGCCTACCGCCTCTTTATGGCGGGATACTCACAAAAAGAAATTGCCGAACAATATGGCTTGACTGAAGCGACGGTGTCGCGCTGGGTCAACGGCGAGGGATGGAGAGACCGGCTCGCCGAGGAGAAGACCTCCAGCGTGGAGTTGGCAAACTCCATGATGCTCGCCGCCAAGAAAATGACAGAGGTCATCATCACCGAGATAAACAAGCCCGAATACAACATTGACTCTATAACAAAGTGTTCCGACAATGTTGTAAAAATCATGGCGAGTGCCGAACGTATCGCCAACACCATAAACAAGGCGATGGTCATCGATGTTCTGACATCACTTGACAAATGGCTGCTTGAACGTTCCAAAACGGACAAGAACCTCACCCCTGAATTGCTGTCCCTCATCAACCGCTACCACCAGGAGTACATTATTCACATCCAAAACCGCAGCTGACCATGGCAAACGCCGCCAGAAGGAAACAACAGGAAGCCGAATGGCTGGAATTGTGCTCGCGCATACAAGCCGCCACATCAACATTGGCTGGTGTCACGTCGCCTGACCGTGACAAGCGCATTGCCAAAGCCCGCAAGGATTACGACTGTTTCGTCAAGACCTACTACCCGCACCTTGCAGCCAAACCGACTTCCAAGTTCCAGAAAGAGGCGGCCAACTATGTGCTTAAAAACGACAGGGCGCGTGCCGTCTTCGAATGGGCGCGCGGACATGCGAAGTCAACGCATATCTCCATGATGATACCGATGTGGATATTGTCGCAGGAGAGCCACACACCGCTGACGATGGTGCTTGTCTCCAAATCGCAGGATGCCGCCAAACAGCTTCTGGCAGACCTCCAGGCGGAGTTTGAATCCAATGAGCTCTACAAAACCGATTATGACATCAGGCGCGGTGACGGCATCTGGAGCGACGGGCGTTTCTCGACATCAGACGGCTCAATGTTCATTGCTCTCGGCCGCGGCCAGTCCCCGCGTGGCATCAAGAAATCAGGCCGCCGTGTCAATTACATCGTAATCGACGACATTGACGATGACGAAATGGTTCTCAACCCCGCACGTGTGGAGAAAACGACCGACTGGTGCCTGTCGGCCCTGTACGGTACTATGGACGCAGGCCGCGGACGTTTCGTGCTTGTCGGCAACCGCATAGGCAAAAAATCAGTACTCGGCAACATAGCCGAACGCCCGGGTTTCCACCACACCGTTGTCAACATCCTTGACAAACAGGGCAACCCGTCATGGAAAGAGAACTTCACCAAAAAAGAGGTTGAACAGATGCGCCTTGAGATAGGGGAAAGACGTTTCCAGAAGGAGTACATGAACAACCCTGTCAACGAAGGCACGATATTTGAAAAGAAATATATCCGTTACGGCAAGATGCTCCCGTTGCGCCAGTACCGCGCAATCGTGGCGTACACCGACCCTTCGTTCAAGGCGTCATCGACAAACGACTACAAAGCCACAATGCTTGTGGGCATCACGAAAGAAGGCGCATACCACGTATTACGCGCATTCGCCGACCAGACCAAAGTAACCGTCATGGTCGGGTGGCACTACGAAATAAGGTCGTTCATCGGCGACACACCCATTAAATATTACATGGAGGCCAACTTCATCCAGGACATGATTCTCGACGAGTTCAAGCGTGTCGGCGGTGAGGTTGGTGTCCAGATACCCATCATCGGCGACAGGCGCAGCAAGCCCGACAAATTCGCGCGTATCGAGGCTATGCAGCCTTTGTTCCAACGCGGCGAAGTCGTCTTCAACGAAGACTGCAAAGGCGAACAGGGATTTGAGGTGCTCGAGGAGCAGCTGCTGCTGTTTGAGAAAGGCTCGAAAGTCCATGACGACGCACCGGACGCCCTTGAGGGTGCGATATGGATATTGTCTAACAGAATAAGAATCAGCGACAGCCGCTATGTTGTGGGACGTCGCGCAAATTGGAAATACTAATGTCATTCATCACAGTAGAAGAAATGAAGACCGTCATCTATGAACACGTCATGGATGACATATCGGCCGAAGACGACGCTACGGTACAGCAGTGCATCGAAGCCGCCACCGAAGAAATGGAGGCATACCTGTCAAGCCGCTATGATGTCGCCGCCATATTCTCAGCCACGGGCGACGACCGCAACAAGCTCATCCTTGAGAACACCAAAGTCATTGCGGTATGGCATCTCATCCGCCTCTCCAACTCGGAACTGATCTACGAGCAGTGGAAGGACCGCTACGACCGTGTTATCAGCTTTATGGAAAAAGTGGCGGACGGCACCCTCACACCGGTATTGCCGATCGCAACCGCCACCGACGGCACACCGCTGATCAAGGCGCGTTTCGGCTCAAACCCTAAGTTCAACCACGATTACAATCAAAACCATGGCTATTGATTTGTTGAATTTATCAAGACTGTTCGGTTTCTTCAACAGGGAAGAGACCGCAGGCGCCGGCAGGACCGAGCGTCTTTCGAGGTCAGAAAAAAGAACCGCCATGCGTGTGATACGCAGGCAGGAGGCCATTGTCAGGCAGGATATAGCCAGATGGCGGTCAGCCCGCCTCGAGGCGACAAGAACCGACGAACCGCGCCAGCATCTTCTCCAGACATTATACGATGAAGTCATGCTCGACGCCAAGATGACATCACAGACAGGGCTGCGCATCAGCAAATCGCAGTCGGCCGACTGGGCGATGAAGAGCGGCGACACTATCGACGAAGAGGCCACAAAGAACTTGCAGGACACCTGCATCTACGACAAACTCGCACGGTATATCATCGAAGCCAAGTTCTACGGCCATTCCGTGGTGCAGTTCTCATTCGACAAGAACGGAAGCCCCGACCTGGAGCTTGTGCCGCGCCGGAACATATCGCCCGCGACCGGTTATTTCTACCCGGATGTTTACAGCTTCGAGAAAGAACCCTACCGCGACCGTCCTGATTTCGGACGGTGGATCCTGGAATTCTGTCCGGACAAGTTCGACCTCGGCCTTCTCAACAAAGCAACGCCATACGTCCTGATGAAGAAGTTCGCGCTGAGCTGCTGGAGCGAGCTGTGCGAAATCTACGGCATCCCGCCCCGTGTCATGAAGACGAACACATCGGACACCGCCATGCTTGACCGCGCAGAGCTGATGATGAAGGAGATCGGATCAGCCGCCTATTTCATCATCGACACCGAAGAGGATTTTGAGTTCGCCGAAGCCAGCAACACCAACGGCGATGTATATAAGAACTTCATCTCAACATGCGATGAACAGATATCGCTTCTGAACCTCGGCGCCGTCCTCGGACAGGACACCATCAACGGCAACCGTTCCAAAGAGGAATCATCCACAGGCCTCATGGAAATCATCGTTGAGGCCGACAAAAGGCAAATTCAGTATTATATCAACCAGGTTGCCATACCGGCCCTCGAAAGTCTTGGCATAATCAAACCGGGGCTGCGTTTTGAGTACGCCAAAGCCACCGACACCGAGAGACTCTGGAATATGGTCTTCCAGGCATCAGCCTATTATGAATTCGATGTCGAGTGGCTGAAGCAGACATTCGGCATGGAGATCACGGGACCTCGCATGGCTACCACCAACCAGAATGAGGGGCTGAAGTTCAATTTTTTCGGCTGAGCCCCTTCTACAAGGGGCTGCACAATGCCATCCGGGAACTGTACGGCAATGACGCGGTGACTCTTTCAGATGATGATAAAAAGATTTTCAACAGGGTTTCAAACGCCTTTCAAACAGCCGCCAAATGGCTGTACGACAAAAAAACTTTCACGCCAGACATGTTGTCAGAACCGGAACCGGTTGAGCTGATTAAGGCTACACATGATGTGCTTGCCTCCGAACTGTCCGCAATCGGATTCAAGATCCCGGACGAGATGACGCAGACGCTGGATGACGACATCTTCCTGTTCTCCGGCTTCAAGACCTACCACGAAATGAACGACGCCTCGCGCCTCCTGAAAGACGATGACGGCGGCTTCAAGCCTTTCGGCTCTTTCCTTCAGGACATCCAGTCGATAGACTCGCAATACAACCGGAACTATCTTTATGCCGAATACAATTTTGCCAAAGCAAGTACGCAAATGGCCGTGAAATGGCATGATATAGAAAAGGACGGCGATGATTACAACCTGCAATACCGCACGGCTTCCGACGGCCTCGTCCGCCCGGAACATGCAACCCTCGAGGGGGTGACGCTCCCGCCTTCAGATAAGTTCTGGAATGAATACTATCCGCCTAACGGATGGAACTGCAGATGCACGGCGGTACAGGTGCTCAAAGATAAATACGCTGCAAGCGATTCGGACCAGGCGTGCGCGGCGGGTGAACGCGCCACCACACAGATAGGCAAAAACGGCGCGAACAAAGCCGAAATGTTCCGCTTCAACCCCGGCAAGGCCGGCAAGATATTCCCTCCGAAGCATCCGTACTACAAAGCACCAGACGAGGCAAGGAAAGAAATCGGCGATGCAATCGAAAACGTGAGGATGGAAAAGGCAAGAGCACGCAGAAAGCAGATTAAGGCGGAGGCAATGAGCCTTAGAGATGAAAAACCAATCATAAACAAGCAATCCGGACTTTCGATAAGCATAACCGGAGGCGGCATTGACGAGTTCCTAAACCAGCCACACAAGCATTACGCTGAAAAGAACGAAATGCTGCTGAATATCCGCACCGTAGTGGAAGAGTCAACATACATGGGTGTATCAACGCACAAGGGGAAGACCGCGCACATTTTTGAGACGGAACTGTATGGAGAAAAAACCTATATAATTGCAACGGAGGTAAAAGGAAGAGGAATAAGCCTTTACAGTATATCAGACAGTGACAACGTACTAAAAGGAATTAAAAAACCCACCTGAGACTGGTTCTTGGAATTACAATCCAAGGCAACATCACAAGTGGATTCCACTTGGCAAAAATACATCTTTTTTTTAACATACAAACAAAAAAATTTAAAAAAATGGAAAAATTTACAACAAAAGTCGTCGATAATGAGATATTCACGACGGAAGCACCTCTCAATGAGGTGGAACTGAAGGAAAGAGCCGAGGCGCTCGGCAGGAAATACGGCGGCGAGGTGCGCCTGGCGCAGGTGGTGGCTTACGTACCCATACTTGTAAAAGACGGCGACTGATGCCGCCGTCTGATAATCACTTGAACATTTTTTTCAATTGGTTTTCAATCTCCTTCTTGGCTTGCTCGGCTACCAACTGCCGTTGCCTTTCAATGAGTTTGGCTTTAAATGCTTCACAGCAGCATTTAATCTCCAACTTGTCACGAAGGACAGCAACTTCAGGATGACTGCCATGAATAGGACACGACATCCGTTCAAGTGATTGTTTAACAGGTTTTAAATCCATAACTGTAAAATTTTTAGTTAAACAATTCCGCAAAAGTAAAAAAAATGACAGACTTGCGAAAAAAAATCCTGAATGACCTGCGTGTGGAGCTGTCGGAAGAGTTTGACAGGAACTTCCAGCGCAAGGCCTTCTTCGACAGAAGATGGCCGCCGCGCAAGATAAACCGGCCGGGGTCACTGCTCATGGTCACAGGCACGTTGCGCCGCTCCATCAGATGTCAGGTCAACGCCGACAGTGTCATGTGGGAATCGTCAGAAAAATACGCGTCATTGCATAACTACGGCGGAACCCTGACGGTGACCGCGAAGATGAAGCGTTTTTTCTGGTACAAATATAAAGCCACCAATGATGAAAGCTGGAAATGGATGGCGCTTATGAAAACAGGCACTGTCATCACCATACCGCAGAGACAGTTTCTCGGCGACCACCCTCAAGTAAGGAAAACCGCCGAAAGAATAATAAATGACAACCTGCAAAATGCGGCGAACGCCATCATCAAGAACTTCAAGCCCTAACCGATGTACTCCATCTGGTTGGTCGAGCCCTTGAAAATGTATCCGCACTGGTTCTCGATCTCCATCTCCTCAAGCGGCAGCATGTTCCGCTTGCCGAATGTCTGTTCCGCGATGGTCATGAACTCGACGATGTACATGTATGAACCGTGGAATTCATAAGCCTTGTTTCTGCCCGTCGGGTTGCCTTCTTCGTCACGCTCCTCGATTCCTATGAGACACTTTATCCAGTTAGGATTGCCCTTCGCGTCCGATTTCATCTCATAGTCGTAGATGGTGAACTGCTTCCCCTCCAATTCTTTCGGCGCTATGTTGGGCGCATCAAGCTTGCGGTTGATCTTGATTTTCTCTGTGAGTTGTCTGAGTTTCATTTTCCGTTCTATTTTAAGCATTAGATTATATCCGTCAGCATGGCGGAGAAGTCCGTAATAGCTGGCCCACGAATCGTCGCTCCTGCACCTTGCGGCACGGTCGCGTATGTTACGCCTCAATGACGTGTAGCCTTTATCGTGGCTTGTTTTCGTGGCATCCGTATTTCGTCTCACCACATAGCCGCAGAACGACACTTCCTTCTCGAGAGGCTGAAGCCTGACGGCCGATGCCTTGGCCCTTATGTGCAGCTTGTACCACCAGAAGTTCTGCACCCTCCATTTAAGCCTGCTGGCATCCTCCTTTGTATATGTCGCAAAGAAGCAGTCGTCTGCGTAGCGAAGCGAAAAAGGAGCGTTCTGCTTGCACCAGTGGTCGAACTCCATCATCACGATGTGGTGCATCAGCGGCGATGTGGGCGTACCGATTGGAAGGTGTCCGTCCACGAAGCCGACGGCGATGCCGAACTCTATCAGTTCGCGGTCGTCAGTTATCTTGCGCATCGCCTTTCTGAACACCTTCGGCGTGATGTGTTCGTAACATTTTCGCTGGTCTATTATGAGACAGTACCGCAAATCGCGGCGGTCATACATCAGGTGCTTGAGCCTGTGGATGACCGAATTCTTTTTGTCGGACGATGTTATGCCGCAGCCGGGCTTGCAGTTGATGCCGTTGTAGTTGTCATGTCTGTGGTAAAGTGGCAGCGTCATGCAGTTGAACAGGTGCTGCATCACGAAAGTGAAGAGGAACGGCGAATCTATCTTCCTGACCTTTCCGTTCGGATTCTTCTTGGTAAGTTTCCTGTATTTGATTTGGTTCTTGTACTCGCCGCTTGATATGGCGGCAATGACCGACTCGGCATACACATCCTTGTCGGCCATCATCCTGTCGGCCTGTCTTTTGTCGCTGTGACCTTTGGCGGCGTTCTCCATCGCCGCCAAAACGATTTCTCTTGTCAAATTCATTATACCATATCAAGTTTGAGCGTCTGGCAAGACGCAGGCGTCTCTTCCTGTGCTTGCCGGCGGCCTCTTTCGCCGCCTTGTCTTATATTTCTGCCGCTTCTGGGCAAGAACGACGGGTATTTACATCTTTTGATTGCTCAATCTTCAGCAGAACCGCAATAGTAAGTGTTCGTGTTGCCTGCGGAGTTGTTCGCGTTCAGATAGCGAGCCGACAAGTTGCTGTTGTTAGCGTTGTTGCCTGAACGGACACCCACCCGCCGTCCTTTTTTTGTCCTCGCACCATCAGAGGTCGCGGTCACTGTGCCGGACTTGTGCGCTGCGACGCTGCAAAATTAGTCAAATTTATTTTAACTTTTAAAAAAAAACCGCCATGAGGCGGTTTTTAATGTCCCGGGCGATTGCATCGCCCTTGCAGTTGCTGCGCAACGTTGCACTCATTGCACGTCAAGCAAAACTTGAGCAGAACCGCAATAGCAAGTGTTCGTGTTGCCTGCGGAGGAGTACGCGTCCAGATAGCGAGCCGACAAGTAGCTGGAGTTAGCGTTGTAGCCTGAACGGACACCGACACGGGTTCGTTTGCCAGCTGAACCCCAATAGTTAGCCATGTAGCCATAGCCGCTTTCTCCTTTAAGGAGACCGCCGCCTTGCGAAACAGGAAGCGGCGTGTGAGGCAATCTCCTCCTGATGTAGTTGTTCGCTCTCGTCACCACCGACCCTGCAAATCTGTACTTGTCTTCGAAGCTGAACTTCTGGCCGATGTCGATGCTGGTGTTGCCTTCATTTGTCCATTTCGTCTGGTCAGGTTCAATGTAAGCCTTCAGCTCATAACCGTAGCTGCCGCTTGCAGGGGTTGTTTCGCACTCGCCTACTATTTCGCATCCGCCGCCCCAATATGGGCCGCCGTCACCGCTCATGTTGCATCCGAGCATCAATCCGGTGCAAAGCACGCATTCCACATCGAAATTTTGTGCTGTGCCGTCTGAATTGTATGCGCTGAATGTGCCTTTCACGGTTTTGTATGAACGGCAGTTCATTTCGCCCTGTGCCACCGTCTTCGGATTGAATGTTCCTGATGGGGTTACGTTCTCGTATCTCCATTCGCAGTCGTTGAATATGTAAGTTTCGCCAGCAGCGATTCCGAACTCTACGGCAAACGAAACGGCAATCTGGTCTTCCAGCACCTTGCTGTGGAACGAATAGTTGTTCAGGGTGGCGACCATCACTTCCTTGCCGCCTGTCGCATTCTTGTAGATTCCGTGAGTGTTGCCAGCCCATGAAGAATAGCCCCATTCAGAGTCCTCGCTCTTTTTCCATCGCACGCCACCATACACGCTGATTGTCGTCTCATCTGTGGCTGCATTGTTGCTGTTGATGCCGCCCGAAAATCTTGTTGCAGCGCAAAGGTTTTTTGTCCCCATAGCCGTTTCAATGCAGCGCAGGAACGTGTTGCGCGCGTGCCAGCCTCCTTCTGCCACTGGGAAAGGAGCGGTTGTGTCGCTGTTGTTGTTCCTGGCATAAGTCTTCGATCCGATTTGCGAAATGATGTACGGATAGTGCCCGTTCCCATAGAACAGTTCGCAATCTGTTGCCAATCCCTTATAGCCAGTTGTGCCGCTCAAATTCGATGCATAGTTGAAGAAGAAGCATCTGCTTTTCACCGTGCCGTTGTCGGAAATTGCCGTAATCGGCGATGGGCAGATGCCTGTCGGTTTCAGTGCGTACATCTTCAGGTCCGCTCCGTCCCAGAAATTGCAGTTGCTCCCAAGGATGCCGTTCCATTCCTTCCCGCTGGCGCCGATCAGATTATCCAGCAGATACACCTCGTCCTTGCGCCCGACAAAGATGGAATATTTCTTTTCAACCGTCTCCCAAGGCATGAGGTAGTGGGAGACTTCCGTATATGTGGTCACATCGTCAACTGTCACGGCTTTGTACAGTTTCGGGTGGTTCAGTCTCTTCACGCCGTCTTCTGTCACAATGGAGCAGAGCGCGAGGAAGGCCCCGGGGTCGAACGCACCTGAAGCGCAGTATTGCGTCTGCCCTTCGTCGTCGCTGTAGAGTGCGTTGGCCATGCACTCGTCACGCATCGCCGCGGTTATGCCGACAACGGGGGCCCAGTTCCCGTATATGTCCCTCAGCCAGTTGTTTTTCTTCAGCTCCATAACCGGACGTTTCTTGGTCTCGCCTTCAACGGCGGTCATATCGACAAGGAACGGCCGCCAGTCCATCGCCCATTCCTTATTGCCGAACACTGCGAGTGCATCCGGGTTGTCTTGAGCCGCCGGCGACGCTGTATTGGCGTTTTCAAGCCACTCGCCGACGCAGTAGTTCGGCTGCATGAGCTTCAGAAGGTCTAATTCGGCGGAAGCCTTCTTGAAATCAGCAATGACGGCGCGTGTGGTATCCTTGAAACCGCGCATGTATGAAATGACGATGGTGCCTGAAGCGTAACCGCCGCCGATAACCTCTTCAGTACCCATGTCATCAGGCTTTTTGCCGGTCGGGTTGATGCTGTGTGTCCCGGTGACAGGTGTAGCCATCTGATAGTCAACATACTTCCCGGCAAACGCTGTGGCAGGTATGATTTGCTCCGCGGACTCATAAATGAGGTCGTAACCAGCGACGGCTATGCCCTCAACATCCGAACGGACAAGGGCATCGCGCATAGCCGCATAAGTTCCGGTGGTCGGCAGAGATGCGCTGTAACGGTATCCGGAAACGATAGGTTCTTCACCGTCAACGGATTCACTGTTAATCACCTCCTCAGTCCATGTAAGGCCTGTCAGAAGCTGTGACGCGATATTGCGCTCATACGTTCCGCCGCCTTCAGGATAAATAATAACATTGTCGAAGATGCCGCCGTTGCCCTGTTCGATGCCGCGTAAGACGATGCAAGTCTTGCCGTTGACCGTCTCTGTCTGGAACTTCGACGTGAGCGCGGACACGGCCAGTGATATTTCCGCAGGCGACGAATATGCCGAGAACTCGCCGTAGTCCTTGCTCCATGCAAGATGGGCGCTAAGTTCCGAAAGGTTCGTATCACCGGCGACCTCCACAATCATGTATCCCTCAACAGGTACATAAAATCGCTCCGGATGGCCGCTGAACACATGTTCGGTGACGGCTGTGACTTCGGTGCCGACAGCCGGCAGTGTGGCGGAGTGCCAGACACCGACAACCGTGCCGTCGCCGACCTTCTTGTTGTTGCCGCCGCCGTCTGTCAGAAGATAGCCGTTGCTCTTTTCGGCTGTCCCGTATTCACCAACCTCACACTTCGGGCATCTGATGATGCAGAGCTTGTGCTGCCCCGACACGATGGTGCCTTCAGTCACTGCACCGAGAATGTAACCGCTCGTCTTGCCCGAAGCCCATGCCGACGGGTCAAGCTGGTTTTTCCTGTTCCATCTGAGGGCGTTGATTTTGAAAGCCTTGTCTTCAGTGTCACCGCAGCCTCCGATAATCTGTAACAGCAGCGCGTCATTGCCGCTGTCGATACTCTCGCTGCCAGCCGTGGTACGCACGACAAATTTGTCGGCAACCTCAACCCTGTCGTTGAGGCTTACGATGTCACCGGCGACAAGCTCTTCATACGTGCCTTTAGTATTCGCCTTCGCGCTGAAACGCGCCTCACCGGCCGCCGACAGGTCGTTCAGATCTTTGCTGGCTTTTGTCTGCGCCAGCTTCTTTCCCATCTGGGCGCTGAGCGCTTTTTCAGCGCCGCCGTCGTTGAGGTTGTTGACTACCTCAAGTTCGCCTTCCCCACCCTGGTAGCCGCTGTTGCCTTGGAGGGAGGCAAGGAAATCCGCCTCGCTCCCGGTGTTGCCCTGGTCAAGCCAAATCTCATAGGCCGACCTTCCTTCGTTCAAGTTGATTGCCTCGCTCATTTCGATAACATTTTGATGGTTGTTAATTCGCCGCCCGCAGCACCCACGACAAGACGGAGCCAGATGCCTTCCGGAAGTATGTTTTCGTTCCACATCTGTTCGCCCTGACCTTCATCGAGCATGATGGATGACCTTGGAACATCCGACCACACGCGGCATTCAACGGATTGCTGAAGCTTGGCTGTCGGCGTACCGGTTAAATTGGAGAATGTGGCAACGAATGTCGTATTCTTGCCGTCTTTTTGGAAAGCCTCGGATACATAACCCGTTTCAAGGCTTTCATTCAGTGTTTTTGTGTTTAAACCCATGTCTTTTAATTTTAAATTGGTTTTTTATTGTTGTCCGGTGTGTGGGGAAAACTCAACGTCAACCCCGACACCTCCGATGGCCATTTTGGTCTGTGCCGCAGGCGGCTCTTTCCATTGTGTCTTGTATGTGATGGCATAGCACTCATATTTAAGGCCGTTTTCCTGTTTGTAGAAGCCCCTCCTAACAAGTGGCGCGTATTCGCTGGGCGTGTGCAAGCCGTTGAACCCGTTAAGGGCAAGATGTACCGCGTCGCACAGCTCAAGAGTGGTGTAGCTGTTGTTTTTGGCCGTTGACGGCGCATGGGCGCTCGACGAGTTGGTGCGCTGGTTGGCGACCTTGACGGTGAACGTCCCCGATGCGAGCTGCCACCCTGCTGACAAATCTGTATAATCGACATCAGTTATGTCAATGAGGGCGCAAGGGAAGCCGACCGCAGGATTATCCTTGTCAAGTTGCCCCCAGTCCTTATCCACATATTTAAGCTGTGGCAAGGCTAACGGCAATGCGGCCACAATGTCTTTTAATATCATAGTCTTTTTCATAAGTCAAATAGTGTTAGTTGGTTTGGATCGTCTTTTTCCTCTTCGTTTTCTTTCGGCAAAGGTGTTGATATATACCTCAACATTGTATGATAGCACATCGGATACACCGGGTTGACATATAAACGCCACACCTGATAGTAGTTCTTTGACTGGCAGCCTGGCTCATAGTGCTCCTGCACTATGCGACATACCAGCCTGACCCGGTTCAAATAGTTCCGATGATGTTTCCGTTTGCCCATTTTAATCATTGTATGGTCTGATATTTATGATGACAGTCTTCATCTTTATCACCCTGCCGCTGCCATTGCACACCGGGCAGCGGTCTTCCGGACGTAACAGCGATTCCCCGTCCGCCACGCCTGTCCCGTGGCAGTTGCGGCATACCTCGATGCGCGGCTGCTGGGTGTAATTCCTGGTCTTTTCCGATATTTCTGTATTGTCTTTCATTGATGCTTGTTTTTATTGATTTGCTCTGTGTAATGTCTCACCGCCTCGCGGTGAAGTTCCATCTCCTTTTCCTTCGCCAGCTCCGCCAGACGCGGCGTGTTGCTGTCGTATTGTCGCGACTTCTCGATGTTGTACCGCACGTATTCCTCGGATTTCTCGCTGATGTAGCTGTTGAACCAACCGAGTATGTCGGCGCAGCCGATGCCGCCGTAGAACGCGCCGTATGCGCCTTGCTTGGCACGTTTGAAAACAATCTCGATGTCGGCGGCGTTGATGTTGATGCCGCTTTCAAGACAGGTGTCGATGACAGTCTTCGCGGTCTCGGCCATCGCCTCCGGCTGCATCGGGCGCGACACATTGAGCATTGTCTCGAGCCTTGCGATGTGCGCCACCATCAACGCCGCCGTCTCCTTGTAGCCCAGCTGCCTGACGATGCTGCCGATCGAAGGGAAGCCGCTCTCAATCGACCGGCGCACCGTGGTGATGCCGGCCTCACGGACAGCCATCGACAATGCCGCAGGTGTCAGCGTCTCCTTAGAGACAATCGATAGCGCGTTTTGCTCTGTCATAACCGTTCACGTTTGTCAATTGACCGTAGATTTTGTCGAAGTCCGTCGCGAGTGCCTGAATGGTGAACCTGTTGTCGAAATACCATTTGTTAGGCATCGAGGCGACCGCCAGCATGAATGCGTCAAGGTTGTTCATCAGCTCGTCGGAAGTGGCGGCGGTGATTGTCGGGTCGTCATAATGGGCGACGATTTTGGCGTTGAGCTTTTCCAGCAGCGACTTCATATACCTGAAGTCCGCCTTGCTGAAGCTGTCGCTGTAGTCAGTGTGTTTAAGGCGTTTGTACATGTCGGCGAACTCCAGAAGGCCGTTATACACCGGCATTGACGTTTTCCCTTCAGTCTTCGCCTTGGTTGACATCGACTGGAGAAGTGCGTTGATAAGCGCGTTCTTCTCTTTCTTCGACAGCTTCATCGCCTCTTCAGTTATCTCTTTCAGTTCCATTTCTTCTCCTTTTTATTGAGTTTACGACGCGGCCGGCGCAGCGGGGGCAGGTGTCGCCCCACACGCGCCTGTCGTACTCCGTCCCGCAGACGGGGCACACCGCCCAGATCTCGTGGTTGTTGGTGATGTAAGACATCACGCATCCTCCTTCTTGGGTTCTACATAAAACGTCTCATCCTGCACCACGCTCAAGCCCACCTTTTTGAGATTCTCTTGTATGTCTTTGGTGTCGCGGTCGGCAAGCAGTTTGTCTTTAGCTGGCTCATCGACGGTGCGGACGTATGAAGGCAGAAACTCCTTCAGTAGGTTGGTGACAGCTCCCCATGTGAAGCCTTTCAAGGTCTTCAACTTCGGGGTGCCAGTGCGGAACCCGATGGTACCGTGGATGGTGTCGAGGCTCTTCTTTTTAGTGAAGAGGGTGTCTTTCTGCTCAACGGCGAATGTCTGGAGGACATCGAAGGCTTTCTCCTTCTCTTCTGCAAGCTTCGCCAGCTCATCCTGATACTTCTCACGAAGCCTTGTCATCTCAACATCCAAAGTCGCGTTGATTTTCTGAATGCGTGCATCTGCACGTGCGTAGTCGGCCATCGCCGATTCCATTGTTTCGTTGGTCACATTGCTGACCAGCACTTTCTTTTGTCTTGTCTGTGCCATGATTAATTGTTATTTGAATTTTGAAGGTTATTTAATTTTTGTTATTGAAATTGTCGATACAACCATCGACGAAAAATTCGCCGTCAATCTTATAGGTGGATCTGAGTATATATCCGTTATCGACGATAGTTTTGTTTTCCGACAGTATCTTTCTATCTTTGTTGATTTCGTCAATGATTACATCTTCAATGTTTTTTTGAGATCCGATGATTATAAATTTATCGACAACCGTGTTGGTTGACTTCTTGACGCCATTATATCCTGCATGTCTAATTGATACTAATGTGATTTTCGTTCTCTTTGTCATTTTTAATGGTTTTTAAAGGTTAATTAATCGTTGTCTGAATTTTCGTTTCTGTGTTAATGACACATCTTGGTGTATGCCTTTCTACAGGCAGTTTTTCAGCACGTATGAGTATGTTGTCTTCCATGCGTATTTCATTGTTTAACCTGTATATCTGCGGCATCTTCACGCCGCCGCTGCCGGCTGCCGCAAACACGGCATCATCCATTATTTTTTTTAGGGCGTTGACAACCTCATCAGGATACACAATTTTCCTGTCGTGTTTTTTCGCCTCCTCGTACGCCGCCCTCATCGCCTTGGTCTTGAGGTCGGTCAGCGTCCAGTATCCTTTTTCAAGGATATACATGAATTTCTCTTTTTCCATGATTTTGAATTTTTAATTATTGTAGTTGTAATATTCCTTTCAGTTAAGAGATATTGTTGGTATCGATGATTTCACCCCCTGCACGCTCTGCTTGCGGCAGAACTCGTTGTAGATCCGCGTGAGCGTTGCGCCGTCAATGCGGTTGAAGTCGTGTCCAACTTCGGTCGGCACCAGTCCGGCTGCGCGAACCGCCACGCCTTTGATATAGTCCGCCGTGTGCTGGATGCCGCAAAGCTCCAGATAGCGGCCGATGGCACGCATCACGCCTTTGCGCTTGCGGTCAAGGTCGTCGCGGCGTTTGCGCTCCTGCGGGTTGCGGCGAAGCTCCTGCAGGTAACGGAGCATATCCTGAGCCTCGATGTAGCCGAGGTCTTTCAGGCTGTCGGTCCGGCCGTCGGTGAAGTCGCTGACGAAGCAGTGACGTCCGTCGTCGTCAAGACCCAGAGCCTTAAAGTTGAAGAACAGGCTTCTGCGCTGCTCGTCGGTCATTGTGTCTTTCTCTATTGTCTCCATGATGTCTTATTGTTACTGTATTACTGTTTAAGTCCTGTTTAATCAACGATTTGTGTCCGTATCAAAGCCCCAATACTCCTTTGCCTTCTCCGGATAGATGTCAATATGTTCGCCGCCGCCGTACCTCGACATAGGGAAAGCCCTGAATCCCTCGATGCTGAAATACACGTTGGAGTCTCTCCAGATGCGGCGTGCCGTGTTGCCTTCCGGCTGACTGCCTTCAACATGGCTGATGTATATGAAAAGCTTCTCGCGGAATGTCTCCTTCAGCTGTTTGTATTCCGAGAACTTCAAGTCAAGGAACTGCACAGAGTCGATGACGATGATGTCGGGGCTTTTGTGGCGTTTCAGACGCGCCGTCAGCTCGCCGACATCCTCCTTTTCAAGAAGCACGAACCGCGAGCCGGCTTCCGTCATCTTCACGCGATCCATCGCCATCTGCATCGTCAGCGACAAGCCTTCCTCAACACTGTCGTATGCCACACGTCCGAAATTGGTGAGATACTTGGCGAGCTGAAGGGCGAACGTCGTCTTGCCGTTTTTTGGCGCGCCGTATATGAACCAAGAACCGGTGAGTTCCGGCGTGCCGATGGCGGATCTCCACTCACCGTCCAATTGGAGTGTGTTGAACCTCGCATCGGCCACGTTCTTGACTGAATAGGCGCGTTTCATGACTATCTTGCGTTTTTCTTGTTGATTGCGAATACCTTTCTGCGGACACGGCGCAAATCGTCGTCGCTGTTGTCGATAACGGCCTTGATGTCGCTCCTTTCGGTCAGTCCGTTGGCCATGCACACCTCAATTATGTCCTGCTGCGATGTGGATTGCAGCCGGACAAACCTGCGACCGATACGGCTGAAAATCTCCTTGTAACCCTTTTTGTTGAGCCGGAGCCCCTTGCTGACTTTCTTTTCCAGATAGTCGGTCGCCATCAGGATGATGCCGCAGTGGTCTTCCAACTGGTTGTAAAGCGTGATGAAGAAGTAGAATACCTGGTCTGAAAGCTTGTCGGCCTCGTCCATGATGATGATCGGGCTGTCAAGGCGTTTCAAGGTCGAAACGATGTCGGCCATCATATCACCGACGGTGTCGCCTGCGGGGTTCCTGCCCATCTCGCGGAGCAACTCCTGCATGAAGAGCTTGCGGTTCCAAAACTCGTTGCAGCAAAGTATGAATACATTGGCGTTGCTCTCCTGGTAGTGTTTGGCCGCCGCCGTCTTTCCGCATCCGGCATCGCCGGTGATGGCCATCACCAGGCTGTTGTCCTGGGCGTCGGCGAACATCTCTGTCAAATCTTTAAAATTGGTTGTCTCCACAATGTGCCATGTTTTGTTCTTGAGGTTAAGCTGCGCCGCCAGATTGCGCCACATTTCGTCGCTGATGAGCTCCCAGTTGCCGTTCATAATCTGCGACACGGTAGCCGTGCTGATGCCCTTGAGCGCGTTGCCGGCTTTGTTCTGGCTTCCTTTCACCCTGATGAAGGCGTCGAGTGCCTCTTTGATTTTTTGTTTTTCCCTGACTTCCATAATGTTTAACTTTTAACTGTTTAATATTTAATTCTTTAATACCTGTCTTCGACATCTGAAGTCATAAGCTGCGAGACTCGCTTGGTCATGCGCCCCACGTCCTCACGCGCCAGGTTGACGCCTTTCGGCTTCGGCATGTTCAGGCCGTGCTGCGCAGGGTGCATGCCGTGCTGTTCCATAATATCTTCTATGCTGTCAACCATATTGACGCGCAGCCGTTTGTTGGCCAGCTCGGTAGCTTTGATGAACTGGTGGTCAAACTCGGTCTGCTCATCCTTGGCGCGGTGGATCTCGATGTATTTCTGCGCGTATGTCATAAAGCGGTAGCCTTTCGCGTCTTTGGTGTAGAGTGCCACGATGCTCATGTCGTTGAGGTCGTAGCCGACATGGAATTTGCGGTCAACGTTTTCGCGCAGGAAGTCGAAATCAGGCATGCCGTCCGATGTGAGAACCTCCCACCGGTAGTCGCGCTTCTTGACGGTCTTGGTGATGCCCGATGCGGTGTAGGTGTTAGGCACGGGGTCTATCACCCCGAACATGTCGATCATCTCAAGCACGCCGACCTTGGTTGTGGCGTTGTTGACGCTCTCCTCGTACATCCTGATCCGCGGGATGCCGGTGTCGAAATGCTCGGCATTGTTCCATTCCTCGCGGCGTTGCGCGTAGCGTTTCTTTATCTCATCAAGCGTGGGGAGGTTGTTCTTGTTGGCCATGATGAACTCGTAGTTCTCGCGGCTCTCGTTTCTCTTTGTTGTGATGTTCTGTCCGGTGAAGTACCAGTCGCGGTGAAGGAACTGCGCCTGGAAGCGTCCGAACGCCGACTCGATGGTTTTTGATTTTCCGTTATACGGCGCGGTGGGTATGTTGAGGTGGGCGAGCTTGCCGAAGAAGTCGCCGGAAGCGAGCTTCTTGTGTCCGCCCTGGTTGTCGTAGCGAATCTCGTTGGGTCTGCGCCCCGCTTTCTGCATAGCCATCCTATAGGCGAAGTATTGGGCCTCGAAATCCTCCGAATCGCTGATATGGTAGCCGAGCAGCACCTCCGAATACACATCCATCACCTCATATACATTGCAGGTGGCGATTTCGCCTTTGTCGTTGCGGTAGTAGTAGTTGAGCTTCGTGCCGTCGCCGTACCAGATTGAGTCGCGACGTGTCGGAAGCAACGTCTTTTGCTGGCGTGTGTATTTCTCCTTGCTCTTCAGCTCGCCGTAGCGCATACCGTACCATAGAGGCTTTATTTCAGGGCGGTTCAGGAAGGCGTATATGGTCTGTTCGCTCTCCACGCGCTTCCAGTCTTCGTGTTTCTCCACCTCATTGTTGTATTCGACAAACAGCTGCTGTATTGTGAGCTTTTCGATCGGGGTGGCAAACCTCGCTATGAGCCAGTATTTTGCCTCTTCTGTGAGCTTGGCGCTGTTGGTCTTGCCATACAGCCCGGTAACGAGCGACTCGTAGCCTTTCTTGTGGTATTCGTCGTATTTGCGCTCCATCGAGCGTGAGTTCGACGGCAGATGGCTTGGGTGGTCTGCGTTGAGGGCTTTGGCCTGCATCACGCACTCGGCGAAAAAGTCTTTTTTGGTCTTACGCCTGCCATTGGCGGCGCGGGCCGTAACCTGGCGTTGGTAAACACGGCGGAACATGTTGAGGATCGAGGCCTCGTTCACATACTGCGCCTGTGTGTCTTCTGGCAGATGGAGTGTCTTGCCGGTGCCGTCAGTGTAGGTGTATGCGCGGAAAAACTCGCGTGCCTGGTCGTCGATGACAACATCCATAAACGACTGCTTCTTCTCCTCCTCGTCTATCCTGCCGAATTTAGCCTCAATAGCAGCGCGGCGGTCAGGTCGCCTGATCGACTTCACATCTATTAAGGTGTTGCCATTGATGCCGCGCTTCACTATGGTAAGATTATTTTTGCTGTCATAATGAAATTGCCTTTCTGTCAGACCTGCCGCCATCCAATCGTTAACACTTATTGCCAATATGTCGCCGTATTTCTGATACATTTCTGTTTCCTTTCTTTTGCTCGGAAGGGCGGAGTCGAACCGCCTTCGCGCCAAATCTTAGTTATGCTGATTGCCACCATCAGCCGGCATCCGAGTCACCGAGGCTTTTTTTTTATTGAACGTGATTTTGAGTGTTCCTCAACTTCCGGTTCTCGCTGCGGAACGCCAGGCACATCGCTGTGCCTATCGCCATCGTGACGATGTGGTGGGTCGCCCCGCAGAACAGAACCCCGTATGCCGCCACGGCCGCCAGAACCCCGAATGTCCAGCCGAACGCCGTGTTCATTGCCAATTCGATTTTTGTGTCTCTTTCTGTCATATTACCTATTATTTAAATTGTTGTTAATCGTTGTTTGTATGTTCATCCTTCGACTCTAACATTACACCGCCGTGACTAAGGGCGTACATGCGCATCCTCTTTGCATTCTGCGAGTGACGGCGGTAGTTGAGTGCCTGGCTCACGTTGGGCTGGGTTACTCCGAAAATCTCCTGTATCTTCTTGTTCACTTCAGGACTTACAATTATCTTTTTCATCGTTCCAATTTTTTTTCTTATTTTTGCCGCCATGTTATATCTTAACAGCACTGCAAAGATAGTAAAATATTCACAATATATGCAAGAAAAAAGTGAAAATATTACGTGCATCAAACAGAAAATATTATATTTTATTGATACACAATCGATTAAAAAAGAAGATTTCTATAAAAAAGTAGGAATTGATGGTGCGAATTTTAGGGGCAAGAACCTAAAATCCGAACTTTCAGCCGACAAAATCGTGAATATTTTACGCCAATATACTGAAATTTCTCCAGATTGGTTATTATTGGATTCGGGCGAAATGCTGCGATCAGAGCATAATGGACAGCCGAATTATTCCGGCTCGGCAACCGAAATCGAGTTGCTGAAGGCGGCAATACGTGACAAGGAGACTATTATTGATAGTCAGAATAAAAACATCAAGCTGTTAGAGGAGAAAATCGAATTTTTGGAGGAGGAGCTTGCCCGTTGCGATGGCATGTCCGCCGGTGCTGCGGCGGGCTGATCCGCCGCAAGTGCGTGATTGTACCTCTGTATAATAAGTAGAGTAAATTCGGCAAAATATGCATTTTTTCTGATATTTTAGCACAAATCATTGATTTTTAATTATTTAATACAAAAGCAACCTGCCAAAATCTGGTATTAAAGGGGGTGCAATCGCTGTTTTTCGGGCATTTTCGGGGTGTTTTTCGGTCGTAAAGGTCTTTTAATCGGATAATTTTTGTTACAATTTTTGTCATAACTTTGTCACAACTCGTTCAATTTTGCAATTTCTGGGTAAAAGAGAAACGGCCTCCGGGGTATATGTCCGGAGGCCGTTTCTGGTTGGCTTAAACGCTCGTTTAAACGGCGTTTTTGTATCGTTTAAATGGTGCTAAAGCATTGTTTTTAATGGTGTTTTTAGCTGTTTTGGCGGTCGAAGCCGGCGTTTATTATAATAAGGTTGTCGCATAGTTGAGCTTTTCATGCAATTAATTATAGCAAAACTGCGCAAAATTAAAGCAAATTGTACTTTTTATTTTTTATCCCTCAAATATAAAGCGTTGTAAATCAAAAATTTGCGCTTTTTAAAATGTACTTTTTAATTTATACCCCATAGTCAATCTACAAATAGTAGAAATTTTTTTCGTCTTTAGACTCGTCAAGGCTTTGACGATTCCAGGATATCTACAAATAGTAGAAATTTTTTTCGTCTTTAGACCTTCGCCGCTGGTGGAAATAAGTCAGTATCTACAAATAGTAGAAATTTTTTTCGTCTTTAGACTTGGAAATCAACGGTGAGACCTGCACGCTATCTACAAATAGTAGAAATTTTTTTCGTCTTTAGACGAATAAAGCACAAGAGACAGCATTTAAAATCTACAAATAGTAGAAATTTTTTTCGTCTTTAGACAGAGTTTTTGATATAACGCAAGTTATGTATCTACAAATAGTAGAAATTTTTTTCGTCTTTAGACTAACATAACTTAATCTTTTGGGATTTTATCTACAAATAGTAGAAATTTTTTTCGTCTTTAGACAAGTGGCAATTACACTGACGCTACAGTTGATCTACAAATAGTAGAAATTTTTTTCGTCTTTAGACAAAGTTAAAGGATTGTCTTACAATCAGTATCTACAAATAGTAGAAATTTTTTTCGTCTTTAGACATGGCTGATAAACACGTGGCTGTCAAATCTACAAATAGTAGAAATTTTTTTCGTCTTTAGACGCGCGCGCAATTTTTATGTGTGCTTGAATCTACAAATAGTAGAAATTTTTTTCGTCTTTAGACACAAATGGAACAAAATGGAACAAATGGAAATCTACAAATAGTAGAAATTTTTTTCGTCTTTAGACAACTTGAAAGAAATGCGGAGGGAACTCCATCTACAAATAGTAGAAATTTTTTTCGTCTTTAGACCAGGCATATTGAAGAACATCAAAGTATAAATCTACAAATAGTAGAAATTTTTTTCGTCTTTAGACCTTGAAAGTTTTACCCTTTCCATGTCTGAATCTACAAATAGTAGAAATTTTTTTCGTCTTTAGACAATAAATCATCATGACAATGACAAAGGAATCTACAAATAGTAGAAATTTTTTTCGTCTTTAGACCGGCACACGCCATGAGTTTAATATGATAGATCTACAAATAGTAGAAATTTTTTTCGTCTTTAGACAGTGTTTGATATTCATTTAGTTTGACGATGATCTACAAATAGTAGAAATTTTTTTCGTCTTTAGACCCCGATATGACATTGATAGACATTTGAATCTACAAATAGTAGAAATTTTTTTCGTCTTTAGACACAACCCTTAACGCTGCGCAGACTTCTATCTACAAATAGTAGAAATTTTTTTCGTCTTTAGACTGAGAAAGGAGGCGAGGAATGAGCATCTTATCTACAAATAGTAGAAATTTTTTTCGTCTTTAGACGCGCGCGCAATTATAATGTGTGCGTGAATCTACAAATAGTAGAAATTTTTTTCGTCTTTAGACAAACACATTACTTCTTTAGGTTGGATGATCTACAAATAGTAGAAATTTTTTTCGTCTTTAGACTATGTTGATGCCAAGTGTAATTCATACAATCTACAAATAGTAGAAATTTTTTTCGTCTTTAGACGATGGTTGTTTACTCCGTGAAATCGCCGATCTACAAATAGTAGAAATTTTTTTCGTCTTTAGACATACTTCTCTACCTTGCTCGTTAAGCAATCTACAAATAGTAGAAATTTTTTTCGTCTTTAGACTTATCTTTCCAAAAACGTCTGCAAAAGTAATGATTTTCTTTAATATACAGACAATATTTTTTTGTTCATTTACCCCACCCCAAAATATAATACAGTGTATGTTATTGATAATAAATCACATGTAATATGCAATTAAATAATTAACACTATGGTTTGCTAAAGAAAAATCACGTCAGTGTCACGATGTATGGCATTACCATACTTGACAATTTTGTTTTCTCCCACCTCGAAAATGACAACACTATCTCCGCCACCGAATTTGCGGGAATAAAAGTTTTCAATCTTAATCTTCAGATTTTCAATGATTCTGTTGGTGTTGTTGACTTCATACACGGAATACTGTAACCTCACGGCACCATTTTTTGTTAACATCTTGTTGAAATGATTCCTTAACTTGTCGTCCTCTATGTCATAACTGATGATTATCATGCCTTCTGATAATTGAAAATCGGATAATATTCGGCTGGTTTACCTTGCATGAAGCATCTGTAATATTCTCTTACGTATTCAAAAACGTCGCGTTTTCTCTCGATAAGAGCCGTGTAGAAAACTTTGTAATACTCACCGCTTTTTTCGAATTTTAATGAAAACTCTCCTTTCCGGCATTCAAAATCATCGGCCTTGAATTGTTTCAGATTGAAACCTTTCCTCGTCTGCACGTCAATGATGCACCTGAAAGGCTCCATCAAATCACATATCAGCGATTTCCTTCTGAACCAAAGCCTGTGATACACTCCGATGTATGGGTCAAATCCGAACATCCGCGCAAACACTTCAATGAAATTAAACAATACGGTGTATCCAATATCCAAAGTGGCGTTCAGAACATCGCATTTGGCCCTTGGCGCCCTTTGATGCCAATCAAATGCTTGAAAGTAAGCCGCAAAGAATTTCTTTGCGGTTATTCCTTCAATGCCCATGAGCGTTTCATATTTATCAACTGATTCCATCTTGCCTATGGCATCCTTGCATTGTGAAATTGCATCTTTTGTCATTTCGTCATGCATCCTCGTGTTAAGCAGTAACTGGCATTGGTTTGATATTTTGCTTTTCATGATTATTTTGGCAATAGATATGTCGTCTTTTCTAAAGGCATATTGTCGCTGTCTCAATAGGTAATTCGCTTCGGCACTGTCGGCATGGAAAAACACTGGGCGCAGGTTCTGTTTCATCACACATAGTGCGACGTTGTTCTTCCGGCATTTCTCTATCAGCGGGGTTGTTATCGTGATATGTCCGATTACGAAAAGAGCAAGTATCTTCTGGAATGGCAATTTTGTGAGGGTTTTCTTCTCTTCATCAATGGTCTCTTCGAGAAGCAGTTCGCCGTTGCTCACCCTTAAGTTTCTGTGTTCCAGACAGTTTATCACAAATATTGATCTGTACTCCAAGTCTTTATTAGTAAACATAATCTACATTGGTTTTGTCGCATAGTGGATTGTAAATACAATGAGCGCACTTATTCTCATTGATTTCGATTGATTCCGCCGGATTGAATGACTTAAACGCTCTGACAAAATTTTTCAGTTCCTCTTTCTCCTCCTCTCCTGGTATTTCCATCGGAATCATTTTGTTTGTTGAGATTTCGTAAAATGACAACCTGTCAATTTCGTAGCCCATCTCTTTCATGCAGAAATACTCACCCCAAAGTTGATACAATTGGCCTTGGTATATTTGAGTCAACTTGTATTTCCTTTCTATCAGATGTTTCTCTTCACTTTTATATAAGTCAATCTTACCCATTATGCCTATTTCATTGCAAAACACAGGCATGGCCATGACATCTGTCTTTCGTGTTGATTTTTTGTTGTCTGTCGCTTCATGAGCGATCTTTCCCTTGGTTTGCGGTGTAGCATGATATGTCTCTTCGTCCGCATCCATATATATGTTGTGAAGATATATGGAATAAGGACAAAAGATGAAGTCGTTCAACATTGATAATGGTATATAATCCCACATATCAACGCAAATATGGCTTGTTTTGGGCGAAATTCAGCCATTCTTTGTTTGTCATCGCAAGTCTCGGATATTTCTTGCCGTCATTCTCCCTGATTTGCTGTGCGACCCAAAGTCCTTTTCGTGCGATGTTGTATGCGCCATTGGCATCTGCATTTTCTGGCAGGTCGTCGCCACAAGTGCGGCTGTCGTAGAAATTCCCGTTTTCGTCTGCGACCGGCGAGATCATATAGTCGATTTCTGTCCCAGTTTTGCTGTTTCGCATTTGCAATGTCAGATGTAATAAGTGCAGCAGCCCCTCGAAGAAGTTCTTTTCAGTTTGGTTTGCAATGTCTTCTTTCAGATTTCCTTTGTAGTCGATTGAATATTGCTTGAAGAAGTCCTTGAATTTTTCTGTCAATTTAAATTCTTCGCTTACAAACTGGTTGTTTTGAGATGGGTCACGTTTTGTTTCGATTCTTTCGCCAAAGGTGCATATTGTCCACTTTGTACGTGTTCCTTCGGCCTTTGTTGTGAACTTGTCGTAATCAAACGAAAATTCAAACCAATCTTTTGTCGCATTGTATTTGATTGAATCGAATTTTGAGAAGAATGATTTTGATTTTTCAATATTCTCGTATCTCGTGTCGAACAGATTTACAAATCCGGTCACGGGATCCATCTTACTTGTATTCCAGGCAGGAATGTAGAACAAGAAACCGTTCTGCTTGCCCATTTTCTTGAAACTCTCAAACTGGTTTGTCAACTGATATGCATGAAGCAATCCTCCGTCAACGTCGGCGGGCAGACCCTTGTTAACAAGGTAATTCAATTTGTCGATAAGACTTCTTTCAAACTGCTGATAGACAGAACTTTCAACTTTCTGCCGACCCTGCTTGAAACCCATGTTCAAGTCTTCAAGAATAACGACGGCGTTATATTTGACAATTAACTGTGCGATTTTGTGTACGACCTGACTCAAATAACCCTCCTTCAGTTCTTTGATGCTTTCGATGGTCTGCCAGCTTTGGCGTTCTTTCAACCTGGCTTTTTCGCGTTCCTCAAGCAGGTCATGGTAATTTGTCGTGTATGTATTCCCATTGTATTCATTCACAATCTCATTTAACGAATATTGTTCTTTTATGTTACCCTTAGAATCAATCACCGTCAGGTAAAGCAGATGACGCTCACCTCTGTCGATGCCGATAAAATGCATATCGTCGGATTTCTTAATGTATTCATTGACAATTGAATTTATATTGCCGGAAGTGGACCCTTTGAAATTCATCGTGATTGGAACATGGAATTGGAATTTGTCAACGGTGAAACGACGGTCTTTAATAATTGGATATGCGAACTTGTCTTTCAGTTGTTCGTAGTGGTGTCCGTGTTTCATAACCTCTGGTTTCCACGTGATAGACTTTTTACGGAAGAATACCTCAGCTTGTCCGTTAAGTTTGTAAACAACGTCTGCAAGATTACGTTCATCAAACAACATTTTCCAATATAACGTATGCATATTCGGAGTGCCTTTGCTGGACGGCGAAAAGTCCTTGTTGTAGATTTGGAACAAATAGATTTTACCATCTTCAACAAGCTGATTCACATAATCAACAGAAATATTGCTGAATGTAATGGAATACAATTTCAAATTAATAGCCGAATAAAAATCATTTAAATCTTTGTATGATTTCAAATTGTCATCATTTTCAAACTCGCTGACATCGTATCCTTGTGTACTTTTATATGTTTTCAAGAATGCTATACAAAATTTCATCCATGCATATACTGCCGCCCTATATCCTCTCTCGTCGCCTGTTTTTCTTAAGTAGTCTATCTGAAATTTCTTTTTCCCGTCAAATGTAACATTGTTCAATTCATACACCTCTTTTGTTATTACAAAAGGTGATGCAAAAACCTTAGGATTGTTTATAGTAAAATCTGTAGTTTCTTTTGAGAAATGCTCTTTTACCACATTCAACTGTGTAGTACACTTTGGCACCATTGTAGTCAAATCTTTAAAGAATTTATATTCCATTTTCTCATAGCATTCGCCATTGTCTTTGATTGATTTAGAAGCAAACACTTTATTGTATTTCTTGTTCATTATTGCTAAATAATACAATCCATTCTTGCGAAGAATAACAGAAGTATTGTCTGGTTCTTTATTCAAATCCCAACCACTGAGAAGCTGTGAATTTTCAAAGTTGAGTTTCATTTTCTCAATCGAATAAGGCTTGCGTGTCACATAACTACGCACCTTGTTGTACAGCGGCGTGATTTGGTCAATCACTTCCCACACGTAAGCCAGTTCGCCGTAAAACCTTTCGTCTTTGTCCGGTTCGTCGCCGTTGCCTAACAGAGGCTTGATGAAATGTTGCAGTTCCTTGATGCCGTCGAGCAATTCTTTGATGAGAGCGACATTTGCCTTGTCTTGCGCAAGATTGCTGTCTGACGGATATTCGCCACACAGTAAATCTTTCGCCTTCAGATATGACATCTTGATTCTTTCCATAATGTCCATGGTTTGTTGCTCTTCGGTGTTCACCGCGCCAATGGCTGAAATATGGTCTTCAACTTTCTTGTGATATTTGTCGTCCAACAGCAGCAAACATTCGTTGATATATGACAGGCTCACACTGTCAATTGATTTGATGTAATCGGCTTTCCGTTTCTCATAGACATCATCTTTCGTCTTGCCTTTTGGATTCGCCTTTTCATAGCCTTTTCCCATCGCTTGCTTTATCACGCCCCAGTCTCCGAACATTTTCTGTGAAATGTCGGTTAACTGTATATCATTTTTGAGATATATCTTTTCAAGGTCGTAGTCCGCGACAGACTGAAGAAGTGCTTTTGTTCTTTCGAGTACATCGTCATCAAGTATCAGATAATATTCGTTGATTGAAGATAATGCTTGCCTGTCATCCGAATATGTTTCAGGCAGCCATGATATTTGCTCTCTGTCGCTTAATATCTGCTTAAACAAAGGCTTGAACTTGGGAAGACGGTTCTCTTTCTTGGATTGCTTTTGATTGTATAGGTTTATGTATTCATTAAGTCCTTGTATTTTTGTCCCGTCTTTTTCCGTTTTTCCTCCGATAACAGCGTTGTAAAGTTCAATCTGTGTTTGAGTGAGAACGGTGCTGTAATAATCCAATGAAAACATTTCCGAAAGAGTGTTTACATTCATCAGACCGCGATCTTCGTATTCTTTGTACAGTTTTTCGATTTCTTCTGACAAAGCGGATTTGATTTTTGCAAATACGTTCATGTTGTCAATGAACTTCGGAAGATTCTCGTGTATCAGCCTGTATGCAATTGCGGTTGATTTTGATTCAGAAGAATACATGTTTCTCCTGTTTTCATGAAATCCGGTGAAATATGTTGTGAAATCTTTGAACTCTTTCACCAACTCCCTGTCTTCATTCTCGGTGACAAATTCGAGCAGGTCATTTCTTATGAGTTCGCTTTTGTCAATTGTTTTGAATTTGTCATCATCTGCCAAGGCGTTTGCAATCTGTTTCCTGAGATTGTCTTGAATTGTCACGAACTCTTTCTTCTGCGCATCGTTTTTTGTCCGAATCTGATGTAATGCATAATATTCTTCGAGAGAATTGCCCTTGCCGATATTTTCGTATCTCAATTTGAATGAAGATAGCACCCTCTCTATATATGCTTTGTGGTATTTGTCAATTATTTTCTTAACTTTACCATAGCTTTCGGCCCTGTGTTCATCCGTCTCGAGCAAACCTGATGACTGGATGTTTTCCAATGTCTTTCCAATAGGTTTCAGTTCGAAACGCAAAGTTTTTTGAACGGGGTATAATCCCGTGAATTGGTGTAGTTTGTTTTCTTTCATATTTTATGCATATTTTAGGACAACAAAATTATGTATAAAAGTTTTGTTTTAATAACGATTTGTTTAAAAGTTATCAACAATTTGAAAGCAATTCACAACCTCTTGACATGATATAAAAGATTGTTGTAGTTGTTAGCGACTGCAAAAGTAGTCAAAATTTGAAAGCAATTCACAACAAAGGAATATCAACATAGTTACGCAACTCGTTGTTTGCGACTGCAAAAACAGTCAAAATTTGAAAGCAATTCACAACCTCTTGACATGATATAAAAGATTGTTGTAGTTGTTAGCGACTGCAAAAGTAGTCAAAATTTGAAAGCAATTCACAACACTTGTAAAGCTGTTCCTGCGGTGTCAGTAAGCTGTTTTTCCTGCTGATTCTCTTCTTCCAAAATCAACAACGAACTGAAATAATTCGTCAAGGGCGGAAAAAACAATCTCATTGCCGCACGTTTCCGAAATAATGTGTATCTTTGCCGCGGAAAAATTCATAAAATAACACAATGGCAACCTATACAGTAACATTAAACGAAAAAACTAACGACGGAAAAGCATTGCTCAATTATCTTCTGTCACTTGGGGTGGTGAATCCGAAACCGGAAAAGGAAAAGAACGGCAGTGAAGAGACACTTCAGGCTATCAAGGACGTGAAAGCCGGAAAAGGCAGACGCTACAAAAACCTCGATGAATTTAAGGAGAGAATGTATGCTCTATAACCTGTTTGCGTCTCCGAGGTATGAAAAGGATGTCGCAATAGCAAAGAAGCGCGGCATGAACATAGAAGACCTGATAGCCGTGGTCGAGAAACTTCAAAAAGGCGAGAAACTTGAGCGGAAGCATAAAGACCACCCGCTTCACGGCAACTTCGAGGGGACGCGCGAATGCCACATTAAACCTGACTGGCTGTTGGTCTATTCAAAAGATGATGAAATCCGTCTGCTGTCATTGGTCAGGACAGGCACACATTCAGACCTCTTCAAATAATCGGATGTCACACAACGAAGCCCGCGAGTTAGTGCCTGAAAGTCTCATCGAGCAAACATCACACATGTTGTTTCACATTATCTGAAACGACATGTTTCCTTTCATAAAATCCGGGGCAGAACCGCGGCGCCCTTTGCAGGTGCAACCCTCCTCATTGATAGGCTCTCTCGATACAAACATCGGGAGAAATATGAATACGAGACAGTTTATTAGATTTTTCAATTATTTTAATACGAACACCAAAAATGAAAAAAATGTTGCCAGCTACTGCAAAAGCAACCAAAATTTGAAAGCAATTCACAACCCATTCGCCCGATTCGTTCGATTCGTGGTGACACAATGACGTCCTTTGACATGATTTTAATTGTTAAAATTGCAAGGCAAAGGTGCACGTTATTTCTGACTTGATTGACGGAACAAAAACAAGGTTCTTGCACGTTAAAAATAGATGTGTTTTATGACGGAATCCATGTTCTTGACATCGGTTTCGTAACTTTTTGCAGATGATTTTTTATTATGCTGACGCTTGTCAACTCGCGAATGTAGCGTGAAATAAAAATCGGTTAATCACTTGACATTTGGGAAATCATGCGTATCTTTGCAAATCTAATTTATAAACAGATGAATATAAAATTATTCGTAATTATCTCATTGTCAATGTTTTTTGCAATGACAGCCTGCAACAGCCAGGTCGAAAATCAAAATCAAAAGGAAAATGTGACCGAATGCAAACCTGTTGTCAGCACGGTGCGTTTCGACACCATGACCGCCAAGACGCTGCCGAACTTCAAGGGCGGCGACGGCGAAGTGTATATGAAAATGTTCACTGACGGCGAGGTGAGAGCGATGTATTGCACAATGCCTCCTGGGGCTTCTGTCGGCTGTCACTCACACGAGACGAATATGGAGACCGTCTATGTGCTCGCAGGTAAGGCGACCATTTTCTTCGACGGCAACGAGCAGGTTTATACGCCGGGAACACTCCATTACTGCCCGAAAGGACACAGCCACAGCATCCATAACTTCGGCGATGAAGACCTCGTGACTTTCAACGTTGTGGCGCTGCCGGAATGACACGGCTTGAGCCGCGAGATGATTTAATGCGGAGCTTGCCATCAAGCGAACATCTGAATCGACGGGAAAACAGACACTCTGAAAATTGTCGGCGAAGTTGACTTTTAGGTCAAAACGCCGGCGATTTTTGAATTTGAAGATTGTCTTTTCAAATGAGAATCACACTTAAAACGCCAAAGACCTTGATGATGTTTTTAAATCAAAAAAAATAGCTAACATTTTGTAAGTTAAAATGTTAGCTTTCGTTTTGTGGAGGTTACCGGACTCGAACCGGCCACCTTAAGATTGCGAACCTTACGCTCTACCAGATGAGCTAAACCCCCGCTTTTTTCACGCGGCAAAAATACAAAATTTTTGATAACGCCAAACATTTTTTTTATTAAAATTATTAGTATTTTTGCACGCTAAATTTTAAGGAGATGGAAATAGAACTTTATATCTTGAGAAGAGTCAACGCCTTGCTGCATGCAACAGACGCCAGAATCGTGAAACGCCTCGAAGGTGGAATGAGTAACTATACGTATGTCGTTGAATGTCAAGGTGAAAAATATACGTACCGCGTGCCTGGCAAGTTCGCCGAGAAATTCGTGAACCGCGATGAGGAATACGCAAACATCCGCGAAGTGGAACGACTCGGCCTCAACAACGAGACGGTTTATATCGAAATACAGTCGGGCGAGAAGCTCGCGAAATACGTCGATGGCACGATAATGTCAACGACCGACGTTGTTTCTTACAACGAGATGTCGGTGAAGGCGCTGAAGAAACTTCACGGCAGCGACCTGAAATTCTCCGACTACAACGCTTTCGGCCGCCTCGACGACGACGAGCGTTTCTGCCGCGAGAACGGCTTCACGCATCCGCAGGAATATCTCGACCTCCGTCACAAACTCGACGAGATGCACAAGGAATATAAGAAGGTGAAGATGGTGCCGTGCCACTGCGACTACCAGCCGACGAACCTCGTCATCGGGAAGGACAGGTTCTACGTCCTCGACTGGGAGTTCGCCGGGATGAACGATCCGTTCTACGACATCGCCTGCTACGGCAACGCCGGCTTCGACAAAGCACTCTCATTATTAGAGGCTTACGTCGGACATAAGCCGACCGAGGAAGAACTCCGTCGCCTCTGCTTCCACCGCGCCTTCCAGTGCCTGCAATGGTATAACGTCGCGATTTTCAAAGACAGAGTCGGACTCAGCAAAGACCTCAACCTCGACTTCACCGCCATCGCCCTGATGTTCCTCGGAATGGCTAAAGACTTATTAGAGAAATAGTTAAGAGAGTAGAGAGTGTGAAACGACGTGTGCAGACATACGCCGCTCTGCGCTCTTTTAACTTTGCTCTTTTAACTTTTAACTAATCAGTACATCAGGTCCCCGATGCCGAAGCCGTCGTCGAGGCCGAGTTCTTCTTTCACGTCATCGGAGAGGTTTCTCGGATCCCATGCCGGCTCGAATGTCATCTCAATCTCGCACGACTTCACGCCAGTGATGGCCCCGACTTTCTCTTTGACGTAAAGCGGCATCTGGTCGGCGACAGGGCAGTTCGGCGCCGTCACCGTCATCACGA
>JAKSMW010000013.1 GCA_024400395.1 Bacteroidales bacterium
ACAAGTTTTTGCCGGAAAAATATGCGGAGTGTATTCCCGCATATAGATTGGTGCCGCGTAAATTTACAAACATATATAGAGCCGTCACAATGTGGCGGCTCTATATTAACACGATAATATCAACACTAACCAATGTGACTTAATGATATTTTACATATTCGTCAATCGCAAAACGGCCTCCTGTCAGATATGTTTGATGATACGTGAAGGTATGATTATAATCTCCCGTATTAACTTCACCATTAGAATAAACCGTATTGTAATACCCTGTACATGTTATGGTAGAACCTTTTACCGAAAATGTTCCGGCAGTGTAATCATAAGCCCCATGTACTGATTCTGCTTCGGAAGTAAATGTGTTGTCAGAATTGAATGTAATGTCACAACTCCAAGGGTAACCTTCACCATACCAACTTCCAATTAAATCAGCAGGAACATTATTGTCCTTGTCTTTCTTGCACGACACGCACAATGCCATCGCCATACACACCATCAACGTAGTGAATAATCTGATACGTCTCTTCATTTTTTTAAATTTTTAATTATTAAACATAAATATTTTTCCAGCCGCAAATTTACAACAATCCCAAAAACCAATCTGCATTCCAACCGTGATTACAATTCACAGAAACGTGATAATTATTCACTGACTTTCAGTGAGTTTTTTAACGATTCGACGGCTTTCGACAAGATCGCGACGTTCTCTTCCGTAAGGTCGTCAAAAGTGATATTCAGACTTAATTTGGTGACGGATTTTGAATCAAGACCATGATGTTCCATGACATCGGCGAGGAAATTGTGGTTCAGAATTTCGGAAATCTTCACGAGCAACTCGACATCGATTGTGCGGCGGTCGAAAATCTTATATACATTGGTGCGCTCGCAGTTTATCCGCCGCGCGAACTCCGACACGGTCATCCCACTCGCGTCGAAGACCGATTTCACAAGACACCCGATATGCATACCGCCGCTGTTCTTCACTTTGCCTGCCATTTTCGCGACACGACATAAAAAAGGCGTGGAAGTAAATCTTGCCTGAACTCCGGGTTACCACGCCCACAATCTCAACAAGTTCATCCACGCCGTAACAAATACGACGTTTCGAGAACTTATTCTTGAGATTGTGTCCTTTTCAGGACAATGTGGAAATTTGGGTATCAAGAATAGCTTCGAACCGCTATTTATATGTCAATATGTCGTTTGTTCTACATAATATTGTTGTTAAAAATTTTCGGCAAAAATACATATTTTCGGCGAATAACCACCATAATCACCGAAGAAATTTCGGCGAATAAGATTGTCATTCGCCGAACCCCGTCACCGTATATGACCTCACCCGCCGTTTGACAAGGTTCGGTGTCAGGAAGCCGTTTTTCGTCAAATTCACGCACCAGTTTATAATCGTCCGGTTCGTGACTTTCAGTTTTGCCGCCATTTCCGTCGGAGTAAATGTTTCAACATGATGTTTTTCCAGATACTTCAAGAAATCCTTTTCCTTGTTATTCAAGAACGTCATTGCCGCCGCCGACTGTTCTTTCACACTCGTTCGCGTAAGTTCGACCACCTTTTTTGCGTGAAGCTCAACCATCCTCAAAAAATAATTCACCCATATTTCAGGATGCGGCGGATTGTCGCGCCCGTCATTATACAGAGGCGGAAGATTCATCTGCAATGACGAATAATACTCATCGACATCGTATGCGAAATATTCCTCCAACGAGCCGATCTGATTGAAGCCATATCCATAATAATCAAGCACATAATCGGAAATAATGCGTGCTGTGCGGCCGTTTCCATCCTCAAACGGATGTATCGTAACCATCTGATAATGAACCACAGCCGCTTTTATCAACGGGTGATCATCAGAGTCATTCACATAATTTATCAGCTCGTTCAGCAACGGCAGAACATCATCGCACATCGGCGGAATGTATTCCGGCTGATGGGTCTTGTCGTCATAAACGGCGAACAGAACGCCGGGCGGCATCGGGCCGCGAATGCCTGTTTTCTCACTGCTTTCACCAAAAACCACATGCTTCTGCAAAGCGAGAATCAGCTCCAAAGAGAATGGCTTGTGCTCTTTCAAGAAGTTTTCCGACAATTCTAACGCGGCGAAATAGTTCCGCACCTCCTGCTCCGGCTTCAGAAAATGTCGGTTCTTGGCCTCTATCGCACTGTCAGCCTGCTCCTCTGTCAGAGGGTTGCCCTCAATCTGCGTCGATGCAAACGAACTCTTCTTTTTCGAACTCTTCCGCAATTTATTCGTCAGCGACAACGGCATCTTACAAGAACCAGCCCGCCCCCTGCATTCCTCAATCGCAAGGATTCTGTTCATCATCTCATTTGTCAGGGTTATCTTTATCATAATTTCACTATTTTTTTCCGTTTTTCTACTAATAAATTTGTATAACTATTTATTTTTAAATGATTTATAAAATTTTTATTCTATTCAAACAACTTTTGCAAATATAATAAAAATTTCACTATTTTTTCACTATTTTTCACAAAAAAAAATCCGTGTGAACGGAAAAAAATCCATCCCCACAATCTTTTCATTAAAAAATGTAGAGCCGTCACAATGTGGCGGCTCTACGCATATTAATTAATAAGGTGTACCCTATTATTTGTATTCAGCCAAAATCTCTTTGACTTTGTCAGGTGTCAGACGGCCATAGACCTTGTCGCCGATCATCATGACAGGTGCGAGGCCGCAGGCGCCGACGCAACGGAGGACGTTCAACGAGAAGTTGCCGTCTTCTGTCGTGCCGCCGACTTCGACATTGAGCTGACGTTTCAGTTCATCGAGAACCTTTTCAGCGCCACGGACATAGCAAGCTGTGCCGAGACATACTGAAATCGGGTTCTTGCCTTTCGGAACCATCGTGAAGAATGAGTAGAACGACACGATGCCATACACCCTTGATACCGGGATGTGAAGTTCCTCAGCGATGACCTGCTGGACTTCCGCTGAAAGGTAGCCGTATTCACCCTGTACTTTGTGAAGCACGTTGATGACTTCACCACCGTCATTACGGAACGATTTGCAAACGTCTTTGATGAAGTTTATCTTTGATTCTGATAATTTAATTGTTGCCATATTTATATCCTTTCTATTTATTTACAACATTATTCACCACAAGCCTCAACGTGTTGTGATTTGTCAAAGTAATGTGTGTGGAGCTGTTCGTGGCTGAGGTGGCCGCATGGTTCACCGTAGTATTCCTTGTAAATCGCGATGATGTCAGGGTTCTCGTGTGACTTACGGATCGGTTTGCCGGCATCCTCACGGTATGTAGCTTCCATACGTTTGCGGATGATGTCGCTGTTGCCATGGTGGTAAGGCTGACCTGCGCCGCCGATGCAACCGCCAGGGCAAGCCATGACTTCGATGAAGTGGAAACCGCGCGGATTGCCGTTGCGGACTTCTTCCATCAACTTACGTGCGTTGGCGAGGCCGTAGCAAACGCCGACATGAACTGGGAGACCGTTGAAGTCAACGGTGGCTTCCTTCGTGCCTTCGAGGCCGCGGACGACTTCGAGGTCGATGTTGGCGAGAGGTTTGCCTGTATAGATTTCGTAAGCTGTACGGACTGCTGCTTCCATGACACCGCCTGTCGCACCGAAGATGACTGCAGCACCTGTTGACTGACCGAGCGGGCTGTCGAAGTCGGCCTCTTCGAGGTTGTTGAGGTCGATGTTATACTGTTTGATCATGTGAGCAAGCTCGCGTGTTGTCAATGAGAAATCGACATCAGGATTGCCGTTCACCTTGAACTCGTCGCGTGCGCATTCGCTCTTCTTTGCCAAGCAAGGCATGATGGAGACGACGACCATGTCTTCTCTCTTCACGCCGATCTTCTGTGCGAAGAAGTTCTTTGCGACAGCGCCGAACATCTGTTGAGGTGACTTGGCTGTTGACGGGTAGTCGAGCATATCCGGGAAGTTCTTCTCGAAGAAGCTCACCCAGCCCGGGCAGCATGATGTGAACAGCGGCAGAGTTGCCTTTTCGCCGTTCAGGACTTTCTTCACGCGGCCGAGAAGCTCTGTGCCTTCTTCCATGATGGTGAGGTCAGCGCTCCAGTCGGTATCGAACACATAGTCGAAGCCGAGCTGACGGAGAGCGGCTGCCATCTTGCCTGTGACGATTGTGCCTGGTTCCATGCCGAACTCTTCGCCGAGGGCGACGCGGACTGCCGGAGCTGTCTGCACGACGACGGTCTTGGTCGGGTCGTTGATGGCGTTCATCACGTCGGAGATGTTGTCAACCAATGTCAAGGCGCCGACAGGGCAAACCTGGACGCACTGTCCGCAGTTGACACAGCTTGAATCGCCGAGGTTCATCTCGAATGCAGGAGCCACGACGGCATTGAAGCCACGGTTGACGGCTGACAAAGCGCCGACGCTCTGGATGTTGTTGCACATTGTCTCGCAACGGCGGCACATGACGCATTTGTCAACGTCGCGCATGACCGACAAAGTCTGGTCCTTGCGGTATGTTGACTGTGCACCTTTGAACGGGATGTTGCGGATGCCGAGCTTCTGGGCCAAGGCCTGAAGTTCGCAGTCGCCGCTCTTCTCGCACTGCAAGCAATCGTTCGGGTGGTCGCTGAGGATGAGTTCGACGACGGTGCGGCGTGCGTTGATGACGCGCGGGCTGTGTGTCAAGACTTCCATGCCCTCGACGCAGTCTGTGGCGCATGCCGGGGCGAGGTTACGACGTGGCTTGCCGTTGAAATCCTTGGTGATTTCGACAACGCAAACACGGCATCCACCTGGTTTGTTCTCAAATTTCATTCCTGCCAACTCGAAATAGCAGAGGGTAGGAATATGAATACCGGCCTGACGGGCAGCTTTCAAAATTGTTGTGCCTTCTTCGACCTGAATCTTTTTGTTATCTATTGTTACGTTAATCATATTATTATATCCTCCTCTATTTTATTTGATAGAAATGGCTTCAAATTTACAACCGCTCATGCAAGCGCCGCACTTGATGCACTTCGTTGTGTCGATAGCCATCGACGGCAACTTGTGACCTTCGGCAATGTAGTTTGTCTTTGAGATTGCTTCTGCCGGGCAGTTCTTTGCGCACTTGCCGCAGCCGATACATTTATCTTTGTCGATGACGTAGCTCATGAGTTTCTTGCAGACACCGGCGCGGCACTTCTTATCGACGACGTGCTCAACGTATTCATCCCAGAAGTTGTCGAGTGTTGACAGAACCGGGTTCGGTGATGTCTGGCCAAGACCGCACAATGCTGTGTCTTTGATGACTGCCGCGAGGTTGCGGAGTTCCTGGAGGTCTTCCATTGTTCCGTTGCCTTCGGTGATCTTGGTGAGGATTTCGAGCATTCTCTTGTTACCGATACGGCATGGTGAGCATTTGCCGCAGCTCTCTTCGCATGTGAATTCGAGGTAGAACTTGGCGATGGCGACCATGCATGATGTGTCGTCCATGACGACCATACCGCCGGAGCCCATCATTGAGCCGGCTGCCATCAAGCTGTCGTAGTCGATAGCTGTGTCGAGGTGTTTCTCTGTCAAGCAGCCGCCTGAAGGACCGCCTGTCTGAACGGCTTTGAACTTACGTCCGCCCTTGATGCCGCCGCCGATTTCGAAGATGATGTCGCGGAGTGTTGTTCCCATAGGCACTTCGATAAGACCGACGTTGTTGATCTGGCCTGCCAATGCGAACACCTTTGTGCCCTTTGACTTCTCCGAGCCGATTGATGAGAACCATTCGGCGCCCTTTGTGATGATGATCGGGATGTTGGCGAATGTCTCGACGTTATTGACGTTAGACGGTTTGCCCATGTAACCTGAAACGGCCGGGAATGGTGGTTTCAAAGTCGGTTCACCGCGTTTGCCTTCCATTGAGTGGATGAGAGCTGTCTCTTCACCGCAGACGAATGCGCCGGCGCCGTAGCGAAGCTCGATGTCGAAGTTGAATCCGCTTCCGAGGATGTCATCGCCGAGGAGACCGATTTCGCGGGCCTGTGCGATAGCGACTTGGAGACGGTGGATTGCCAAAGGATATTCAGCACGGATATAGACGAGACCCTTTGATGCGCCGATGGCGTAGCCGCAGATGGCCATTGCCTCGATGATTGAGTTCGGGTCGCCTTCCATGATGGAACGGTCCATGAACGCGCCCGGGTCGCCTTCGTCAGCGTTGCAGATGACGTATTTCTGGTCGGCCTTGTTCTTCGCGCAGAGACCCCATTTCACGCCTGTCGGGAAGCCCGCGCCGCCACGGCCACGGAGTCCTGACTTGGTGACCAAGTCAATCACATCCTGTGGTGTCATCTCTGACAACACCTTTGCGATAGCCTCATAACCACCGCGTGAGATGTATTCCTCAATGTTCTCCGGGTTGATGAAACCGCAGTTACGCAAAGCGATACGGAGCTGTTTCTTGTAGAAGCCCATGTGCTTTGAGTCGGAGACATGCTGTTTGTTTTCTGGGTCAAGGTAAAGAAGGTCTGTGACCTTACGTCCTTTGATGATGTGTTCGTTGACAATCTTCTCGACATCCTCAGGTTTCACCTGTGTGTAGAATGTGTTGTCAGGAAGCATCTTCACGATAGGTCCCTTTTCGCAGAAGCCGAAGCAGCCGGTTCTGATGACCTGCACTTCGTCCTGCAAACCTTTTTCCTTCAAGATTCTTTCAAAGTTTGCAATAATCTCATCGCTTGCAGATGCCTTACAGCCGGTACCACCGCAGCAAAGCACGTGCGTTTTGATTTTTGTCATATAAAGTCCTCCAAATTAGAATGAATGATTAGATTTTCTCATAGTTCACCGGGATGATGCCCTCGACGAGTTCGTTGTTCATGACGTACTTCTCGAGAATCTCATCGGCTTTCTTGTTGTCAACATGACCGAATACGATAGGATCTTTGCCCGGAACTTTGACTTCGATAGTCGGTTCTGCGTGGCAGTAGCCCATGCAGCCTGTCTGTGTGAAAACAACGCTCAGCTTAAGCTGGTCTGCTTTCTCCATCATGTGTTCCATGACCTGTTTTGCGCCGGCGGCGATACCGCAGGTTGCCATAGCAACTTTCACCTGAACCATAGCGTCAGGGTTGTTGCTCTTTTCACGAAGGTCGAGATTTGACTGTAAATTCTCTCTCATGGCCTTCAGTTCTGCCAATGATTTTATTTTTGCCATATTATAAAATATTGTTAATGAATAAATTAAATAAATTTACTTTTTTTTCAAACATACCGCAAATATACAATTCTTTTTGATTGGCAAGAATTTTTATCGCTAAAAAATTATTTATTTTTTTTACGAGAAAAGAAAAAATATTTTTCGTCATAATTCGGATAAAAAATGTATTTTTGCGGGTTAATTTTTTTGAAATGAAAAGACTTTACACCCTATTATTAATAGCGATGTCCTTTGTGACCTCGGCGAAAGAGGTGAGCATCGCGACAGCTCTTGAGGCTGGCTCTAACTTTTTGAATGTCAACGTGTCACAAACATTTTCAAAAGACTTTGACGAGCTTTGGCTTGAAAAGACTTTTTATGGCAGAAACGGCAATCCGGTCTTTTATGTCTTCAATTTTGACGAAGGTTTTGTCATTGTGTCGGCACAAGACTGCGCTCGCCCTATCCTGGCGTATTCCAATGAGAATCAATTTGATGAAGATAACATTCCGTCAGAAGCCGAGTTTTATCTGAATTACCTTGCTGAGCAGATTCAGTACGGCGTTGAAAAACGCCTTGAGCCGAGCGGAGAAACCGCCGCCGAATGGGAGGCGGTGCTTACGACAGGCAGGATTGGCGAGCGTGACGGCATCATCGTCGAGCCGCTCGTGGCAAGCACATGGAACCAGGATTACCCGTATAACATAATGTGTCCGGAAGACAGCGACGGCCCCGGTGGACACGTCTATGCAGGCTGCACCGCCACCGCCGCGAGCATGATAATGCACTATTGGAGATTCCCTGAGACAGGTCAAGGCTCGCATTCATACCATCCTTACCCCTACCCGACCCAGAGCGTCAACTTCGGAGCGACCACATACGACTGGGACAACATGCCGAACACGCTCAGCGGCTCAAACGACATTCAGAAAGAAGCAGTTGCGTTACTGCAATGGCATGCCGGCGTCGCCCTCGAATCGAACTACGGCCCTACGGGCACAGGCGCATCACCGTATGACGTCCCTCATGTCCTCAGCCACTATTTCAGATATTCCGACGACTGCTACGGTGACTGGTACGGCGGATGGTGGAAAGACGGACGGCGCGACGAATGGCACGACCGCTGCCGCGCCAACCTCGACGCCGCGCACCCGATACAATACGGCGGCTGGACACCGGAAGGAGAAGGACACGCCTTCATCTGCGATGGCTACGACAGCAACGACATGTTCCACTTCAACTTCGGATGGAGCGGCAGCGAGAACGGATACTACGCCTTAGACGCCATCATCGCAAGCGGCTACGAGTTCAGCTTCTCCACCTTTGCAATCTTCGACATCTACCCTGAAGGCACACGCTACCACGTCAGAGCCACGGCATTCCCCGAAAACGCTGGAAACATCTTCGGCGTAGGAAGTTACGAACCGGGCGAGACCTGTACCCTCAAGGTGACTTCAAACAAACATTACACTTTCCACAACTGGACCATTGACGGCGAAATAGTCTCCAACGACAGCATCTTTTCTTTTGAAGTGTCTGAAAACAAACGACTTGTCGCAAATTTCGACAGAGAACCGGTAGAGATAAAACTCGAAGCAAATCCCCAAAACGGCGGCGTGGTCGAAGGAGCCGGAATCTATCCTCACGGCGACACCGTTACAATAACAGCCATCCCGAACAGCGGCTACAGATTCGTGAAATGGAAAAGCGGCGGCGCCATCGTGTCAACAAAACCTGAATATTCGTTCGCAGCTTCCATCGACAGGACTTACAAGGCATACTTCGAACTTCTTGACGGAGTCGATGAGAATCAAAAAACAGAATTGAAAATATACCCTAATCCTGCCGGAAAAACAATTAACATTGAAGGCGCAAGAGGAACAAACATTGTAATATTCAACGCGTTAGGACAGACAGTTTTTGAAAGTCCATACGAAGATAATGAAATTGTAACCGTCAACATCAACGGTTTCGAAAACGGCGTTTATTTTGTGAAAGTCGGTGATTTTGTCAGGAAATTCGTGAAATTCTGATTTTTAATAATCTTCCTTCTTTTTTATCCTGAAAGCGTATCTGAAAAGCGTCCCCAGCAGCGAATCCGGGAAAGGTTCCTGATACACAATGAAATGCATCTTCTTGTGACGGTAATATTGGTCAATCTTCCGTTGAACCTTCTTGAACTTGTTTTTCGTAGCCGATGATTGCACCCAAGGATTCATAATATAATACATAACATACTGATAGTCATCAGTTTTAATCATATTTTCAACATTCAAGCCGAACCATTTGCAACCAAGAAGATTCTTGCAAATCTCCGAAAGGATGACGACGGCATTTAAAAGTCCCGACTCCTTCCAGATATTTCCAAGATAATTCCAATCGAGCCGCTCGTGATTTTCCTTCAGGAAAAGCGTCCAGTCAACAAGATTCCTCACAGGTATCCCCGACCACGGCAAATGGTTGAGCGTATGCATCATCACATATAACGCATTGATATTCAGGTTTGCAAAAAAAACATTCGGGATACGACTGTCCGTAACCGGGTTCTCGTCGAAGTGAGCCATCAGTTCCCTGCTGACAATTTTATTTGCCCTATTCAACTCGTAGTTGAACATTCTGTGATTCTCAACGGCAACATCTTTGAAAAAGAAATGAGCATGTTTGGAGTCTTCCTCATCAATTTCAACCCCTTCATTTACAATCAGTTGGTTCACTTTGTCATAATCACCGAAGCAATAAATGTCAATATCGCCGCATTCACGGAGTTCGGGATGAGGATAATACAGAGCGAGACCGTTGCCTTTCAGCAGCAGCATCTTGATGTCTTTTTCGCCCAAAAACTCCGCAAGCTGTTGAGTCACAGCGAGTTGTTTCTCATGTCTTTCTTTTATATGGTTGACATGGAACGCCCACTCCATTTTGACAGCGAAGGGCATGTTGTTGTCATGTGCGATTATCTCTTCAAAAACGACAGCCGACAGACCTTGCTTTTTAGATATTTCAAAAAGATCAATCCACTGTTTTTCAGTAAGTTGCACTGATTCGACAGTCTTGTCAGTTCCAATCGCCGACCTGATTATTGAAAAAAACACATTTTCAAGCTCATTCATATTGAATATTATTTTTCGTGATTAACGCATTCATTTACAATATCTTTTCTCATCGAAAACTCACAGCCGCAGTATTGTTGGTTATAAAATCCATATTCCTTTATTATTTGCGACCTGCGTTCCTGAAGTCCGCCTTTTCTCCAGTTTTGCGCCCAGAAAGTGACATCCGGAAACTGTGACATGGCGAAAATTCCGGCTTCTTCAATCTGCTCAAGGCTTTTCCACCGGCTCGACGCCAATGTTGTTGCAATTACGGGAAAACCATTCTCATGAGCATATTTTGCGGTACGCAACAATCTGTATTTGAAGCATTTAAGACATCGTCCGCCGCGTTCGGGCTCGTTTTCGAGACCTGTCATCTCAACACGCCATTTTTCATGGTCGTAATCATCGTCAATTATTTGCAAACCAAGCGATTGCGCATAACGTGTACATTCATTCTTCCTGATTTCATATTCCTCAAAAGGGAAAATGTTCGGGTTACAATAGTATATATAAGGCGTGATGCCGTTTTTCATCATACATTCGATGATTGCCGACGAGCAGGGAGCGCAACATGTGTGAAGCAACACCTTTGAAGCTCCTCCCGGAACTTTTATTTCAAATTCTTTTTTCACGGCGCAAAAATAATATTTTTTTCGTATTTCGAGATTGAGAATTTTATTAAAAAAATTTAAAAGTTTGTTAAATCGTAAATAAATTTGTATATTTGCAGCCTTTAAATACGAATTTTTAACCTGAAAAAAATAAAATGAAAGTACAAGAATTAGTTGACAAATTAGGACTTAAAGTCCTTGCAGGCGAAAACGGTCTCGACCGCGAAATAGACGGATGCTATATCTCCGACCTTCTCAGTGACGTGATGGGCAACGCCCAGGAAGGCAACATCTGGATTACTTTACAGACTCATAAAAACGTGATGGCGGTGGCTTCTCTGAAAGAGATGTCGTGTATCATTCTCGTCAAAGACCTCGGCGCCAACGAAGACACCATCAACCAGTCGAACGAAGAAGGGCTGCCGATTTTGCAAACGTCAATGCCGACGTTCGAAATCGCCGGATTGGTTTATAATCTGTTAAAAGATTAGGGAGGAAAGTTAAGAGGGAAATCAAGATTCACCTGAGATTTCAAAACTAACACTGATGGAGACAGAGCTGAAGCAATATCGGGCTGACTTGCACATTCACACGGTGTTGTCGCCGTGCGGGGATATTTACATGTCGCCGACCGCCATCGTGGAACAGGCGAAGAAGCTGCATCTCGACATGATTGCCATCTGCGACCACAACAGCACCCGTCAAGTGAAAGTGGCGCAGCAGATCGGCCGCGAGATGGGCGTGTTCGTAATCGGAGGCGTGGAGATAACCACACAGGAAGAGGCTCACGCCTTGGCTTACTTCGAAACCGACGAGCAGCTCGACAAGTTTCAGGAATTCCTCGACGAGCATCTGCCGCACATCCCGTTGGACGAGGAGAAATTCGGATACCAGCTCATCGTTGACAAAGACGAGGAGGTTGTCGGTGAAGAGGAATGGCTGCTGTGGTCGGCACTCGACTGCGACCTCGACACGCTTTACGACAAGGTGCATGAAATCGGCGGGCTTTTCGTGCCGGCGCACGTCAACAAGCCGGCGTCAAGTCTGATGTCGCAGCTCGGTTTCATCCCGCCCGACCTCAAAGCCGACGCGTTGGAGATTTCCAAACATGTCAAGAAACCCGATTTCCTGAAGAAATTCGCATATCTGAAGAAATTCATGTTCACGAAGAGCAGCGACGCACATTTCCTGCACATCATCGGAGAGGTGCATTGCGTGTTTCACATGTACGGCCTCACCTTTGACGAGTTCCGCAAGACGCTTCACGGCGAGGACGGAAGATATGTTGACACAGAACCACAAGAAAAACTACAACTTTTATTTGGATGAAAGAATTAGCATTACATGTATATGACCTGATGGAGAACTCCACCGCAGCCAACTCCACACGCGTCGAGCTGACCATCAAGGACAGTCTGAGAGACAACGTATATGCCTTCACCATCAAGGATAACGGCAAAGGCATGTCGCCGGAGTTCCTCGCCAGAGTAACCGACCCGTGGACGACATCGAGGACGACACGTAAGGTCGGGCTCGGATTGCCGCTCATCAAGATGAACACCGAGAACTGCGGAGGCGGCATGAAGATTGAGAGCGAGGTCGGCAAAGGCACCACGCTCAACTTCTGGTTCCAGCACGACAACATCGACCGCCCGCCGATGGGCGACCTCGCCGGCACCCTCGTGATGCTTTTCGCCGCACACGAAGACATACACTTCATCTACAGACACATCACCGACGATGACGAGTTCGTGTTCGACACCGATGAGGTCAAGGAAGCCCTCGACGGAATGTCAATGAACGACATCAACATCATGAAATACCTGAAAGAGATGATTCAAGAGAATCTGAAAGAAATTCATTATAACGAATAATCACAAACAACATCAACATTATACAAAATGAAATTATCTGAAATAGCCAAATTATTGAACGCCAGGGTTGTTTGCGGGCAGGAGCGTCTCAACGAGGAGCAAGACATAGTGTTTGCCTCCGACCTCATGTCAGAGGTTCTGACATTGGACGACAACTTCCCGATAATCGTCACCGGACTATGCACCATGCAGACAATCCGCACGTGTGAGATGGGCAATCTTGACATCGTGGTGTTCGTAAGGAAGAAAAAACCGACTCCGGAAATGATCGAACTCGCGGAAGACAACAACATGGTCCTCTTGGAATGCGACTACTCGATGTTCAAAGCGTGCGGCATACTCTGGGAAGCGGGTCTGAAATCTATTTATTAACTAAAATTACTGTTATGCATTTAGAATACACAATAATAGAAGGAGATTTCGTCAATGCAGGTTCGGCTTCAAGCTCGATTAAGAAGACGCTCAAGCAACTCAGCGTGAGTCCTTCGATAGTGAAACGCGTCGTCGTCGCCCTTTATGAAGCAGAAGTCAACGCCATCGCCCACGCCTACGGAGGCAAGGTCACCGCCGACATCGACGCCGGTAAGATCTTGCTCCGGGTCATCGACAAGGGCCCCGGCATCCCCGACATCGACTGGGCGATGCAGGAAGGCAACAGCACCGCCTCGCCGGAAGTCCGCGACATGGGTTTCGGCGCCGGCATGGGACTCCCAAACATCAAGAAGAACGTTGACCGCCTCAACGTGCAATCAACCGTCGGCGTCGGCACGACCGTCGAGATGGAAGTGAATTTAGCGTAGATTCCTTTGATTCAAAGATTCAAAGATTCAAAGATTTAAAGATTTAAAAATTTGAGATTATGGCATTTTATCACGCTTTACAGATAAACGAAAACGTTTGCGAAGGCTGCTCACATTGCATCAGGGTGTGTCCTACCGAGGCCATCCGCGTACACGGCGGGAAAGCATATATCGACGAAGCCCGCTGCCTCGACTGCGGCAACTGCTTCATCGCCTGCCCGCATAAAGCCATCTTCGTCAAACAAGACGACTTCGAGGAGATTTTCAAATACCCGTGCCGCGTGGCTCTCATCCCCGCGGTGTTCCTCGGACAGTTCAAAGACGACATCAGCGTTTCACGTATATATGCCATACTCAACGAGATAGGATTCCAACACGTCATCGAGACAGAGATAACGGTGCCCATCTACACTGAAGCGAAGAACAGATTGGAACGTGCCGACAACACCAAGCCGCTCATCTCGACGTTCTGTCCGGCCATCGTGCGCCTCATACAGATAAAATTCCCCGGATTGGTGGAAAATCTCATCCCCATCAAGGCGCCTCTCGACATCACTGCGATGTATATAAGGAGGAAACTCGAAAAAGACGGCTGGCAGCCGGAAGACATCGGCGTGTTTTACGTCACACCGTGCGCCGCTAAAATAGCAGCCGTGAAAAGCCCTGTCGGAGAAGAAAAATCTCCCGTTGACGGCGTCATCAACATGGACTCACTCTACAACCGCGTCTATAAGAAAATCAAGGAGCAAGGCCACGACTACAAAGAAGTGAAACTGCCTATAGCACAGCTCAATTCCGACAGCATCCTGACTTCTTTGACAAACGGCGAAAGACGCCTCTCGGTGTCGGAACATTCCCTGTCGATAGACGGCATGGACAACTCCATCGAGTTTCTGGAAAAGGTTGAAAGCGAAGAAATTGAAGGTGTCGAATTCCTCGAACTGCGAGCCTGCGACCAGAGCTGTCCGGGCGGCATTTTGACATACAACAACAGATTCCTGACTTGTGAGAGGATGTTCGCAAGGGCGCGTTACGTGGCGGGGAAAGAACGCCGCGGAGAGATGACACGCGCCAAGGAAGTGGAGGAAGAACATGATTATCTGCTTGATAACATCGAGGTCGGAGAGATAGAACCGCGCTCCATCAGCCTCGACAAGGACATCTCCAAGGCACTTGAAAAATTAGTTAAAATCAACAGACTAAAGAAGATGCTCCCGCAAGTTGACTGCGGAATGTGCGGTGCGCCGAGCTGCGACGCATTGGCGGAAGACATCATCTGCAACGGAGCCAAGGCCACAAGATGTGTGTTCATCCAACATCATCTTGAAAAACAAAACGCCATGGATCTTGAGGAATCGTTGAAAATCATGGACGACATCTGGGGAGAAGACAAAATAAAGGTTAAACATAGAAAGAAAGAAGACAACCCATGCGAACATTTGAAATAAGAAAAGCGCAAGAAAATGAGGCGGGTTTGGTGCTTGAGTTCATCAAGAAACTCGCCGTTTACGAGAAAATGATTGACGAGGTCGAAGCTGACGAAGCGACGATTTACGATTCGTTGTTTGTGAAAAAAGACGCCGAAGTCGTGTTCGGCTGCGAAGACGGCGTGCCGGTCGGATTCGCCCTGTTCTTCCACAATTTCTCAACATTTGTCGGGAGGAAAGGCCTTTATCTTGAGGACTTATTCGTCATCCCTGAAAAAAGAGGCCTCGGTTACGGCAAGGCGCTCCTGCTCCACCTCGCGCACCTCGCAAAAGAACGTCACTGCGGCCGCATGGAATGGGTCTGCCTCGACTGGAACACGCCCTCGATAAAATTCTACAAGTCATTGGGAGCCAAGTCGATGGACGACTGGACGATTTACCGGTTTGATGAAAGCACCATTAACAAGTTATAAAGTTTGAAAGTTGAGTTTTCAAAAGAAAAGCAAAAACAATTGTCAGCTTTTCTGAAATATTTCTTATTTTAGCAGATTGAATTTAAAAAAAGTAATTTTAATACAAATAAAAAAGATAATACAATGAGCATTAAAGACTTACAACCGCAAGAAGTGTTTGAAAACTTCTACAGTCTGACACAGATTCCACGCCCTTCAAAGAAAGAGGCGAAAGTTATTGCATTCATGAAGAAGTTCGGTGAGGACCTCGGACTTGAGACCATCGTTGACGAAGTCGGCAACGTCATCATTCGCAAACCTGCGACACCTGGTTACGAGAACCGTCACGGCGTGATTCTTCAGGCTCACCTCGACATGGTTCCGCAGAAGAACGCCGACTGCGCCCACGATTTCGAGAACGACCCCATCGAGACTTACGTTGACAACGGCTGGGTTCGCGCTAAAGGCACGACACTCGGTGCTGACAACGGCGTCGGTGCGGCGGCGGCGATGGGTGTCCTCGCGTCAAAGACACTCGAACACGGCCCTGTCGAAGCCCTCTTCACCATTGACGAAGAAACCGGCATGACAGGAGCCAACGCACTCAAGGCTGACGTTCTTCACGGCGACATCCTCCTCAACATGGACTCGGAGACAGAAGGCGAACTCTACGTCGGCTGCGCCGGCGGCATCGACACAACGGGAACTTTCTCCCCGAAAATGGAGAAAGTCGCCGATGGCATGAAAGCCTTCGAACTCGCAGTGAAAGGTCTTAAAGGCGGGCATTCAGGAATGGACATCAACCTTGGCAGAGGCAACGCAAACAAGATCATGAACACCTTATTAATCATGGTGTCACAGAAATTTGACGTCCGTCTTGCCACAATCAACGGAGGCAGCCTGCGCAACGCAATACCACGCGAATCGTTCGCGACAATTGTCGTCCCAGCTGAAAAAGCCGAAGACCTAAAAGCCTATATCGCTGAATATGAAGCTGTTGTAAAAGAACAGTTCAAAGAGACAGAACCCGAAGCAATGGTAACAATCGCCGAAGCTGAAATGCCGGCGGAGATCATCGACAACAAGACGTTCAAGAATTTGATGACAGCCATCGCGAAATATCCTAACGGCGTCATCGGCATGTCGAAAGACTTTGAAGGCACCGTTGAGACATCATCGAACCTCGCCATCGTCAAGATGGAGAACGGCAAGATCGTCACATGCTCATTGCAGAGAGGTCTTGTCGATGACCTCAAAGACAAACTCGCGAGCGAAATCCGTAACGTATTGATTGACAATGGCGCATACGCCGAGTCATCAGGCGAATATCACGGATGGCAGCCTAATATCAACAGCCCGATCCTCGCCACGATGAAGAAAGTGTATAAAGACAAGTTCGGCAAAGAGCCGAAGGTCATGGTCGTACACGCCGGTCTCGAATGCGGCATCCTCGGCGCGAAATACCCGAACTGGGACATGATGTCATTCGGCCCGACACTCGTTCACCCGCACTCACCAGACGAAGCACTTCTCATCGAAACAGTACAACTTTTCTGGGATTTCTTGACAGAGACATTGAAAAATGTACCGGAAAAATAGATATTTGTCGGGAAATTAGAGATTAGAAATTAGAGATTTTAGATGCAACATGCTAATAAACAACATGTTGCATCTAAAATAATTTTTTCAAAGAAAAATGTTTTTTGAATGAAAAAAATTACTAATTTTGCGCTCTGATTAAGAGGAATAATAAGAAAATAAAAATAAGACAATGAAACGCACATTTCAACCATCGAACAGGAGACGCAAGAACAAACACGGTTTCAGAGAAAGAATGTCAACAGCTAATGGCCGCAAGGTTTTGAAAGCCCGCCGCGCCAAAGGCAGAAAAAAACTCACAGTATCTGACGAGTATTGATTCGGCGAAGCCGTACCTATAATTATTTAAGGTTAAAGAAAAGAGGCAATCGGTATTGCCTCTTTTTTTTAACCGAAAGACAAAACCATGAGAAACACGACAAAGAAACTACTGATGACACTGCTGGCCATCGCCATCAGCAACGTAGTCTTTGCCGTCAACGACACCATAAAACTTAAAATATCGCCGGCAAAGTCTCCCCTTGGCGCAAATTTCATCACGGTGAACCAAGGCGAACCGAATGTCAGATATGTTTCAAAATACATAGCAATCCCGAAAGACGCCGACATCGACATTTCGTTTCTCATCAAAGGTGAAAAAACAACTGACAACACTTACATAGAACCGGCTCAAAAATTTGCATCAGATTACGATTCAACTGACAATCAACCAATTGAAGATTCGTTGATTTACTCAAAAGACGATTTTTTCCCCGAAGAAATTGTCAAGACCGAAAGAATCTCCACGCGCGATGCAGACCTCCTGCTGATAAGCGTAGCCGCCGAGCAATACAATCCGGTGAAAAAACAGACCAAGACATACAACGACATTGAGATTTGCATTTGCGTCAAAGACAAGACCGACCGACATTTCACCATTGAAAATGACAATCTGACAGATATGCTGAAAGGTATTGTCGAAAATCCCGAGTATTTTGAAAACACGGAAAATCCCGACCTTTCAGACAGGCGTGACGGATGCAACTATCTGATTGTCATTGCGGATGAAAAATACAGAATTTGGGCTGACTCACTGAAGAATTTCCGCGAAGAGCAAGGCATCATCACGAAAGTGATAGCCATGAGCGACATCGGTTACAACTGGCACGACACACTCAAGAAACGTTTCAAATACATTTGCGAAAACTGGCATCCAGCGCCGGAGGCCATACTCCTGATTGGTGACTACGACTTCGACCATCCGCGCGACGGAATCAGTACTTTCGTCGGGTTCGACCATCCTGAAGGTTCCGCATACGAGCCATATTTCTCTGACAACATGCTCGTTGATTTCAACGGCGACAACATCTCCGACATCGTAATCGCCAGAATGCCCGCTTCCAACGCGGACGAAGCGAGACTGATGATTGAAAAAACCATCAATTACGAGCGACATCCGAGTGACAACCCGTCATATTACAGCAGCCCGATAACGGCTATGGGCTACGACAAAAGCAGATGGTTCCAGCTTTGCACCGAGATTGTCGCCGGATACTGGGATTTGCGCGGCAAACAATGCGTCCGTATCAATGCGATACACGAAGGCGTCCCCGACTCCATCTGGTCAACGGCACAAAACACCGACTTGGTTTTGAATCAATTTGGTCCAGAAGGATCAGGGTATATACCGTCCACGATGTCGCATCTCACTGATTGGAGCGGCGGCAACACACAAATTACAGAAGCCATGGAGACAGGCAGTTTCATGATGGTGCACCGCGACCACGGCACTTACGAGACATGGGGAGAACCTTATTTTTCAACGGGTTACATCAACGAACTCAACAATGAAGACCTGACATTTGTGGTTTCAGCGAATTGCCAGACGGGGCATTTCGGCTACGGAGGCGGTTGCAGCGACTGTTTCGCCGAACGGTTTTTGAAGACAAGCAACGGAGCCGTGGCTGCAATTGCGGCTTCCGAACTTTCATATTCATTCGTCAACGACATATACGTCTGGGGACTTTTCGACTATCTTTATCCGGATTTCATGCCAGACTATGGTTCTCAAAACATTGACTTTCAATATCCTGCGTTTGCAAATCTTTACGGAAAACTGTTTCTGAAAAAGTCATCGTTCCCGAACAACAGCAGTTACATTTCAATAACAAACCGGCTTTTTCATTATTTCGGCGACGCTTATCTTCAACTCAATTCCGAATTTCCAAAAGACATTTACGTCAGTCATCCAGAATCAATTCTGCCAGGACAAAGTCACATCACCATAGAGGCAGAAGACAACGCATGCATCGCTTTATCCATTGACAGTCAATTGTTTGCAAAAGAAAAACCAGAAAATGGCAAAGTGACATTGCATTTCATGCCTCAATACGAAGGCACAAAAATAAAGATTGTCGCGACCAAGCAGAATCATTTCAGGCATGAAAGTTTCGTGACCGTAACAAACAACATCGGAATTGATGAAAACCATGAAACGTCTCTTGAAATTTTCCCAAATCCCAGCAAGGAGAAAATCACAATTAACGGGATAAAAATCGACAACGTTAAGATTTACAACATTTTAGGCAAAGAGGTCAAATATATTGAATCTTTAGATTCCGAAAAGGTGGAAATTGACGTCAGCGATTTGGATGACGGAATTTATCTTGTTTTGGTGAACAATCAGATTTCGAAGAAGATTCAAAAAACAGAATAAAAAACGCGCCGTTGCAAGCAACGGCGCAAGAAAAAGAACATTAAAAAACTATTAATTTCTCTCTTTGGTTCTCTCAAGCTTTGTGCTGTCTTTCTTCCACTTGTTGATGTTGAACACCAAGTCGAAGCGCAAAGTATTTTCCAACGGGTTCACGCCTGAATTTGAGGTGTTGTTGACAGGAACGAGGTAAGAAATATCAAGCTCGAAGATGTTGTAACGGATGCCTGCACCGAATGTGAGATAACGGCGGTTACCTTTTGTCTTGTCCTCATGGAAGAAACCTGCGCGTGCCGAGAACACCTTGTCATACCAATATTCGACACCGATTCCGATTGTAAATTCCTTAAGTTCCTCTGAAAAACCATCAGGTGCATCGTAGAATGACTGGAAGATACCTGATACCATTGACACATCGTTATCTTTACCTTTGTAAATCACCGGCTTGCCATCGACACCGATAGAGTCTCTGCCATCAGCTGTTTTGTAATAAATAGGCGGTGTCGGGACCAAAAGTTTGTTAAGGTCGATAGACACAGCCACCTCATTATAATCATCAAGATGCATATTCATTGTCGCACCCAAGCGGAGGTTTGTCGGGATGAAGTCTTTCTTCGTGTTTGCATCGCTGTAGGCCATCTTGCTGCCGATGTTGGTGATTGCAACGCCCCAATTGAAATCAGCGGCCATATTTCTGAACCAATTCACAGGTCTCTGGTAATATACGCCGAGGTCGGCGGCGACTGAATAAGCAGGTTTTGAATAATTCACGATGCCTTGTGTGAGGTCGGAATAGATGAAACGAGCCGCAATCGCGCCGGAAATATAGTCACCGAGTTTTCTTGAATAGCAAGCGTCGATCGCAAATTCGTTAGGCGAGTATGTTCCGAGAGAATGGTTGTCTTCATCAGTGAAATTAATGTCACCGAGGCTGAAATAACGCAGTGACATTGCGACTGTTGACATCGGGCTGACACGTTTCGCGACACCGAGATAGGCGATGTTCATGTCAGAAACCAATTTTCTCAACCACGGGCTGTACGCCAAGCCGACGCTGAAATCATCTTCCAAAAATGCGTATTTACCTGCATTCCAATACATTGAATAGACATCAGGAGACGTGGAGACACCGACATCACCCATACCGGCGGCACGGGCGTCAGGTGCGATAATCATAAACGGAACTGCTGTTGAAATCACATTGCCTGTCTGTCCAATGCGACCCTGTACTTCTCCACTGTTACCACCTTGTGCATTGGCGGTAAAGCCCGCCACAACAAGGCAAAGAAGGACTAAAAAAGACTTAATTCTTGTCATATTTTAAATTCAATTTAATTTCTTTAAAAACCGCTGCAAAAATAAACAAATTTTCAATATACGCAGCATTAACTTTCACTAAACGAAAGACATTTCAAATTATTGTGTGAATTTTATTTTTATCGTGTTATTATCATTTTCTGATTCGTGGAATAGACATCGCCGTCAATATCTTTCACAAAGACGTTGTAAACATACACTCCAGAGATGAGCTTGCGTCCGTAAAAATCGGTGCCATCCCACTCTACCTCGTTACAATCGCTTGTCAAGTTATTGTATTGCAATTCATTAACGAGTCTTCCAGATATGTCGTAAATTTTTATTGTCATGTCGAACGCCACGCCATGCTTGTCGCATCTGAACGAGAAACTTGTCTTGTCGCTGAAAGGATTCGGCGTATTCACGACATTCGCCAACGACATAAAATCATTATTTCCATAAACGTTTACAATGATGGACTCCGTATTGTTGTTATCGTGTGTGTCCCAAGCACTTATGATGAATTCATGAGTTCCCGACTTCAGGTCTTTGAAATCGATTTTCAGCGTTCCCTTTGTAAAGTCATCGATTGCGGTTTCAAACCTGCCATTGGCATTTTCAATTATGCTTTCACCTTTGAAAACATGCGTCAAGGTGACATTTCTGCCAATCACGTTGTTGTAATGATAGATGCCTTGCGGATCGCTGATGGTTGCCGAAAGCGTGCCGTCGCAGAAGACCGGGGTTTCATCTGGCACAACTCCATTCCAAAGCAATTGAATATCAGGACCTTCGTTATCTGTCGCAACATCCGCCACGCCGTCAATCTTAATATTTTTAAAACATCCGTTCGCATCGACCATCTGAATGGTATCAACGGCATAAAGACTCAGGCGAGCCTTGCCTTTTTGCAGATTTACATCTTTCGGAACTTTGTAAGTTATTGAAAATACGCCATTTTCAACCGATGCTCTGCCTTCGAACAGGACATCAACATGACATGTGAAAGTATGGACATTGCCCTCGAATCCGTAATTATTCAAGGTTGAATATTGCGATTTGTTGTCGAACATCTTCACATTCACATAGCCATTGAACGTTGTATCGACATCACCTTTGATGTCAGCGACATATCCGCATACCGTCGCCGTCCCCATCGCCCCGATGATATGGTCTTTATTGACTTCGCGTCCGTCAATGGAAGTTATCCTGATGTCTTTCAACGGATAAGCGAGTTTCAGAGCCGGATCGCCGAAGAACACGTAAGACACGTAATTTGAGGTATTTGACGAGTTGTCTTTTTTCGTTTCCATTATGATTTCGCCCAACGTCCTTGACCGCGGTCTGTCGGCCATGAAAGCGTTTCTGTAGAGATTTTTCATAATGGTGAGGTTTTCCGGTGCGTGCGTCGGGCGTGTGGACGTGTACATCGCTATCGCGCCGCCTTCATTCATCTTGAAGAGTCTTTCGCCGGCCGAGACAAACGTCGGGTCATCGAATGCGCTGAACTCACAAGTGCCCGTCGTCACAAACGGGAGCCGGTCATAATTGTCGAGATTGATTATGTTATCTGTCTTAAAGAGATTCGATTTGCTGAGGCCTTTCACGCCGCCGTGACCCAAATACGTCATCATCAACGCACCTTGCGAGAACTTACTCATAATTTCAGCAGTTGCTTCCGGTGCGCAATAAGAGCCGTCGGAATTCTGTTTGCGGACATACGCATCCGCATAAATCTTTGATACATTTATCGAAGGCTGCACGGTATCAACGATTTTCTCAAGCGCGTCGCAGCCCTTCGAATATGTCGTCCTCTCGTTATCCGCGATGAGAACCAAGTCGTTACGCCAGCTTTTCATTGACCTTGAAGCGTCGATGTAACGACGAATCTTATCAACTGCCGTTTCAGCTTCAGCGACGTCAAGAACCGGGATTCTGCCGACACCGAGATCGACCTTCCCGGCGAGCTGTTCGCCTTCGTTGTCATCCATAAGTCCGTAATAATCATCGGAGACGTATGCACTGAGCTGATGTACAACATTCTCCGCTTCGTATGGCGGCACGAAATTATTTGAATAACCAAGGGCATTCTTGTAATCGCAGCTGCCTCTTCCGAGTAGTAGCACATATTTCAGACCTTCAGAACGCTCGTAAACCATTCTGATAAAATTGCGAATGCCTGTAATATCAAGGCTTCCCGAAGAGAACTCATTGTAAATGTCATCAACGTATGCGATGTAAGTCACCATGTTGTCGGCATCTTCGTGAATGGTCTTTATCTCCTCCGCCTGTTTCTCAAAAACCCGGTCGGTGATAATCAACATCTCGGCGTAATCTGCATCCGAATGTCCGTGAAGGTTCTGATTTTCAATTCTTTTGCATGAATTGACTTTTTGAAAACCATCATGGCCTGCAAGGACATACGATTTCATTCCATTGCTCGCCATATACTGGATCGTATTATTAATTAATGTATAATTGAGATTTTCCGGCGAGAGCGGATCCGTCACGTCAAGGAAAAACATGCCGTCTGATGAGTTTTCAATTTTCAAAAGATTTGCGGTCGTGTGTCCAGCATCGCCAGCAATAGTGAAATTGAGCTGTTCGTTTTCGTAACGCAATCTGCGCCAGACATTTACGTCAATAAAATCGAAACCAACCATTGTAGAAGCGTTTTCTGCTATCACTTCGACAGAAGCGTCAACATTTTCGCCGCTGACCAAGAAGTTCGTCTCTTTCAGCAATTCTCTGCCGAAATAATAATCCCCGACTTTATTAACGGAAATGTCGTCCATGACAGGCTCACCGTTTACCGCCAAACGCACCTTAAAATTCTCACTCGACGACGCCCCGATAAAGCCGAACCTCACAAAGCCCTCCTTTCCGGCAACGGCATTTTTAAACACGAACGGGAAATTCATCACTTTCTGGGTCTGTCCGGAAATCGTCTCGCCGTACCATTTCCGCCCCATCTTGAAATGATTATCCATGTCAATTTCATGAAATTGACGGTCACAGAAAGTTGTCACCTCGTTGAAAACGTCGCCTTCAGCCTGCTGTCCATCCGAAATTCTTTTCCCAAATTGTTGATTATCAATCTTTAAAAAATAATAAGTTGTGTCAGAATAATAATTTATCTGATGGCAGAATTTATCGTTTTTTAAATTCCATACGACAGGACTTTGCCCATAAAAAACGATTTCATCGCTTTGGTTGAAAACGCCGTCTTCCTCACCTTTCACAAAAATCGCCATTTCCGTAAGGTCGTCATAATTTTCGGTTGAATTATTTTCAGGAAGCATTCCTGCAACATTTCCGAACAGACTGATTTTCTTAGGATTAAGTATCGCAGGATTGATTCCCCAAGAAACCAAATCATCGTAAGTGATTTGATAAACCGCATCAGAAACGACACCTATTTTATATACAGTGCCATCAGCGAGGACCGACTTTTCGGAGTATCTTTGCGCTGACGCAATGTTGAAAGCAAGAATCAACGCACTGATTAATAATATTTTACGTAAGCAATATTTCATCTTGTGATAACGAGTTTTGAATATCCCGAAGCTTTTTCGTTTTCGCTGTTGGATATTGTGACATTATAGACATAAATCCCTGACGGCAGCGGACTTCCGTTGTCGTTGGTTCCGTTCCACACAATCGGTTCAATGCGCATAGAGTTTCCGTAGCGGTATTCCTCGATTGTCCTGACGAGTTGCCCGCTCACATTGAAGATTCTCACCAACACTTTTATTTCGCCGTTTTGGTTGTGATCGAACATGATTCTGGTCTCGTTCGACATCGGGTTAGGGACGTTGACGAGATTTTCGAGTGCGAAAGCATTGCTTTTCACTACTTTGAAATTCACCGTGACCGTTGTGGAGTTGTTGAAGATGTCCCAGACACGGAGGCGGAGGCTGTGTTCACCTTCATTCAGATTGTAAAGCCGGTATGAAAGTTCGCCGAACTCATTGAGTTGCAACGGAGATTCGTAATAATTATTCAGGTTATACGACTTGTTTGTCGCTCCCGAAATCACCGCCATGATGTCATGTCCGATGCCCGCACCCGTGGTGTTGATTCCGGCGAGGTCACGGATTTTAGCGACTATCAACGGATTTTCGTTTGTTATCCCGCCGTCAACGAAAAGTGTATCGTCGATATACGCATAGACTTCCGGCCCTACGGTGTCGGGTTTTACCGTTTCATCATAGCCGCCGACAACAACATCTGCGAAAGAGCCGTTCGCATCAGTTTGATAGTCAGTGGCGTACAAGCTAACCAGGCCTTTTCCGTAATCGTACCTGATATCTTTAGGCACAGTGAAACCGACTTTGAACGTTCCGTTTTCCACTTTACTCTTTCCATTGAAAATCATGCTGTTACGCACCTTAAAAGGTGCAGGTTCAAAGCCATGGTCGCCTTTTGTGTAAATAGTGTTTTCCTTATCGTATGCCGAGACATAGACGACACCGTTGAAATCGTTCATTACGCAGCCGAAATTGTCTCTCACCTCACCTTCCAACTCAATGTAACTCAACGCCTTAAGCGTATCTATAGATCCTTCATGCACATCAGTTCCGTTGAGTTTTGTAATGACCACATTGTTTTTCGGGTAAGCGATTCTCAACGCCGGGTCTCCGAACAAGACATAAACCTTTGTATTCTTTGTCGCATCTTGTTTTGCATCTTTAAAAACATCGCCAACACATTGATATTCACCGTCATACATCTTAAAAACGCTGCGGAAGAAACGTTTGACGAGTTTCATGCTGGCAGGGCCTTGTGTCGTCCTTGCTGTCGTAATCATGTTTATCGCGCCTCCTTTGGGATTAAGGAACACGTATTCTCCGGCCGATGTCCTCGTATGGTCATCGAAGCGGCTGAATTCGCATGTCGCAGTGAGGAACACTGGAAGCATCGGGATGTTCTGCCACGACTTGATGTCTTCGTTTGTGAGGATTCGTTCTTCCGCAAGTCCGACTTCACCGCCGTGACCGGTGTAGAAAAACAGCATCGTCCCGTTTTCCACTCTGTTGGTTATCGCCTCGTTAGCCTCCGGGCAGCGTTGTCCGCTCGCCGTTGCAATCTGGTTATATGCGTCGAGATAGATTTTGTCAACTACCATGTCTCCGCCCCACCCTTCGATGGAGTCAGCAACGGACTCCGCATTTCTCAAGAAAGAGCCGCCGTCTTTTTCGTCATCGCAGACTATCGTCACCACATTTCTCCATTTATTCATTGATTTCTCGTTGCGAGCGATAAAATCCTCAATCTTGTCAAGCATAGCGGCGGCCTGCTCCTCCGTGGAGACCGGCATCCTACCTATCGGGAGATCAATTATCGAGCCGTTTTCCATCACGCCTTCATCAGACCCAAAACATACGAAAAAGTCATCTGTGACAATGCATTCTGTAATCGAGCATGAAGCCACGGACTCATACGACGGGATGAAGCAGACCTCCGCATTTTTGTAGGCGTATGAAGCGTCACCGAAAAGCAGCACATACTTCAGTTTGCTGTCGCCATCACCTTTTTCGTAAAGCATCTTGATGAAATTGCGGATGCCGGCGATGTCCAACGCTCCGCATGAGAACTCGTTGTAGATCTGTTGAGGCTCGACTATTTCTATTTTCAAGACATCGAGACGGGAGTGTATTTCTTTCAGGCGTTTTGCGTGAGAAACAAATTTCGGATGCGCAATTATCAGATAATCAACATCTTTCATCGCATGAAGATTTTGATTCTTCACGATTTCAACGAATGTCGTCTTCTCGAATGAGTTCCCGTTGAAAGCAACGAACTCGTTGTTCATGTCGCCTTTCGCGGTGAAAGATAGCTTCGACGCGTTGAATGTCGCATCCATTTTCTTAGGTTCCACGGGATTTTTCACATCCCACACCTGCGTTGACGATGTCGCATTTGAAAGTTGAAATTCATATACTTTCGACACATCATCGCATTCCGGATTACGGAACGCCATCACGTCATCCGACATGCTGAGTTTTCTCCACGCATTCATCTCTATATAATCGAGCCAACCCACTGAAGATGAGCCGCTTCTGTTGAAAGTGACCGTCATCTCAAGATTGTCGGATTTCGGTTCGAATGACTTCACGTATGTCGAAGCGGTTTTTGCGTAAACATACTGTGTGCTGCCCATAGCGTTGAGCGAGAGGTTAGCGACAATGTCTCCGCCGACGACGTATTTGAATGATACGGGGGCTGGGTTTCTCGTTGCGATTTCCGAGCGCATCTTTGCCTTGCGGTCTTTCACAACATTTTTAAAATCAAAAGGATACGTCCTTGAAAGTGTGATGTCGAACTTATCAAAATACCAAGTCGCACCCATATTATTGACGTTGACCTCATCGATTTCGTGCAGCTGTCCGTCAAGGAACACGCTGACTGTTTCCGTCGAGCCGGATTGTTTCTGTTCCGTTTCAATACGTTTGCCCGGGGCATCCCCTATCGTCATGAAGACATACGAATAATCTGAATACGGATTATTCACATGTTCATAAAAAAAATTGCTTATTTCATATCTCCACGTGACAGGTCCGCGTGCATAAAAGATGATTCTGTCGTTTTCATCGAAACGTCCGTCGTCTTCGCCATTAATAATAATAGGTATTTCAACGAGGTCGTCGTATTTCGTTTCCCGATTGACCAAAGGCAACACGCCGCCGCCGTTGTGAAATAATTTTATGTTCCGTGGATTAATTGATGCGACATCAACTCCCATCGCCACAAGTTCCTGATACGTAATGCTGTACATCCCTGTTTTTGCGACGGACATTTTGTACCAGACACCGGATGACAACGCCGAATCTGATGCTACCACATTGTTAATCAGCGAAATATTTATAAACAAAGAGGCAATTAAAGCCTTAATAATTACATTTTTCATATAAAAAACTTAAGGTTGCAAAGATAGCAAATTAATTATATTTAAAACGAGCGTTGTCAATAAATATTACACAATCCGAACGCAAAAAAAAAATTAAAAAAAAGTTAGCGTCATTCAATTTTTTGTCGTAAAATTGCAACTTCAAATTCTTGTGAATTGTCGGAGTGCATTTTTTATGGCAAACGCACAATAACACAAGCAATTTCAAGTTATTGAGAAAAAATATAAACACGAGAATAATGCGTAAAAAAATCAGATTCGTTGCGATTTCAGCGATTTTATGTGTAGGATTCCTAATGGTCTCATGCGGGAGGAATCAGACATCAAACACAACCGGTTGGCACTATAACGACCCTGACTATGGTGGATTTTTTGTGGCAGACGTGCCTGGCGAGAAGATTGGTCCCGGTCTTGTCCCGATTGAAGGCGGTGCTTTCACAATGGGAAACACCCAGGATAACGTGTATTATACGTGGGACAATTCATCGAGAAATGTTACAGTTACGTCATTTTATATGGACGAGACGGAAGTCAGCAACATCGACTATCTTGAATACATTTATTGGTTAGGCAGGATTTATGGAACAGATTATCCGATGATAGTCAAAAACGCGTTGCCAGACACATTGGTATGGCGCAGCTCACTGGCATATAACGAGCCTATGGTTGAGGTTTATCTGCGTCACCCTGCGTACCATGAATATCCAGTTGTCGGCGTGTCATGGCTTCAGGCTACCGACTATGCGAAATGGCGTTCTGACCGTGTCAACGAACACATTCTCATAAGCGAGGGCATTCTCAGCTTCGACCCAGACCAAACTCCAGACTCACATTTCAGCACAGACGCATATCTTGCCGGGCTGTACGAGGGAGTCATCGACAAAGGCATAGAAGACTATTCCGGCAAAAGCGAGAGCGGTTTCCGCAATGCAAAGATGGAAGACGGCATCCTTCTTCCACAGTACCGGCTCCCAACAGAAGCCGAATGGGAGTACGCGGCACTCGCTTTGATTGGCAACACGACGGAAGAACGCATCGTTGAACGCAGAGTTTACCCTTGGAACACCGACGGCCTCCGCACCGATGACAAAGACTACTACGGAAACTTCACCGCCAACTACAAGAGAGGCAACGGTGATTACATGGGTATCGCCGGCAACCTCAACGACGGCGCAGCCTTCCCCGCACCTGTCGCGTCATACTGGCCTAACGACTACGGTCTTTACAACATGGCCGGCAATGTTTCAGAATGGGTGATGGATGCCTATCGTCCTCTTTCATTCGAAGATGTCGCTGACCACAACCCTTATCGTGGTAACATATTCAAAAACAAAGTCATTGACTCCCTCGACTCCCTCGGAAACATCGCTTACCAAGAGGCCTCCTCGGAATCAGTATCTGCCCGCAGAAATTATCGTAACAGCTACAACATCAACTATAACGATGGTGACGCCCAGTCAACCATACAGAACGATTGGACAAATGCCAGCGGCGATCAGAAAGACTTCACTGATCAGATGTACGAATATGGCGTGACAACGTTGATTTCCGACAAGTCACGCGTTTACAAAGGCGGCTCATGGGCGGACGGACCCTACTTCCTCAGCCCTTCAACAAGACGCTTCCTCGATGAAGATCAGTCAACAGCCACTATCGGTTTCAGATGCGCCATGAACAAAATCGGAAGCGCACTGACAAGAAGCAAGAAATAACTAATTGACTTACAGATATAACAGCCGTCAGATTTGGCGGCTTTTTTTATAAATCATCACACCATGAACAAAATTGAAAAAATATACGACCTTTACAAAAAAGCCTATACCGTTACGACAGACAGCAGGTGCATCACCAAAGACTGCGTTTTCGTGGCACTCAAAGGCGAGCATTTCGACGGAAACGATTTCGCATTGAAAGTGGCGGAAGAAGGTGTCGCCGCATGTGTCATCTCCGACAGACAAAATCTTCCCGAAAACGACAGGCTTTTCATCGTTGAAGACAGCCTGAAAGCCCTTCAGGAACTCGCTAAAATACACAGAGAACATCTCAACATACCTGTCATCGGGATAACAGGCACAAACGGGAAAACGACAACAAAGGAACTCATTGCGGCGGTATTGTCGAAAAAATACAATATCGTTTACACCCAAGGAAACTTCAACAACCACCTCGGTGTCCCGCTCACGTTGTTGAGAATCAAGCCGGAAACGGAAATCGCAGTCGTTGAGATGGGTGCGAATCACCCTGGCGAAATCAAGCAACTCACCGAAATCGGGCAACCGACATACGGCATCATAACCAATATCGGGAGAGCGCATCTCGAAGGCTTCGGCGGCTTTGAAGGCGTAATCAGAACGAAAAACGAGATGTATCAATACATTCACGAACACGACGGAATGCTGTTCGTGAACAAAGACAACCCGCTCCTCATGAATCTTGCCGCAGACATGGGCAAAATCACATACGGCAGCGATAACGACTCAGACATCATCGGAGCTTTAGTTTCAGCAAATCCGTTCCTGAAAGTCTCACACTGCTGGTATGAATTTGACACGCAACTCGTTGGCGACTACAACTTCGAAAATGTGATGGCGGCAATAGCAGTCGGATGGAAATTCGGCATCAGAAACAATGACATTCATGATGCCATTTCGAACTACACCCCGACAAACAGCCGTTCACAAGTAATTGAAACACAGAAGAATCGTGTCATCCTTGACGCATATAACGCCAATCCTACAAGCATGGGACACGCTGTGAGAAACTTCCGCAACATCTGCAAAGATGACAATCTGCTAATTCTCGGCGACATGCGAGAACTCGGCACTGAATCGCAAAAAGAACACGAAATCATTTTCAATCTCCTTGACGAATTGAATTTCAAGAATGCTTTCCTCGTCGGAAACGAATTCAAAAAAGTTTGTACGAACAGCAACTTCCAAACTTTTGAAAACACCGACGAATTGATACAATACATTGAAAATCATCCTGTTGAAGGCAAAGACATCCTTGTAAAAGGTTCAAACAGCATGAAGTTGGGGAAAGTGGTGGAAGTTATTTAGGTGATTAGGTGTTTGAGGAATTTAGGTTGTTAGGTGTTTAGGAATATGTATAATGTAATCGGGTTGATGTCCGGCAGTTCCCTTGATGGAATTGACTTGGTTGACGCCAACTTCTGGCACGACGGAGGATGGCATTTTGAAATTGTCACGAAAGACAATTTCGAATACGACCATGCCTGGAAAAAACGTCTGTCGGATGCTTTTTACATGTCGCCCGATGAATTGAAAAACCTTGATATTCAATACGGAAAATTGCTTGGTAAAGTAACGAAATCGTTCATTGACAAATTCGGTCTGAAACCTGAAATCGTGGCGTCGCACGGACACACCATCTTCCATCGTCCGCAGGAGCGTTACACCTTGCAAATCGGTGACGGCCAATCTATTGCCGACATCTGCGGGGTGAAAGTCATAAACGATTTCAGAACCGAAGACGTGCTGAAAGGCGGTCAAGGTGCGCCGTTGGTGCCGGTCGGCGACAAATTCCTTTTCGCAGAATTTCAAATCTGCCTCAACATCGGCGGAATTGCCAATGTCTCATACGACGTTGGCAGTCAACGAATTGCATACGACATCTGCATCGCAAACCAAGCTCTCAATTTTCTCGCGAACCTCAAAAACATGGATTACGACAGAGACGGCTATCTGGCACGAAACGGAATCGTTGACAATCAATTACTTGAAAAACTAAATTCACATCCATATCATTCACGGACATTCCCGAAATCTCTTGGAAGGGAGTTCTTTGAAGACAACGTGAAACCGCTTTTCAAGCAGGAATCAAACCCTTGTCCATTAGAAAATCTGATGGCGACATTTGTCGAGCACATCGCAATTCAAGTCGGGAAATCCGTTGAGAACCAACCTTTTGGAAAGATGTTAATAACCGGTGGCGGCGCAAAAAACAAATTCCTGACTGAACGGATTCAAGCCAACACAAAACACGAAGTCATCATTCCAGACAACGACATTATCGATTACAAGGAGGCACTTGTCTTCGCTTTCCTCGGACTTCTGCGCAACCGCAACGAAATCAACGTGTTCAAATCGGTCACAGGTGCGGAAAGCGACTCATGTTCCGGCAAAATTTTTCTTCCTTGAAATAATATTTTCAAAAGTTAAAAGTTAAGTTAAAAATTAAAGTAGTTTTATGAATATTTTGAGCATCTTATTACAAATCACTGATTTAGAACAAGTTGTTGAACCAACAGAAATCAGGATGTCACTTTGGGAGCTTGCCGTTCAGGGCGGTTGGATCATGTTGATTTTAGGGATTTTCTCGATGATAGCCGTTTACATTTTCATCGAAAGATTCGCCACCATCAGCAAGGCGGCAAAGAAAGACGATTTCTTCATGGATACGATTCGTAACTATATGATTGACGGCAAGTTAAACGAGGCGAAGATATTATGCCAGAAGTCTGGCACGCCGCTTTCCAGAATGATTGAGAAAGGCATTTCGAGAATCGGGAAGCCGTTGAACGACATTCAGACGGCCATCGAAAATGTAGGAAATCTTGAGGTCAGCAACCTTGAGAAAGGTGTCGCACTCCTCGCGATGATTTCTGGAGCCGGCCCGATGTTAGGATTCCTCGGCACCGTCATCGGCATGATTCGCGCATTTTACGACATGTCAATGGCAGGTAACAACATCGACATCGAGCTTTTATCGACTGGAATTTATCAAGCTATGGTGACAACCGTCGGCGGACTTATCGTTGGCATAATAGCTTTTATTTTCTACAATGTGCTTGTTTCTCAAATAGATAAGGTCGTCAATCTGCTTGAGTCGAAAAGCATTGAGTTCATGGATGTTCTTAACGAACCTTCAAAATAAGCGGACATGGCACTGAAAAGACGAAACCAGAGAAGAGTGGATTTCAACTCCTCGTCGATGTCAGACTTGGTGTTCCTGCTCTTGATTTTCTTCATGCTGACTTCTACGTTAGTCGCGCCGAACGCCATCAAGATGTTGCTTCCGCAGAGCAGCAGCCGCACCATGGCGAAACAGACCGTGACTGTGTATATCGACGAAAACAACGGTTATCACATCGGGATGAAGAAAGGCAATGCGAAGCCCGTTGACGAGGACATGCTTCAGTCGGAGATCGCTGTCGCGCTCAACGGCACGGAAGAAGGCACCGTCGTAGTGCGTTCCGACAAGACTGTCGAGGTGCAATATGTTGTAAATGTGATAGATGCCGTAAACAATATAAACAACGAGACGCATCAGAACCATAAAGTTCTACTTGCGACATCGGCGAAGAAATGACATGACGAGAGAGAAAAAAAATAAGGCAGCCGCGTTGGGCGTGACGATTTTTGTCCACGCTGTCATCGTCGTGCTTCTCGTGCTGATGGCGTTCACCACTCCCCTGCCGCTTCCGGGTGAAGCCGGTGTCGAGGTGAACCTCGGCATGTACAACCAAGGCATGGGCAACGTCCAGCCGACGAAGCCGACGAAGGTCGAGGAAACGCCTCCGCCCGCGCCGAAACAAATAGTAAAAGACGATGTCGTAAGTCAAGACACCGAAGAAACACCGTCTATTGAGAAGCCGAAGGAAGTTGAGAAGCCGCAACAGACTGTAAACCAACGCGCTTTGTTCAAGCCGAAGCAGACCGACGACACTCCGAAATCTGAAGGCACGACCGGACAAGCCGGCGACCAAGGCAATCCCAACGGGACACCCGACTCCGGCAGCTACGAAGGTCAAGGCGGAAGCGGCGGCGGCACCTCCTACTCGCTCGGCGGACGCGGCGCGAAACATCTTCCATCGCCAGGCAAGAACTTCAGCGAGGAAGGACGCGTCGTCGTTGACATCTATGTTGACCGTGACGGAAATGTCAAAAGAGCCGAGATCGGCAAAGGGACGACCACGACAGACTCCGCAATGCGCGAGATGGCGAAGAACGCGGCCTTGGCAGCAAAGTTCTCGCCCGACCCAAACGCAGCTGAACTACAAAAAGGAACGATAACCTACAATTTTATAATAAGACAATGAATTACGCTGATACTACAAATTGGATGTTCAACCAACTTCCAATGTATCAATTGGTTGGAGCGACAGCTTACAAAGCCGACCTTCACAACACCATCGAGCTGCTTAATATATTAGACAACCCGCAAGACAAATTCAGGACAATCCATGTGGCCGGCACCAACGGCAAGGGGACGACATCGCACACCTTGGCGTCGATATTTCAGGAACACGGCTTCAAGACCGGACTTTACACCTCGCCGCATCTCCACGACTACCGCGAACGCATACGCATCAACGGCACGATGATTCCAGAACAGAACGTCATCGACTTCGTGGCAGAACACAAAGAACAGATGGAGAAAATGCAACTCTCATTCTTCGAGATGGCGACAGGAATGGCCTTCGACTATTTCGCGAAAGAAAAAGTTGACATCGCCATCATCGAAGTCGGGATGGGAGGACGCCTCGACTGCACCAACGTCATCAGACCTGAAATCAGCATCATAACCCAGATTTCGATGGACCACACGCATTTCCTCGGCGACACACTCGAAAAAATCGCCGCCGAGAAAGCCGGAATCATCAAAGCAGAAACGCCCGTCGTGATCGGCGAGACACAGTCTGAAATCGAACACGTTTTCAAAAACAAAGCCAAAGAAGGCAACTCTCCTATCTTCTTCGCTGACCAGATTTTCGACTGCGACAAGATTCACATCGACTCGCTTGAATATCAAGAATTTGACATCTGGAAAAACAGCGAACTTTATATGGAAGCCGCAAAATATCCGCTTCTCGGCTATTACCAAAAGAAAAACCTTGCCACGATAATATGTGCCATCGACCTTCTGAAAGACAGATTCAACATCACAAAGGAAGAGATCGCCGACGGACTTGAGAACGTCGTCAGGAACACCAATCTGATGGGAAGGTGGCAGGTGATGAACAGATGTCCGCTCGTCATCGCCGACACCGGACATAACATCGGAGGCGTGAAAGAAATCGTCGCACAGCTGAACGACATGAATTTCAACAAATTACATTTCATTTTAGGCTGCGTCAACGACAAAGACATCGACGGCATCCTGAACCTTCTGCCACATTACGCCGAATATTATTTCTGCAAGGCCGACATACCAAGAGGTCTCGACGCCAACATCCTTGCAGATAAGGCTTTCAAGGCCGGACTGCGCGGAAACGTCTATGAATCAGTGCTAAACGCTTACAAATCAGCGTTGAACAACGCGAAATTTGACGATGTCGTTTTCATCGGCGGCAGCAACTTCACCGTCGCGGAAATTATTTAGGCTCAGCAAAATTAGAGTTTAAAAAACCGACTCTTCACATTGAAAAAAAAACTATCTTTGCAACCTTATTTATGCGAAGATTTGTCGAGATACTTTTTATTGCACTCATGGCAATTGCCGTCACAGGGTGTTCCGTCAGGAAACATGTTCCTGATGGTAATTCTTTGTTAATCAGCAATAAAGTTGTCATTGAGCCGTACCACAAGAATATTGACAAATATGAAATTTACGAGAACATAAAGCAGAAGCCTATAAACCAGGTGTTCGGCTGGATGCCGCTTGTCAGCGTTTATTACCAAACAGCTGACAAAGAGAGCAGGCTCGGGCAATGGATTAATAACAAGATCGGCAAGAAACCGGTTTATTACAGCGAATCTTTGACAGCTGATTCGAGGAAAGGCATCGTCACATATCTTAACAACTGCGGTTTTTTCAAGTCGAAGGTCACGTCTTCGCATAAGATAAAAAACAAGATGGCGAAGGTTACGTATCATGTCACGCCGTCGGAGCCTTACGTCATCAAGAATCTGAGATACGACATCAGTGACACGACGCTTGCCAGACACATCAAAAGGATTGAGCGGACGCTTCCCGTCAAGGCAGGCAAAATTTACAACGCATACGAGATGGACGACGAGCGCGACATTATCGTCGAATATCTAAGCAACCACGGATATTACACGTTCACCAAAGACTTAATCATCTTTGAGGTTGACACGAATTTCAACCAAAAAAGAGCTGACGTGACAGTATGTATAAGAGGTGAGAAATTCGACAGATATGTCATCGACAAAGTCTTCGTGCATCCCGACTACAAGCCGGGCAGCGTCTTGCCAAGCGACACGACCGAATACACGTTTTCGTACTCATACGGAAAAAGAAAGAAAGATGCCACCTTTGACTTCGTGACCACAGAAGACCCGAGGATGAAATTCAAGACGTTCAACCAGATGATTCAGATACATCCCGGCGACGTTTTCAACCAGAGGAGAGTCAGCCAGACATATCATTCTTTGCACAATCTCAAGATTTATTCACGTTCAAACATACGTTTCGACACGGTTCCGTCTTCAGGAAATGACACCGTACGTCATTTGAATTGCGAGATCCAGTTACACAAAGACAAGCTGAACTCTTACAACCTGCAATTGGAGGGCACCAATTCGGCGGGAAATTTCGGCGCATTAGGCAGTATCACTTACAAAAACAACAACATTTTCCATGGTTCTGAAATACTGACGGTAAAGGTGAAAGGCGGTTATCAGTTGTTTTCCACAGACAAAGAGATCTCCAGTTCGGGGCGTTTCCAAGGCAACGAGTTCGGTGGTGAGATGAGCATCACATTCCCGCGCTTCCTCGGACCGTTCAAGATGAGGAACTTCGTTTTAGAATACCAGCCGAAAACCATTGTCACATTAGGTTACGACAGCCGCCTACGGCCGTTATACAGACGTCAGACCACACAAGCCAGTTTCGGTTATAACTGGATGGCCAGCAGGAGGTTACAACACATTCTCACCCCTATCAACCTCAACAGCGTCAAGGTTGACCAAAGCGAATATTTCAAAAAGAAACTTGAGGAAGAACAGAACCAACGTCTCAAAGACCAATACACGAGCCACCTCATCTTCGGCCTCAGTTACTCGATGATTTTCAGCAATCAGAACACTGTCATTCCGAGGAATTTCTTCTACATAAAAGCAGATATTGAGACTTCCGGAAATCTTCTTTCTCTGTTAAACAACACCAACTTGATGTCGGACGTTGACGATTACCATGAGATTTTCGGCATACGTTACGCGCAATATGTGAAACTCGGCCTCGATGTGAGATATTTCTGTTATGCGAATTACGGCAGTTTCGCTTTCAGGATGATGGGTGGTTACGGCATCCCGTACGGAAACTCATACGACATGCCGTTTGAAAAGAGTTACAACGCCGGCGGTGCCAACGGCATGAGAGGCTGGGCGTTCCGCGAACTCGGACCGGGCGGATACATCGCACCCGACGGCAACAAGACCGAACGCATCGGCAACATACAGCTGGAATTCAACGCCGAATACCGCTTCCCGATTTATCATTTCCTCCACGGCGCGGTGTTCACCGACATCGGCAACATCTGGAACTCAAAACCGATAGAAAGTTTCCCGAACAGTGAATTTAAATTCGACACATTCTACAAGCAACTCGCCATGGATCTCGGCGTCGGTCTGCGTTTTGACTTCTCGTTTTTCCTAATCAGGTTCGACTTCGCAATACCTTACAGAGACCCGGCCTACGAAGAAAGCGAGATGTGGCGTTTCAGCCAATGGCAATGGAAAAATGTCGTGTTCAACTTCGGAATCGGATATCCTTTCTGAGGATGAAAGGAGTGTAGGTGTGTAGGTATTTAGGTATTTAGGTATTTAGGTGTACGAAGAAGAACCGCGTGGTGGTTTCATATCAGTAAGTAATATGACGAGAGATGAGCTTTTCAACAGATTGGTGGCTTCGTTTGGTTTCATGCCGACCGAAGGTCAGAGGACCGTGCTGTATCATCTCGCGGCGTTTCTTCTTTCTGAAAAGCCGAATCCGACATATCTTCTGCAAGGCTACGCCGGAACAGGAAAGACAACCCTTGTGACGACATTAGTGAAGGTCCTTCCCCTTATCGGGATGCGATTCCAGCTTCTCGCCCCGACAGGACGCGCCGCAAAAGTCCTAAGCAGCTATACCGGTAAGGCCGCCTCCACAATACACAGGAAAATATACCGTTTCATGGCATTCCCAAACGGCGGCTTCAGGATGGCGAGAGCCGAGAACAAATTCAAGAACACCGTTTTTATCGTCGATGAATGCTCGATGATATCCGACGAGACATCCGGAAACGGACGTTCGCTCCTCGACGACCTGATAGAATTTGTGTCCAGCGGCGAGAACTGCCGGCTTCTTTTCATCGGCGACAAGGCGCAGCTGCCGCCAGTCGGAATCGACATCAGCCCTGCAAACGACATCAACATCTTGAAACACAGCTTCAGCCTCACCGTCGCATCCTTCGAGATGACGGAAGTGATGCGCCAGGCACTCGAATCGGGGATTTTGTATAACGCCACAGAAATCCGCAAACGAATCTCCGACAAAAACCGGCTGTCGCCACAAAACTTTGACGATGACAATGATCCGATGCTGCCTCTTTTCAAGACCATCGGCTTCAATGACATCAACCGCATTGACCCTCAATATTTTGAGGAGCTACTTCAGCAAAGTTTCAACGGAAGGTCAGACAACGAAGCCGTCGTGATATGCCGCAGCAACAAACGTGCGAACATGTTCAATCAGGCTATTCGCGCCCGCGTCTTGCAGGAAGACGGTGAAATTTCCACCGGCGACAAACTCATGGTTGTGAAAAACAATTACTTCTGGACTGACGAAAGCCAGAAAATAAGTTTCATCGCCAACGGCGACATGATCGAGCTGATGAGAATCAACAACATAGAAGAGATGTACGGTTTCCATTTCGCCGATGTTGACATTCAACTCACTGATTATCAAGAAGAGCCGAATCTTTCGGTGAAAATATTATTAGAAACGCTGACAAGCGACTCCCCCGCCCTCACGCAGGAAGAATCGGAAAGGTTGTATCGTTCTGTCGAAGAAGATTACATGGACATTCCCGACCGGCGCGAGCGTTACAAGGCCATGCGGCAGAATCCTTATTTCAACGCGCTTCAGGTGAAGTTCGGCTACGCCCTGACGTGCCACAAGACACAAGGCGGACAATGGCCGGTCGTCTTTCTTGATGCACCGTATTTCCCAGAAGGCGAAACATTGCAAATCAGCGACTTACGTTGGTTCTACACCGCTGTGACCCGTGCGCAGGAGAAACTTTATTTCGTGAATTTCAAAGAAGAGTATTTTTTCAGTTGAGAGAGTAAAGAGTAAAGTTAAAAGATGCTGGCGCACGATGGTTTAACCAACAGCGTCAGCATCTCTAATCTCTAATCTGAAATTACTTGGTGAATTTATGGTTTTTCCCAGGGAAGTAAGCCATGTCGCCGAGTTCTTCCTCAATGCGCATGAGCTGGTTGTACTTGCAGATACGGTCGGTACGTGAAGCCGAGCCTGTCTTGATCTCGCCTGTGTTGAGTGCGACGGCGAGGTCGGCGATGGTTGTGTCTTCAGTCTCGCCGGAACGATGGCTCATGACTGCCGTATATTGATTACGATAAGCGAGGTTGACAGCGGCGATTGTCTCCGTGAGTGAACCAATCTGGTTGACTTTCACGAGGATGGAGTTAGCGACGTTGCGGTCGATGCCCATCTTGAGACGTTCAACGTTTGTCACAAACAAGTCGTCACCGACGAGTTGGATTTTGCTGCCCATTCTGTCTGTCATGAGTTTCCAGCCGTCCCAATCGTCTTCTGCCATACCGTCTTCGATGGAGATGATAGGATATTTCTTGACCCAGTTGTCCCAGAAGTCAACCATCTGAGCCGGAGTGAGCTTCTCGCCTGTCGATTTATGGAGATGATAGACGTTTTCTTCAGCCACATAATATTCTGATGATGCTGCATCGAGAGCGATGAACACGTCTTCACCCGGGCGGTAGCCAGCCTTTTCGATTGCCTGAAGGATCACCTCGATGCCTTCATCGTTTGAGCGGAGGTTAGGTGCGAAACCGCCTTCGTCGCCGACGTTGGTAGAATAACCGGCTTTCTTGAGGACGTTCTTGAGGTTATGGAAGATCTCCGAGCCCATCTGGATAGCCTGATGGAATGATTTTGCGCCCACCGGCATGATCATGAACTCCTGGAAGTCAACGCTGTTGTCGGCGTGTGAGCCGCCGTTGAGGATATTCATCATCGGGATAGGGAGTGTGTTTGCGCTGACACCGCCGATGTAGCGGTACAATGGCTGGTCGGTATAGATAGCACCGGCTTTTGCGCATGCCAATGAAACGCCGAGGATTGCGTTGGCGCCGAAGTTGCCTTTGTTCTTTGTGCCGTCGAGTTCAATCATCTTTTGGTCGATGGCGTTCTGGTCTGTCACCTCGTAGCCGATGATTGCCTTTGCGATTTCGTTGTTCACATGGTCAACAGCCTTGTAAACGCTCTTGCCCATGAATTTTGACTTGTCACCGTCACGGAGTTCCACTGCTTCGTGAACACCTGTCGATGCGCCTGACGGGACTGCTGCTCTGCCGAGGATGCCGTCTTCGGTGATGACATCCACTTCAACTGTTGGATTGCCGCGAGAATCGAGGATCTGGCGTGCATGAATGTTTCTGATTGCGCTCATTTTTCTTTCTTATTTAGCTAAAAATTCAAGCTGCAAAGATACTACTTTTAAATGTAATTGACGCATTTTGAGTAAAATATTTTTCAACTCTCCCAACACTTAACAAACTTCCCATTCAACGATATTCTTTTTCCCGCTCGAGAACGCCACTCCGATGCGGAAAAGTTTCCGTTTGTCGGCGGCGTAAGGCTCTGCGTAGCCTTTGTCTTCGATTTGTTTGAGTGCTTCGGCGGCGGTGCCGTCAAGTTTGAACTCGAAGATATAAATGTAATCGGTGGTTTCAACAATCATGTCGGCTCTTCCGCGGGAATTTTCTTTCTCTGTAAAAGTAATGTAACACGACAGCAGCCTGAATATCAAATAAAGTGTGTAATGATAATGGCTCTCGTAGCTCCACGCGCGTTCCTGGTAGTTCGCGTCGTACGGGATTGAGGCGAAGAAGCCGGAAAGTGCGTCGCGCAGGTCGTCGAGGCGGCATTGCCTTAGCATGTCGTTGATGTCGAGGACGAGATTTTTCGGGTCATTCCTGCGGCCGCAGTAGTTATTCGCGAGCAGCGTCACAAAGCCGTTCTTAACCTCATCGTTTGGGAAGTCGAGCCTATATTGTTTCCGTATCTTGTCATATCCCTTTATCGTGAGGTAGCCGCTCTGGTATATCATCGCCAAGGGGTCTTCGATGTCGGCCTTGTAGTCCATGAAGTAACTCTTGTCATACATCCTGCCCACTATCTCCTGCATGTTGGTCTTGCCGCGGTCGAGCAGACGCATGAGGTAAGTGGGTGTGCCCGACACAAACCAATAGTCATCCAACTTCCTGTCGTTCAATGCATTGAGTATGCTGAAAGGATTGAAGATGTCTATCATCTTTTCGGAGAAGTGGTAGCCGTCGTATTGTCTCTTCAGTTCGACGTACATCTCTTCCTTTGTGTATTTGAGTTCCTCCGCCATCGCAGCAATCTCGCCATCGAAATAACTGACGAGTTCGTCTTTTGTGATGCCGCACAGCGCGTCGAACTCGCTCTTCATGCTGATGTCCTCCGGCTGGTTGAAGCCGCTGAAAACGCTCACCTGCGAGAATTTGGTGACGCCTGTGAGAAGAACGAAACGAAGATGTTCGTCTGTTTCCTTGAAAGTGCTGTATATCTCCTTCAGCGCATCGCGGTTGAGCTGCTCCTGCGGCTCCATAAGCACGTCGAGCATCGGCTTGTCGTATTCGTCAACGAGAACCACAACTTTCCGGCCGGTCTTCTCATGTGCGGCGGCGATGACATTGCTGAAGCGGATTCCTATCTTTTCGCTTTCCTTAGCCACGCCGTAAATGCTCTCCCATTTGTCAAGGTAGTCCTTCATCGTTTCGGAGATGTAGTCCGATTCCTTGAAATTACCTTGTGAGAAGTCTATCCTGAACACCGGATATTTCACCCAATCCTTTTCCAGCTCATCTATTTTCAGGCCTCTGAACAACTCCTTCTCGCCTTTGAAATAGCTTTCAAGCGTTGATAATAACAGCGATTTTCCGAATCTGCGCGGGCGGCACAAAAAGCAAATGTTTTTCTGCGCCAATTGATAGACGAGGTCTGTCTTATCGACATAAACCATGCCTTCCTCTATGAGTGTGCTGAATGTCTGTTTTCCGATTGGGTACTTCATAACGATATTATTTTTTCGGCTGCAAAGATAGTAAAAAATTTTTAAAGTGTTGAGAGTTAAAAGTTAAAAGAGGAGAGAGTTTTTTTTGATCTGCGGGGTAGATGCCGGGCACGCGTGCCGCGTACTCGGTTATTGAGGTACTGCCCTGCGGGCAGTCCGGACACGAACAGAAAGCTGGCGCACAAGGAAGAAAACCCTCGTGCGCCAGTTGTCATTAGTCATTGGTCTTCAGTCGGTTGTCTGTTGACCGTTGGCTGTTGTAGTTATTCAGCTTTCGGAGCTTCTGTTGCAGGAGCTTCTGCGGCTGGTGTTTCGGCTGCTTTTTTCTTTCCGCCGCGGCGTGTTGTCTTGGTGGTCTTGGCAGCTTTCTTGCCGTTTGTATAAACCTCGTTGTAGTCAACAAGTTCCATCATGCACATTTCTGCGCTGTCGCCGGCGCGGAGGCCGAGTCTGATGATACGTGTGTAACCACCTGGGCGGTTAGCGACTTTCTGGCTGATTTCGCGGAAGAGTTCGGTGACTGCATATTTGTTCTGCAGGTCGGCGAACACCACGCGGCGTGAATTTGTCGAGTCGTCTTTGGAACGAGTGATCATTGGCTCAACGTACTTGCGCAAGGCTTTGGCTTTGGCGACCGTTGTGATGATGCGTTTCTCAAGGATCAACGATGATGCCATGTTTGAGAGCATAGCGTTACGGTGAGCTGCTTTTCTTCCTAAATGATTGATTTTCTTATTGTGTCTCATCTCTATTATTCCTTATCTAATTTATATTTGCTGATATTCATTCCAAATTCGAGTCCTTTACCTCTGACCAATTCTTCAAGTTCGGTTAGTGACTTCTTACCGAAGTTACGGAACTTGAGCAGGTCGGCTTTGTTAAGGGCGACGAGTTCACCGATTGTTTCGACTTCGGCTGCCTTGAGGCAGTTGAGTGCGCGAACTGAAAGATCCATATCGACGAGCTTAGTCTTGAGGAGTTGACGGATGTGCAGTGAGCCTTCGTCAAAGTCCTCGGAGACGGTCTTCTGCTCATCCATCAGCGTGATGCGTTCGTCTGAGAACAGCATGAAGTGGTAGATGAGGATTTTAGCAGCTTCCGTCATGGCATCCTTCGGATGTATTGAGCCATCAGTCTCGATGTCAAGGACGAGTTTCTCGTAGTCGGTCTTTTGTTCGACACGGTAGTTCTCAACCTTAAAGCTGACGTTTCTGATAGGTGTATGGATGGAGTCGATGGCGATGGTGTTGACCGGTGCGCTGAGGACCTTGTTCTCATCGGCGTTGACATATCCCCTGCCCTTGTTGATGGTGATGTCGATGGTGATTTTCACCGACTTGTCCATGTGGCAGATGACGAGTTCCGGGTTAAGGACCTGGAACACCGAGAGGAACTTGTTGATGTCGCCTGCGACGAACTCTTCCTGGTCACCGATGACGACGGTGGCTTTCTCGTATGTCTCGCCCGGGATCTGCTGTTTGAAGCGCACCTGTTTGAATTTGAGCACTATGTCGGTAAGGTCTTCTATGACACCAGGGATCGGGGCCATCTCGTGCTCGACACCTTCAATGCGTATCGAGGTGATCGCGAAACCTTCGAGCGATGAGAGGAGTACTCTTCTCAAGGCGTTGCCGATTGTCATGCCGTAGCCAGGTTCCAGCGGACGGAACTCGAAGACACCGTGCCTGTCTGTCGACTCAACCATGACGACCTTGTCAGGTCTTTGAAATGCTAATATTGCCATAATATCAGTTTATATTGGATTATTTAGAATACAACTCGACGATCAGTTGTTCATTGATGTTCTCAGGAATGTCCTCACGGTTAGGATAGCTCATGAACTTTCCTGTGAGGCTTGCTGAATCCCATTCTAACCATGGATAGCTGCATGAACGGCCTTCCACTGAATTCGTGATGACTTCCAAGCTCTTGGACCTCTCGCGGACCGCCACGATGTCGCCCGGCTTCAACATCGCCGAAGGGATGTTGACGACTTTGCCGTTGACTGTGATGTGACGGTGGCTGACGAGCTGACGGGCGGCGTCACGTGTCGGGGCTATGCCGAGACGGAAGACAACGTTGTCAAGACGTGACTCAATGAGCTGGAGCAAAATCTCACCAGTGACACCCTTCTTTGATGACGCGAGGGCGTATGTCTTCCTGAACTGACGTTCGAGGATGCCGTATGTGTATTTCGCCTTCTGCTTTTCGTTCAGCTGTGTGCCGTACTCGGAAACCTTCTTGCGTTTCTTCGCTGCACCATGCTGTCCCGGAGGGAAGTTTCTCTTTTCGTAATTTTTGTCCGAGCCGTAAATTGGTTCTCCGAACCTACGGGCGATTTTTGTCTTTGGACCTGTATATCTTGCCATAACTTTTTCCTTTTAAATGTTAAACAAAAAATTACACTCTTCTGCGCTTTGGCGGGCGGCATCCGTTGTGCGGCAATGGTGTGACGTCGACGATCTCTGTCACCTCGACACCTGACGAATGGATAGCACGGATGGCTGACTCACGGCCTGCGCCTGGTCCTTTGACGAATACTTTGACTTTACGTAATCCCAGGTCGTAGGCTTTCTTCGAGCATTCCTCTGCTGCCAGCTGAGCCGCGTACGGGGTGTTCTTCTTTGAACCCTTGAAGCCCATCTTTCCGGCCGAAGCCCATGATATGACCTGTCCTTCATTGTTTGTTAATGAAATGATGATGTTATTGAAGGAAGCTTTGATGAAGGCCTTGCCCTGTGCTTCGATCTTCACAACACGTTTCTTAACTGTTTTTGTGTTTTTTGCCATTTTTTAGCTTTTTTTTAATGGTATTTAATATGATCCAACCATCTGTAGATTAAAGTTTCAAGGTGAAAGGTGAAAGGTGAAAGGACCATGATCCTTCCTCCTTTTAACCTTTTCCCCCTTAACCTTTCACCTACTTAGTGGCTTTCTTTTTGTTTGCAACGGTCTTCTTGCGGCCCTTACGGGTACGTGCGTTGTTCTTTGTGCTCTGACCACGGAGTGGCAGACCTGAACGGTGGCGGATCCCTCTGTAGCAACCGATGTCCATCAAACGTTTGATGTTGATCTGGATCTCGCTGCGGAGTTCACCTTCTGTCTTGTACTGCTCGGCGATGATGTTACGGATCGCGTTCTGCTCATCGTCTGTCCAGTCCTGGACTTTCTTGTCAGCCGGCACGTTAGCTTCCTTGAGGATAGCTTTGGCGGCTGAACGGCCGATACCAAATATGTAGGTCAATGAAATCTGACCCTGTTTATTGTTCGGGATATCTACACCAGCAATTCTAGCCATAATTTCCTTATTTTTTTAATTAACCCTGACGTTGATTTTCCTTCGGGTTCTTTTTGTTAATTACATACAATTTACCTTTGCGACGCACGATGATGCAGTCGGCTGATCTCTTCTTTATTGATGCTCTGACTTTCATTTTATTTTTTATTTAATTTTGTCTTCACATTTTTCTATTTGTACCTGAAACTTATACGTCCTTTTGTCAGATCGTAAGGTGACATTTCAACTTTTACTTTATCACCTGGGAGAATCTTGATATAGTGCATCCTCATTTTGCCTGAAATGTGCGCAATGATTTGGATACCGTTTTCGAGTTCCACTCTGAACATTGCGTTGCCCAATGATTCAACGACTGTACCGTCCTGTTCTATTGATGACTGTTTTGGCATATAATTTCTTTTTATTTGTTATTTTCCGCTGCCTCTGCCCATTCAAAACTTGATAATATCTCGGCTTTGCCTTTGCGCACTGCGATATCGTGTTCGAAGTGAGCGGCGGGTTTTCTGTCACGCGTGGTGATTGTCCATCCGTCACGTTCTTGTACGATTTCTTTCTTGCCGAGGGTGATCATCGGTTCTATTGCGAGGACCATGCCTTCAACCAGCTTGGGGCCTGTGCCGCGTCTTCCGTAGTTAGGCACCTGCGGGTCTTCGTGCATCTTGCGTCCGACGCCGTGTCCGACGAGTTCCCTGACAACTCCGTAACCGAATGCTTCAGTATAGGTCTGTACCGCGTACCCGATATCGCCGACTCTGTTTCCAGCCACCGCCGCTTCGATGCCTTTGTAGAGGGACTCCTTCGTCCTCTGGAGGAGAAGTCGTGTCTCTTCCGCGACCTCGCCGCAGCAGAAAGTGTAGGCTGAATCGCCGACGTAGCCATTGAGAACCGTGCCACAGTCTATCGAGACGATGTCTCCGTCACGAAGCTCGTAGTTTCCGGGGATGCCGTGAACCACCTGCTCGTTGACCGAGATGCACAGGCTTCCGGGAAATCCCTCATAGCCCTTGAAGGCTGGTGTTGCGCCATTGTCTCTGATGAACTCTTCTGCGAGTCTGTCGAGATCGATGGTACGGACTCCCGGACGCACGTGCTTCCCCACTTCGCCGAGGGTCTTGCCCACGAGCAAAGCAGCTTGTCTCAGCAATTCGATTTCGTTATCTGTTCTGAAATGAATCATAGACCTTATAGAAATTACATTCTACCCATACGTCCTTTGATGCGACCTGACTTGGTAAGACCGTCATAGTGGCGCATAAGGAGATGGCTTTCAATTTGTTGCAATGTATCCAAAACCACGCCGACGAGAATCAGCAGTGATGTGCCGCCGTAGAACTGGCTGAACTGCTGGTTGACACCGAGTGTGGAGACAATAGCAGGCATGATGGCGACCACACCGATGAAGAGTGCTCCAGGGAGTGTGATTCTTGACATGACCGTGTCGAAGTATTCCTGTGTCTTCTTGCCAGGTTTGACACCAGGGATGAAACCGCCGTTCTTCTTGATGTCTTCCGCCATCTGTGCCGGGTTGATGGTCACAGCTGTGTAGAAGTATGTGAAGGCGACGATGAAGATGAAGAACACGAGGTTATACCAGAAACCGTTCATGTTTGTCATTGCCCTCCAGAATCCGCCGAGGTTTTCAGCCTGTGAGAATCCGATGATTGTGATTGGCACAAAGAGGATGGCCTGGGCGAAGATGATTGGCATGACACCTGCTGCATTGACTTTTAACGGGATATACTGGCGGACTCCACCGTACTGCTTGTTGCCGACGACGCGTTTTGCATACTGTACCGGTATCTTGCGTGTGCCTTGGACGAGCATGATTGTCATGATGATGACGAGTACGAGGAATACAATTTCCAGCAAGAAGAAGATCGGGCCGCCGGTGCCTTCAGTGAAGCGCGAGGCGATCTCCGCGAACAGCGCGAAAGGAAGACGTGCGATGATACCAATCATGATGATGAGTGATATGCCGTTGCCTATGCCTTTGTCTGTTATGCGCTCGCCGAGCCACATGATGAACAATGTTCCCGCGATGAGGATGATCACTGACGATATCCAGAAGAACAATGTCGGGTCGTCACCGGTGAACGGGTAGATCGCATTCGGGGCGGTTGAGCGCACCTGACCGATGAGGTTGGCGATGTAACCCGGGGCCTGTACCGCCACGATGAGCACCGTGAGGTAACGTGTGATTTGGTTGATTTTGCGGCGGCCGCTCTCGCCTTCCTTCTGCAGACGCTGGAAGTAAGGGATCGCCATGCCGAGCAATTGGATGATAATGCTTGCGGTGATGTACGGCATGATGCCGAGGGCAAACACCGAAGCATTAGCAAACGCACCACCTGAGAACATATTCAACAAACCAAGGAGACCAGAGCTGCTTTGATTCTTCAAAGCTGACAGTGCGTTCGGGTCAACACCGGGGAGGACGACATACGATCCAAAACGGTAGATCAAGATGATCAGCAGTGTGTAAAGGATGCGTTTGCGAAGCTCCTCGATTTTAAAGATATTTTGGATGTTTTCTCTGAGTCTCTTGTTCATCCACAGAAGACCTGCGACGACGACACAGACCAAAATAACAATTAATAACTCCTTCATATCTCTTTAGTTTAGTTGATTAGATTTTCTCAATAGTACCACCAGCCTTTGTGACAGCCTCCTCCGCGCTCTTTGAGAATGCGTGGGCTTTCACTGTGACTGCTGTCGTCAATTCACCGTTTCCGAGAATTTTAACAAGTTCATTTTTGCCTGCCAGGCCGTACTGTCTGAGCTCTTCAGGCGTGATAGTTGTCAATCCGTTGTTGGCGAGGTCCTGGATGGCTTCAAGGTTGACGGCGCGGTATTCCACGCGGTTGATGTTCTTGAACCCGAATTTAGGGACGATACGCTGGAGAGGCATCTGGCCGCCCTCGAAACCGATTTTGTGCTTGTTTCCCGAGCGTGAGCCGGCACCCTTGTGTCCGCGTGTGGATGTCCCGCCGTAGCCCGAACCCTGTCCGCGTCCGATTCTCTTGCGTTCTCTTACAGAACCCTTTGCCGGTTTAAGATTACTAAGATCCATGGTTTTTAATTTTCCTTAGTTTAACAATTAGATTTCTTCGATTTTAAGAAGGTGCTTGACTTTCTCCACCATGCCGGCGATTGACGGGTTGTCCATGTCAACTTCAGCCGAATGATGCATCTTCCTGATGTTCAAGCTCTTCAGAGTGTCTTTCTGATCCTGTGGTCTGCCGATGCCACTTCTAATCTGGGTGATTCTTACTTTTTTCATTTTCAATTGAGATTATCCGTTAAACACCACATCAAGATCCACTCCTCTCATCTGTGCGACAGTGCGTGCATCGCGCATCTTCGACAACGCGTCGAATGTGGCCTTGACGACTGAGTGAGGGTTTGATGATCCTTTAGACTTTGCGAGAACGTTCTTCACGCCGACGCTTTCGAGGACTGCACGCATTGCGCCGCCCGCGATGACGCCGGTACCGGGTGTGGCCGGCTGGATGTAAACATTCGCCCCGCAGTATTTGCCGTACTGTTCGTGCGGGAGCGTGCCGTTGACGACCGGCACCTTGATGAGGTTCTTCTTTGCATCCTCAGCACCCTTCTGGATGGCGGCCTGTACTTCCTTGGCTTTGCCAAGACCGTAACCAACCACGCCATTCTCGTTGCCGACGACGACGATAGCTGCGAATGTGAAGGCACGTCCGCCCTTGGTGACCTTTGTCACGCGGCTCACGTGAACCATGCGTTCTTTAAGTTCGATTTCCGAGCTTTTCACTTTTTTTACGTTGACTTCTGCCATAGCTTTAGAATTTTAATCCACCATTACGAGCGCCTTCTGCGAGAGACTTCACTCTTCCGTGATACAAATAACCGTTGCGGTCGAACACCACCGTCTCGATGCCGGCTGCCTTCGCCTTCTCGGCGATGAGGTTGCCCACCTTGTTGGCCTGTTCAACCTTAGTGACCTTCGACTCCTCGATTCCGTTCTCGCGCGACGAGGCTGCCGCGAGTGTCACGCCCGCCTCATCGTCGATGAGCTGGACGTATATCGACTTGTTGCTTCTAAAGACAGACATTCTCGGACGTGCTGCCGTGCCGCTGACGGTCTTACGGACGCGTCTCTTGATGTTTAATCTTCTTTCGATCTTCTTGTTCATCTTTCTTGCGTTTTAGATTTAAACATTATTTACCTGCTGCCTTACCGGCCTTGCGTCTGAGGACTTCGCCCTCGAACTTGATACCCTTGCCCTTGTACGGTTCAGGACGTCTGTATGAGCGAATCTTTGCCGCCACCTGGCCGAGCAATTGCTTGTCGTACGAACGGAGCTTCAAAATCGGGTTCTTACCTCTTTCGTTGATGGTCTCACATGTGATCTCCTCCGGGAAGGCCATGATCATGTTGTGTGAGAAGCCGAGGCCGAGCTCGAGCTGCTTGCCGTTGGCCTTGGCCTCGGCCTTGTAGCCGACGCCTACGAACTCCATGACGAGCTCGAAGCCTTCCGACACGCCTTTCACCATGTTGAAGAACAGTGCGCGGTAGAGGCCGTGCTTTGCTGACGCCTTGTCCACGTTAGCCGGTTCAACGATGATGTGGCCGTCTTCTATCTTGACGTTGACGTGGTCGTGGAAGTCCTGGCTCAATGTGCCGAGTTTCCCCTTGACCGTGAGAACGTTGTCTTTCAATGTAACCTCGACTCCCGCCGGGATTGCGATTGGTAACTTGCCTATTCTTGATAATGCCATAACTGTTTCCTCCTAATCTTTATGATACATAGCATAACACTTCGCCGCCGATGTGGAGCTGGCGGGCTTCCTTGTCAGTCATGATACCTCTTGACGTCGAGATGATCGCGATGCCGAGGCCGTTCATCACCCTTGGGAGGTTTTCCGAGTCGGCGTAGCGGCGGAGACCAGGGCGTGAGACGCGGTCGATCGTCACTATCGCTGACTGTTTTGTTACAGGATGGTATTTGAGGGCAATCTTTATCGTGCCCTGAGGCCCTTCCTCCTCGAACTTGTAGTTGAGGATATAGCCCTTCTCAAAGAGGATCTTTGTGATGGCCTTCTTCGTGTTGGAGGCAGGGACTTCCACGATTCTGTGTTTAGCATTGACGGCATTGCGAACGCGTGTCAAAAAATCTGCTATAGGGTCTGTAATCATAGTTTTAATCCTTTCTTATTAAATTACCAACTTGCTTTCTTAACACCTGGGATCAAACCTTTAAGGGCCATTTCACGGAAGTTGATACGTGAGATGCCGAACTGACGCATATAACCTTTTGGACGTCCTGTAAGCTGACAACGATTGTGCACGCGGATGGGAGATGCGTTCCTCGGAAGCTTCTGGAGGCCGATGTAGTCGCCGGCTTCTTTGAGGGCGGCGCGTTTCTCGGCGTATTTCTCCACCATCGCCATTCTTTTGCGCTCACGCGCTTTCATTGATTCTTTTGCCATATCTCACTATTTTTTCTGGTTTTTAAATGGAAGACCAAACTGCTTCAACAAGGCCATTGCTTCCTTGTCGGTATTCGCCGATGTGACGAAGGTGATGTCCATGCCGTTGATCTTGTTGACCTTGTCCATGTCGATCTCCGGGAAGATGATCTGCTCGGTGATGCCGAAGCTGTAGTTGCCGCGGCCGTCGAAGCCCTTGTCGTTGATACCTCTGAAGTCGCGAACACGTGGGAGGGCGACGGCGACCAGGCGTTCGAGGAATTCGTACATCTTGTCACCGCGCAGCGTCACGCGAACGCCGATCGGGTTGCCACGACGCAACTTGAAGTTTGACACGTCGTGTCTTGAAATTGTCGGAACGGCTTTCTGTCCGGTGATAGCTGTCATTTCCTCTACACCATAGTCAATCAGCTTCTTGTCGGCGAGAGCTGCGCCGATGCCCTGATTGAGCGAAATTTTCAAAAGCCGTGGAACCTGCATCACAGTCTTGTACTGGAATTCCTTCATCAATGCAGGCACGATTTCGCTCTTATACTGTTCTCTGAATTTGGGTTGATACTTCATTATTTAATAACCTCCCCTGATTTTTTTGAATAACGGATTGATTTGCCATTTTCATCTTTTTTGCGGCCGATGCGGCCCGGGGTGCCGTCCTTGTCGCAGACCATGATGTTGCTGACGTGGATCGGGGCCTCCTTCTTGATGATACCGCCCTTGGGGTTCTCGGTGCTCGGCTTCGTGTTCTTCGACACGAGGTTCACGCCGTCGACGATGGCACGCTGCTTCTTCGGGTCAACGCTGAGCACTGTGCCTCTCTTGCCCTTCTGGGTTCCGGATATGATGACTACGCTGTCACCTTTCTTTACGAACATTTTAATACTCATAACTTCTTTCCTTTCTATTAAAGTACCTCAGGTGCAAGAGATACGATTTTCATGTACTGTTTCTCGCGCAATTCCCTCGCGACCGGTCCGAAGATACGGGTGCCAACCATCTCGCCCTGTCCGTTGAGAAGCACGCACGCGTTGTCGTCGAAGCGGATGTATGACCCGTCGGCGCGGCGCGTCTCCTTCTTTGTGCGGACTACGACTGCTTTGAACACTGTGCCCTTCTTCGCGTTGCCGCTTGGGAGAGCGTCCTTAACTGAAACCACGATCACGTCGCCGATACGGGCATAACGCTTTTTGGTTCCGCCTAATACTCTGATGCAGAGCACTTCCTTTGCACCGCTGTTGTCGGCTACTGCAAGTCTTGATTCTTGTTGTAACATTACTTGGCCCTTTCTATTATTTCAACGAGTCTCCAACGTTTGTTCTTGCTGAGCGGACGGGTCTCCATGATGCGCACCGTGTCTCCGATGTTGCATTCATTGTTCTCGTCGTGTGCGAAGAACCGTGTTGATTTCTTAACGAACTTACCGTAAATCGGGTGTTTTGTGCGACGTTCAATCACTACGACGATCGTCTTGTCCATCTTGTTGCTGGCAACGACACCGATTCTCTCTTTTCTAAGATTTCTTTCTTCCATGTCTTATTTCCTTTCGTCGTGTCTATTTAACGTTCTTTTCTGCATTCTGACGCTTTGTCAGCTCTGTCAGCATGCGCGCGATCTGTTTGCGGGTTGCTCCGAGCTTGTTCGGATTATCCAATGGGGAAACTGCATGTTGCATTTTCATCTTGACGTACTCGAGACGCAGGGTCTCGACGCGTTCCATCAGATCAGCAGTACTTAATTCATTGATTGCTTCTTTCTTCATAGTGCCAACTGTTTCTATTCGACATAATCTCTTCTAACCACGAACTTTGTTGTTACAGGCAGCTTTTGAGCGGCTAAGCGGAGAGCTTCCTTGGCGACCGCCAGCGGGACACCCGCAGCTTCGAAAAGCATGTGACCTGGAGTGACGCGCGCAACGAAGTACTCGACGTCTCCTTTACCTTTACCCATACGAACCTCGAGAGGCTTCTTGGTGATAGGTTTGTCAGGGAATATTCTGATCCAAATCTGCCCCTCACGTTTCATGTGACGTGTGACAGCTTGACGGGCAGCCTCAATCTGGCGGGCTGTTATCAGGCATTCCTCCATCGTTTTAATTCCAAAAGAACCGAAGGCGAGCTCATGGCCGCGGAACGCGTTGCCCTTCATTTTGCCTTTCTGGGGTCTTCTGTATCTTGATCTTTTAGGTTGTAACATCGTTATTTGATTTTATATTACCTTATTTAATTTTGCAGACATCTCTTGCAATGTCTTTACTTATTGTTGCTTGGGCGTTTGGCGCGACGCGGTGCCCCGTTGCCGGGTTTCCTGTCCATGCCGCCGACCTTCTTCTGTGACGCAGGCTGGCTCGACGTCGGAACAAGCTCCGGGCGACCATAGACCTCGCCCTTGCAGATCCACACCTTGATGCCGATACGGCCGTATGAGGTGTGAGCTTCGACGAGCGAGTAGTCGATGTCAGCGCGGAGGGTGTGCAACGGGATGCGGCCTTCCTTGATTGATTCCGAGCGTGCGATCTCAGCGCCGCCGATACGACCTGACGCGATGACCTTGATGCCTTCGGCGCCGATCCTCATCGTATCCTGAACGGCCTTCTTCATCGCGCGGCGGTATGCCACACGGCCTTCGATCTGCTTCGCGATTGAGCTTGCCACGATGAACGCGTCAAGTTCAGGGCGTTTGATCTCGCTGATGTTGATCTGGATGTCCTTGCCGATGAGCTTCTTCACTTCCTCCTTGAGCTTTTCAACCTCTGTGCCTCCCTTGCCGATGATGACACCCGGGCGGGCTGTGAAGATTGTCACGGTCACGAGTTTGATCGAGCGTTCGATGCCGATCTTCGAGATACCTGCCTTGCTACCGAGACGTGCGTTGAGATACTTGCGGATCTTGTCGTCTTCCCCGATGTTCTTGGCTGTATCCTTGCCACAGTACCAGTTTGAGTCCCAACCTTTGATGACTCCGAGTCTTAGACCTATTGGATGAGTTTTCTGTCCCATTTTAATCTTTTTTTATTCTTCAACATTAGCTTCTGCGGCTTTCATATCTGCGATTCTGCTATCGACGATGATAGTCACGTGGTTCGAGCGTTTGCGGATGCGGTGAGCGCGGCCCTGAGGTGCCGGCTGAATACGCTTGAGCGTACGGCCTTCATCGACAAATATCTCCTTTACGTACAGGTTTGCGTCCTCGAGGCGCTTCCCTTCGTTCTTTGCTTCCCAGTTGGCGATTGCCGAGCGGAGTAACTTGTACACCGGCTTCGACGCCGCCTTCGGTGAGTATAATAAGGCATGAAGTGCAAGTTCCACTTTCATCCCTCTGATCATGTCTGCAACAAGGCGCATCTTGAATGGTGATGTCGGGACGTCGCTGAGTCTTGCCATCGCGACCTGCTTCTTCGCCGCCTTTCTTGCTTCTGCTGCGTTATGTTTTCTTGCTCCCATCTTACTTATTATTTAACATCTTTTCTGTTTCCGGAGTGGCCTCTGAATGTACGGGTCGGGGCGAACTCGCCGAGTTTGTGGCCGACCATGTTTTCGGTGACGTAAACCGGGATGAATTTATTACCGTTGTGAACAGCTATCGTTTGTCCGACGAAATCAGGAGAAATCATTGAAGCTCTTGACCAAGTCTTGATCACGGTCTTCTTTCCTGTTGCTACATTATCCAGAACCCTCTGCTCGAGTTTATAGTGGATATATGGTCCTTTTTTAAGTGAACGACTCATAACTTCTTTCTTTTACTTGGTTAATTACTTCTTGCGTCTCTCAATGATATACTTGTTCGACGCGTTCTTCGGACGACGTGTCTTGTAGCCCTTTGCCGGCAAGCCCTTGCGGCTCCTCGGATGGCCACCTGACGCACGGCCTTCACCACCACCCATCGGGTGATCGACTGGGTTCATGACGACGCCACGGACGCGCGGGCGGCGACCCAACCAGCGGCTGCGGCCTGCCTTACCTGATTTCTCGAGGTTGTGGTCGGCGTTCGACACCGTGCCGATCGTGGCCCTGCATGCCTGGAGGATGAGACGTGTCTCGCCTGAAGGCATCTTGAGGATGGCGTACTTGCCATCACGTGACATCAGCTGGGCGTACGCGCCGGCGCTGCGTGCCATCTTGGCACCCTGACCCGGACGAAGCTCGATGTTGTGGATGATCGTACCGAACGGGACATCGCTCAAGAACAATGTGTTTCCGATGTTCGGCGTGGCATCCTTGCCCGACATCACTTTTTGTCCGACTTTCAAGCCCTGAGGTGCGATGATGTAGCGCTTCTCGCCGTCGGCGTAGAACACCAACGCGATGCGCGCTGTGCGGTTCGGATCGTATTCGATGGTCTTGACTGTGCCCTCGATGCCGTCCTTATCGCGCTTGAAGTCGATAATTCTGTATTTCTGCTTGTGGCCGCCGCCTATGTTGCGGACAGTCATTTTACCAGTGTTGTTACGGCCGCCGGTGCTCTTCTTCGGTGCGAGCAGCGATTTCTCCGGCTTGTTGGTCGTAATCTCGTCAAATGCGCTGATAACTTTGAAGCGCTGACCTGGAGTTGTCGGTTTATATTTCTTTAAAGCCATCTTTAAATGTTGCTAAAAAAGTCAATTGTTTCACCTTTCGCCAATGTCACGACTGCCTTCTTGAACGCGTCTCTCTCTCCCGAGACGACGCCGCCTTTCGTATAGCGTGACTTGACCTTTCCATCATATCTCATTGTGTTGACTGCTGTCACATTCACATTGTAGAGTTCCTCGACAGCTGCCTTGATCTGCAACTTGTTCGCGCGGACATCAACGATGAACCCGTACTTGTTCAGCTTCTCGCTGATGGCGGTCATCTTCTCCGTGATAATTGGTTTCTTTATGATAATCATCTCTTTTCTTTTTTTAAAGGTTATCCAAGAATGTCTTCAATAGGTTTGATCGAACTCTCCAAGATGAACAAGTTCTTGGCGTTCAGAATATCATAAGTGTTGATGTTCCGTGCAAGTGCGATTGTTGTGCGCTCGATGTTCCTTGCTGACAGGACGACGTTCATGTCGGTCTCCGGGAAAAGGAACATGTTCTTCTTTCCGTTCACCTTGAGGTTGTTGAGCACCTCGACCATCTTCTTCGTCTTGATTGTGTCGAATGTGAAATCTTCAAGGATCACGATCTCGTTCGCAGCCATCTTCGTTGACAATGCCGAACGGCGGGCCAGGAGTCTGACCTTCTTGTTCAACTTGAAACTGTAGTCGCGCGGCTTGGGGCCGAACACGCGTGCGCCGCCTCTGAGCAATGGTGAGTTGATGTCACCACGGCGTGCGCCGCCTGTACCTTTCTGACGGAAGAGCTTGCGTGTGCTGCCCGCAATCTCGCTGCGTTCCTTCGACTTGTGCGTACCCTGGCGCTTGTTCGCCATGATGAGCTTCGTGTCAAGGTACATGCAATGGTCATTCGGCTCGATGCCGAACACATTGTCATTCAACTGGACCTTGCGTCCCGTTGTTTCACCGGTAATCTTTAAAACTTCTAACTCCATCTCTCAATTTTTAAATAGCCGTTCTTTGCTCCCGGTACCGAACCCTTAACAACTAACAAATTCTTCTCCGGAATGATTTTCATAATTTGGAGGTTGATGGCTTTCACTTTCTTGTTGCCCATCTGGCCGCCCATGCGGAGACCCTTGAACACTCTCGAAGGATAAGCGCACGCTCCAATTGAACCTGGTTTCCTCAAACGGTTGTGCTGACCGTGAGTCGATTGCCCGACACCATTGAAATGGTGACGTTTCACTACGCCCTGGAAGCCCTTACCTTTGCTGATGCCGCTGACATCAACGAATTCGCCTTCCATGAACACATCGACGGTGAGTGTCTCTCCGAGGCTCTTCCTGTGTCCTTCCTCGAAACGAGTGAATTCCCTAACCAATTTCTTCGGCGTCGTGCCGGCCTTCTCGAAATGTTTCTGCATGGCCTTCGGTGTGTTCTTCACCTTCTTCTCATCATACGCCAATTGGATAGCATCGTAACCGTCTTTCTCTTTTGTCTTAACTTGGGTTACTACACATGGACCTGCTTCGATGACTGTGACCGGCACGTTCTTGCCGCTCTCGTCATAAATGCTGGTCATCCCAATCTTTTTTCCTAGTATTCCTGACATTGCTAATACTTTAAGCTTTTAATTACTAGATAGTTTTACAATAATTTAATTTCCACGTCCACGCCGTTCGGCATCTCCAGCTTCATCAAAGCGTCAATCTGCTGAGAGGTCGCGTTGTAGATGTCCAACAATCTCTTGTGGTAGCACAACTCGAACTGCTCACGTGACTTCTTGTGAACGAATGTGGAGCGCAAAACCGTGTAGATCTTCTTGTCGGTCGGAAGCGGAATCGGACCGCTGACGACTGCACCAGTCATTTTGATGGTTTTCACGATCTTCTCGGCTGACTTGTCAACCAAGTTGTGGTCGTGCGACTTGAGTTTAATTCTAATTCTTTGGCTCATAAGAATTTGTCGTTAATTTTATTTTTTTTCTTACCTTTTTATTCTTATTCCCTGTCTTCCCTAAAAGAAGAAATATATCCCCTTCGCCTTCTTGATGACCACATCGGCGAGCGCCGCCGGAACCTCAGCGTAATGGCTGAACTCCATGTTGAACGTGCCTCTGCCCTGGGTCAGGGTGCGAAGTGTCGTTATGTATCCGAACATCTCCGACAACGGCGCGTCGGCCTTGACGACCTGAAGCCCGTGGTCGATGTCCACGTTGTGCAGGACTGCCCTGCGCCTGTTGAGGTCGCCCGTCACGTCGCCGAGGTAGTCGGCCGGGACGTGGACTTCAACCTTCATTATCGGTTCCATCACGACCGAACCCGCCTGCGCGCCAGCCTCCTTGAAGCCGATGCGCGCCGCACTCTCGAACGAGAGGTCGTCGCTATCGACCGGATGCGAACTGCCGTCGATGAGACGCACCTTGACAGAATCCATCGGGAAACTTGCCAGGACGCCGTTCGACATCGAACTGCGGAATCCTTTCTCGATGGGTGCGATGAACTCCTTGGGAATGCTCGCGCCCTTGATGTCGTTGACGAACTGTAATCCTGACATGCCGTCGTCGGCAGGCCCGATTTCGAATTCGATGTCTGCGAACTTGCCCTTGCCGCCGTTCTGTTTCTTATAGACTTCGCGGTAGCGGACAGTCTTCGTAAACGACTCCCTGTATGCCACTTGCGGCTGGCCCTCGTTAATCTCCACGCCGAACTCTCTCTTGAGACGGTCAACGATGATGTCGAGATGAAGCTCGCCCATCCCCGAGATGATCGTCTGTCCAGAGTTCTCGTCGGTCGTCACCTTGAATGTCGGGTCCTCCTCCGAGAGCTTAGCCAGCGCGATGGTGAGCTTCTCCATGTCGGCCTGTGTCTTAGGCTCGACGGCGACCTGCACCACCGGCTCCGGGAACTTGATGTTCTCGAGGACGATCGGTTCTTTCTCGAACGCGAGGGTGTCGCCCGTCCTGATCTCCCTGAAACCCACCGCGGCGGCGATGTCGCCGGCCTCGATCTTGTCGAGCGGTGTCTGTTTGTTGGCGTTCATCTGGACGATCTTGTTGATGCGTTCGCGTTTGCCTGTGGAGACGTTGAGGACTGTCTGGCCTGCTTCGAGTGTGCCTGAATAGACGCGGAAGAACGCGAGTTTGCCGACGTAAGGGTCGGTTGCAATCTTGAATGCGAGTGCGCTGAACGGTTCTTTCGGGTCGGCCTTGCGGGTCTCCTCTTTCTCCGTCTTGGGGTTGACACCTCTGACGTCTTCGATATCAAGCGGGCTTGGAAGGTAGCGGACTACACCGTCGAGGAGCGGTTGTACTCCTTTGTTTTTGAATGAAGCTCCGCACATCACAGGGCATATACGCAGTTCTAATGTTGCCTTTCTGATTTCCGCGATAAGTTCCTCCTCTGTGATGGAGTCTGGATCGACCATGAATTTTTCGAAGAGAGCTTCGTTGTCCTCAGCAGCGCCTTCTAAGAGTCTTAGGCGGTATTCTGCTGCGAGTTCTGCCAGTTCCGCGGGGACCTCGACTTCGTCGAATTGGGTGCCGAGCCCGTCTTCGTCCCACACGAGAGCTTTGTTCTTGATAAGGTCTATGACGCCGACGAACCTGTCCTCCTCTCCTATCGGAATTTGGACAGGGACAGGTTTCGCATTGAGTTTGTCTTTGATTTGCTCCAAGACTTTGTAGAAGTCAGCGCCGCTGCGGTCCATCTTGTTGACGAAGCAGATGCGCGGCACGTTGTATCTGTCGGCCTGGCGCCACACGGTCTCCGACTGTGGTTCAACGCCGCCCACCGCGCAGAAGATGGCGATGGCGCCGTCGAGCACCCTCAGCGAGCGTTCCACCTCGACGGTGAAATCGACGTGCCCGGGGGTGTCGATGATGTTGATCTTGAACTGGTTGTCGTCGTGATTCCAATACACCGTGGTGGCTGCCGAGGTGATGGTGATGCCGCGCTCCTGCTCCTGGACCATCCAGTCCATGGTGGCGGCGCCGTCATGCACCTCGCCGATGCGATGGTTGCGGCCCGTATAATAGAGGATGCGCTCGGTCGTAGTCGTCTTGCCGGCGTCGATGTGTGCCATGATGCCGATGTTGCGGGTGCGGTCGAGGGTCGTCATATTATTCGTGTCGTTAGCCATCTTATGGGATATTGTCGTTCGTTAGAATCTGAAGTGTGAGAACGCCTTGTTAGCGTCTGCCATCCTGTGGATCTCCTCTTTCTTCTTGAAGGCCGCGCCTTCTTCCTTATAAGCCTGCATGATCTCGCCCGCAAGCTTCTCGCCCATCGATCTCTCGTGGCGCTTGCGTGCGTAGCCGATAAGGTTCTTCATGCCCATGCTCTGCTTGCGCGAAGGGCGGATTTCTGAAGGGATCTGGAATGTCGCGCCACCGATACGACGGCTTCTTACCTCGACCTGTGGTGTGACGTTCGCCAACGCTTTCTTCCAAACCTCGAGCGGGTCCTCGTTCAACTTAGCCTGAACGATGTCCATCGCCTGGTAGAAAATCTCGTAAGCAAGGTTCTTCTTTCCTTCGAGCATGATGTTGTTCACGAACTTCGTGACGTTGACATCACCGTACTTCGGATCCGGAAGGATGATTCTTTTCTTCGGTTTAGCTTTTCTCATTTCCTAATCGTTTTACTAAGTTCTACTTCTTACCTTTTGCTGGCGCCGCACCCTTCTTCGGGCGTTTCGCACCGTACTTTGACCTGCGCTGACGGCGGCCTTCGACACCTGCTGTGTCCAATGTGCCGCGGATGATGTGGTAACGCACACCCGGAAGGTCCTTCACACGGCCTCCTCTGATCATCACGATTGAGTGCTCCTGAAGGTTGTGGCCCTCACCCGGAATGTAAGCGTTGACTTCCTTTTGATTTGTCAGACGGACCCTCGCGACCTTACGCATGGCCGAATTAGGCTTCTTAGGTGTGGTCGTGTAAACACGGACGCACACGCCGCGGCGCTGTGGCGAAGAATCCAAGGCAGGAGACTTGCTCTTGTCTTCCAATTTCTGACGTCCCTTGCGGACTAACTGTTGAATTGTTGGCATTCTTTAATTGCGTTTAAATTTTTAATTTTGTTATTAAACTCTTCAAGGCTTTCGGCCTTTACTCAATTTTTCCGTGAAATCGATAGAAAATCTGTGACTGGCAATCACATATAGCAAGGAGTGATAAGTCTTAGTTCAAGACTTCTTCGCGACAAATCCCTTCATCGCTCTCTTTCTAAACACACCGCGAAGATATATTCCGAACGTTTCGCGATGAAGAAACCTTTCACGTTTAACTTATCAGGTCCCTTACTATTTGTAAATGAGGCAACATTTACTACCTTTTTCGGCTGCAAAATTACTACTTTTTTCAATATGTTCATCAAAAATTATAATTTTTTGCAAAAAATATTTTTATTTTTACTAAATAATTGATAATCAACAAGATAAAAATTTAAATTCCGCAGCCATCCCATATACCGCACAAACACCTATTAATAATAGAAAAAACTTCATGAACTTTCACCACGAATTACACAAATCTAACGAATTGCATGGCCCGTCTCTACTCCACTCTAAAAACTAAAAACTAAAAAACCTCCTGTACTCCATATCGAACACGCCGTACTTGGCGAACGCCGGCACCGCGAGCATCAGACGGCGGCGGAGGCGGTAGTTGGCGCCGTGCGACAGCACGCCGCAGAACGAGTTGAGGGATGCCGACCAGCGGGAGCGGTCCGACTCCGCGAAGACGCGCAGCTTGGCGCGTATCCTGCCAACGGTGCCGCGGGTGGCATAGACGCGGTGCGGCTTCAGCCACGCGCCGAGGAACTCCACGCCGTGCCGCGCCGTCGTGACATTCAGCTTGCCGTCGTGGAACAGGAGGCCGAGCGTCGTGAGGAACCGCCTCACCGACGGCACTACCGATGCAAGCCATTTCCTGTCAGCACTCACCACGTAGAAGTCATCGACGTAGCGCCCGTAGTGGCGGCACTTCAGCTCGCGCTTCATGTACTGGTCCAGCTCGTTGAGATACACGTTGC
>JAKSMW010000014.1 GCA_024400395.1 Bacteroidales bacterium
AGGAAATTTTCATAAATCCATCTCCGTAAAACTAAATTTCGTATCTTTGCGGCTCATAAATCGAAACTATAAATTAATGTATATGAAAAGATTGTTATTTGCAATGTTGCTTGCCGCAATGAGTATTGCCGGCTTTGCGCAAAGATTAGATTATGTTGATGTTACAAACCATCCTGACGGACGTTATTCGGATGAATCTGATGTGAAAATCACCGGCTGGGTGTTGAACGGTCAGAAAACCGGCACATGGATTGAATGCCACTCAAAATCGGAACTGCCTCATTTCATCAGACAGTATGTCAATGGGAAACTTGAAGGTGTGTGTTTTGACATCGACAAACAGGGAATCATCACGAAACAGGCTGAATATAAAGACGGCGAACTTGACGGCGAAGTCATAAGATGGCTGAGAGGCGGGGTGGTGCGCGACATCGTGAGCTACAAAAACGGCCTGAAAGACGGACCTTCAAAGATATGCTACGACAAAGGCACTGTCCAGGAAGAATCCAATTACAAGGAAGGCCAGCGCGACGGCGTGACGATATGGTACGCCTACAACGAGAAGTCACAAGGCCCGAAAGTGGCGATGTACACCTATAAAGAAGGACAATTTGAAGGCGTTCAGGAGACGTATTACGAAGACGGCACGCTCAAGACGAGGAAGATGTACAAAGACAACGTGCAGCACGGATTGTCCGTTGAATTTTATGAAGACGGCAGCATCAAGTCTGAAACGAACTATAAAAAAGGCGAGATTTCTGGCAAGGTCAAGGAATACGAGATTGGAAAGAAATTGAATTGATTCACTTAATCAAACCAATTTTTATGTCTGAAAACAATACAGAATCAAAGAATTGGGGAAAGATTGTCAAGATTGCCATATCGGTGACCATCTTTCTTTTCTTCTGGATTGCTCCGTCGGGTCTGTACGGACTTACTGACATTTCAATCGTTGAGCAGCGCGTCGTCGCCGTGTTCGCATTTGCTTTCGCGATGTGGGTGACGGAAGCCATCCCGTCGTGGACGACATCGGTGCTTATTGTCGTCATCTTGCTTCTCACCTGTTCTACAGGCGCCATTGCCTTTTTGAAAGAAGGCGACGGTGCGCGTGATGTCGGCAAACTTATTGTATATCAGCATCTTCTGGAAGATTTCTCCGACCGTACCATCATGCTTTTCCTCGGCGGTTTCGTCATAGCAGCCATCGCCTCGAAGATGGGCGTTGACGTGCAGCTCGCCAAAGGTCTTCTTAAGCTCTTCGGGAAACGCTCGGAGTTCGTGCTTCTCGGATTTCTTTTAGTCACCGGCTTGTTCTCGATGTTCATCAGCAACACCGCGACGGCGGCCATGATGCTCACTTTCATGGCGCCGGTGCTCCGCCAGATGCCTGTTGACGGCAAAGGCAAGATCGGCCTCGCCATGGCAATACCTATCGGCGCCAACATCGGCGGCCTCGCGACACCTATCGGAACACCGCCCAACGCCATCGCATTGGGATTCCTCAACGACCCGAACGGCCTTAACATGGACATCCATTTCCAAGACTGGTTCTTGGTGATGCTGCCTTACACCATCGTGATGCTGCTCATCGCATGGGGACTGCTCCTGCTTTTCTTCCCTTTCAAAAAGAAAATCATTGAATTACACATCGAAGGCGAGACGAAGAAAGGCTGGAAACTCACGGTGACGTACATCACAATCGCCATCACGATTATCCTCTGGATGCTTGACAAACTGACGGGTTTGAATTCGTATGTCGTGGCGATGATACCTGTCGCGGTGTTCTGCGTGACAGGCATCTTCACTAAAGAAGACCTCAAGGAAATCAACTGGAGCGTGCTTTGGCTCGTGGCCGGCGGCTTCGCACTCGGCACCGCTTTGTTTGAGACAGGCCTCGCACAAGACCTCGTCGATGCACTACCGTTCGATACGATGTCACCACTCGTCATAATCATTGGTGCTTCGTTTATCTGCTGGATTATCTCCAACATCATCTCGCACACGGCGGCGGCGAACCTGCTTCTCCCTGTCATGGTGACGATGGCGACGGGCATGGGTCACAGCCTCGACGGCATGGGCGGCCCAGGCACGCTGCTCCTCAGCGTAACACTCGCGTCTTCATTGGGAATGTCGCTCCCGATCTCCACACCGCCTAATGCCATCGCTTTCAGCACCGGCATGATTCGAGTCAAGGATATGGAGAAAGTCGGCGTCATCATCGGCATCCTCGGTCTTGCCCTCGCAATCGGAATGCTCGTCCTCGTCGGCAAAGCTGGATATTGGGCTTAATTTGTTGAAATTAAATAAGTTATAAAATGAAAAATAGAAAAGGTCTTTCGTCAATCACGAAAAAACTAATAATGGCGATTACCGGCGGTTGCTTGGTGTTTTTCCTGTTGTTCCACGGCTCGATGAACGTCGTGTCGATCATCTCGGAGAGCGGTTACAACTGGATTTGCGAGTTCCTCGGCGCCAACTGGTACGCCGTCGTCGGCACCATCGGCCTCGCCGCCATGGTTGTGATTCATTTCGTCTATGCTTTCATCCTCTCTTTCCAGAACTACAGGGCACGCGGCAACCAACGCTACGCCGTGACCGAAAGACAGGATGGCGTGTCGTGGGCGTCGAAAAACATGCTCGTCATCGGCGTCATCGTCATCATCGGCCTCGGACTTCATCTCTATGCCTTTTGGGCGAAGATGCAACTCGCTGAACTTCAGGGTGTCGCGCCGTCCGACGGACTGTCGCCTGTCGATGGTGTGGGACGTATTAAAATGGTGTTCGGCAACACATATTTCAGCATAATGTACCTCTTGTGGCTCGCTTTCCTGTGGTTCCATCTCTCGCACGGCATCGCCTCGGTGATGCAGTCGATCGGCTGGAACAACCACGTCTGGAAACGCCGCATCGAGTGGCTCGGCAAGTTCTTCGCCATCGTCATCGTGGCCATGTTCGCAAGCGTGGTACTTTATTATTGGTTGATTTTTCCAAATTTAAATGTTTAAAATTATGGAATTAAATTCAAGGATACCAGAAGGTCCATTGACTGAAAAATGGACAAACTATAAGGCAAGCCAGAAATTGGTGAATCCGGCCAACAAGCGCAAGCTCGACATCATCGTCATCGGCACGGGCTTGGCGGGTGCTTCGGCTGCCGCCTCGTTCGGCGAGATGGGTTTCAACGTGAAGGTGTTCTGCATACAGGACAGCCCGCGCCGCGCCCACAGCATCGCCGCGCAGGGTGGCATCAACGCCGCGAAGAACTATCCCAACGACGGCGACAGCGTCTGGCGTCTGTTTCACGACACCGTCAAAGGCGGCGACTACCGCGCTCGTGAGGCCAACGTCTATCGTCTCGCCGAAGTCAGCAACAACATCATCGACCAGTGCGTCGCGCAGGGTGTCCCGTTCGCGCGTGAGTACGGCGGCCTCCTCGCCAACCGCTCGTTCGGCGGGGCGCAGGTGTCGCGTACCTTTTACGCCAAAGGTCAGACCGGGCAGCAGCTTCTCCTCGGCGCTTACGGCGCGATGAGCAAGGAGATTGAGAGAGGCACGGTGAAGATGTACGCACGCCGCGAGATGCTCGATGTCGTCATCGTTGACGGCCGCGCCCGTGGCGTCATCGTCCGTAACCTCGTCACCGGCGAGCTGGAGCGTCATGCGGCACACGCCGTAGTCATCGCCTCGGGCGGCTACGGACGTGTGTTCTTCCTATCCACAAACGCGATGTCGTCGAACGGCTCGGCGGCATGGCACGCCTACAAGAGAGGCGCCATGATGGCGAACCCGTGCTTCACGCAGATTCACCCGACGTGCATCCCCGTCCACGGCGACTACCAATCGAAGCTCACGCTGATGAGCGAGTCGCTGCGCAACGACGGTCGCATCTGGGTGCCGAAAGACGAAAAGAAGGCGGCCCTTCTCCGTGAAGGCAAGATGAAAGCAACCGATATTCCTGAAGAGGAGAAAGACTATTACCTCGAACGTCGTTATCCGGCGTTCGGCAACCTCGTCCCGCGTGACGTCGCCTCACGCGCCGGCAAGGAACGCTGCGACGCTGGCTACGGCGTGAACAACACCGGCCGCGCCGTCTATCTCGACTTCAAGGAAGCCATACAACGTCTCGGAAGGAAGGCCGTCGAGGAGAAATACGGCAACCTCTTCGAGATGTACGAACGCATCGTTGACGAGAACCCTTATGTCACCCCGATGATGATTTACCCGGCGGTGCATTACACCATGGGCGGCCTCTGGGTTGACTACGAATTGCAGACCACCGTCAAAGGTTTGTTCGCCGCCGGCGAAGCCAACTTCTCCGACCACGGCGCAAACCGCCTCGGCGCCTCTGCGTTGATGCAGGGACTGTCGGACGGTTATTTCGTGCTTCCATACACCATGCAGAACTATCTCGCCGACCAGATCGGCGTGCCGCGTTTCTCGACCGACCTGCCTGAATTTGAACAGGCCGAGAAGGAGGTGCGCGAGCGTATCGAGAAGATACTCAACGTGAACGGCACCGAGACCGTCGATTCAATCCACAAACGTCTCGGCCACATCATGTGGGAATACGTCGGGATGTCGAGGACGAAGGAAGGTCTTGAGAAAGCCATCGAAGAGATAAAGAAACTCCGCGCCGAGTTCTGGCGAAACGTGAAGGTGCCGCGTCGTGAAGGCATGAACAACGAACTCGAGAAGGCACTGCGTGTCGCCGACTTCCTCGAGATGGGCGAGCTGATGGCACGCGACGCGCTGATGCGTAACGAGTCGTGCGGCGGACATTTCCGCGCCGAGTACCAGACACCCGACGGCGAGGCCATGCGCGACGACACCAACTACAGTTTCGTGGCAGCCTACGAATTCAAGGGCGACGACAACGAGCCGGTTCTTCATAAAGAAGAACTTAAGTTTGAAAATGTGGAAGTTAAACAAAGAAACTACAAGTAGCCATGAAGTTGACATTGAAAGTTTGGAGACAAAAGGATAATAAGTCGAAAGGAAAATTTGTTGAATATCATCTCGACAACGTGCCGAAGGAGGCTTCGTTCCTCGAGATGCTCGACATCCTCAACGAACAGCTCGTAATGAAAGGCGAGGACCCCGTGACATTCGACCACGACTGCCGCGAGGGAATCTGCGGCACCTGCGGCCTGTATATCAACGGACATCCGCACGGGAAGTTCAAGAACACCACTACGTGTCAGCTGCACATGCGCAAGTTCGCCGACGGCGCGACGATCACCGTTGAGCCGTGGCGCTCGGCGGCGTTCCCAATCATCAAGGACCTGATGGTTGACCGCTCGTCGTTGGACAAGCTCATTCAGTCGGGCGGCTACGTCTCGGTGCGCACCGGCGGCGTTCCCGACGCCAATACGATCCCGGTGAACAAACACTGCGCCGACCTGTCGATGGACGCGGCGGCGTGCATCGGATGCGGAGCCTGTGTCGCGACATGCAAGAACGGCAGCGCGATGCTGTTCGTCTCGGCGAAGGTGTCGCAACTTGCTTTGCTCCCGCAGGGACAGGTCGAGGCGCGTGACAGGGTGCAGAAGATGGTCGCCCGCATGGACGAACTCGGATTCGGCAACTGCTCCAACACCTTCGCGTGCGAGGCGGAATGTCCGAAAGGCATCTCCGTCACCAACATCGCGAGGATGAACAGACAGTTTCTGGCGGCGAAGATAGCGGAGCCGCTAAAGAAATAAGCTCGGAGAGTTTAGAAAGTTTATAAAGTTATAAAGTAGAAAGTGCCCGGCAGACAGATCACGCGCACCCGTCATGGTATCCGGCACGTGTACAAAAAAATGAAAAATTAATGTCGCACATATTAAAAAAAGTTGTACTTTTGCCGCCAATATGAAAAGAGTGCAATCACAATATCAAGGACAATGATTCTGTTCGCCGAATTTGGCGAATAGGGATATTGTGATTACCCCCCCCCGTTACCAATTTGCTGTAAATCAACAATTTATCTTTTGTTTAAAAACTCCGCCGCTGACCGCAAGTCAGGGGCTTTCGGTGTTTCCGATGGTTTCAGAGGTTTCAGGGGTTTCAATGGTTTCAGAAGTTTCAATGGTTTCAGAGGTTTCAGGGGTTTCAGAGGTTTCAGAGGTTTCAATGGTTTCAGAGGTTTCAATGGTTTCAGAGGTTTCAATGGTTTCAGAGGTTTCAGGGGTTTCAATGGTTTCAAGGAATTGCTTTCTGGGACATTAATGACATTAATCGACACTAACGACATTAAATAATTTCAAAAAATAAAAAAATGAAGAAAGAAATCAACAGAAAGATGAGCTACGAAGCTCCAAGAATCGAAGCCGCGGGCTTCATGACAGAACAAGGCTACGCCGCGAGCGGCACAGGGAAAAGCACACAGGTGTTCAACGATGTGAAGATAGACTTCGGCGGCTAATGTGCGGACAAGTCAAATCAATGAAGAACAGAAAAAGAAAGGAGAAAAAAGAAATGAAGAGATTTTCATTAGCGGTGACGTGGCTCGCGGTGGCGTGCCTCGTGACGATGGTTTCGTGCAGGAAACCTGTTGTGGGATTCAGCGGTGACGGAAGAGCCGTCACCATCAGTGCGGTGACGGAGAGCGGCAACGGCTCGAAGACGGCCATCGAAGGCCTTAAAGTGAACTGGAGCGAAGGCGATGTGATCAGCATGAACGGCTGCGAGCTGACCCTCAAAGAGGGAACTGGCACCACTGAAGGCGTCTTTGAAGGCACCGTCATAGGCGAGGCGCCGTACTACGTGGGCTATCCGGCTGGTGCGACGACACACGAAGGTGCGACGTTGAAGCTCAACATCCCTGCGACGATGACATACGAAGCCGGAAAAGTGGCCGTCCCCATGGTGGCGGTCACCAGCAGCGTGGAAGGCGGACTGGAGTTCCATAACGCGGTGAACATGCTGAAGCTGAAGCTCAAGGGTAAAAATACTGACGACACCGACGCCAGCAAGCTGAAATCGATAGTGCTCACGAGCACCACATCCAACCTCAATGGAAAAATAAACGTCACATTCAACGGCGAGACTCCTGAATTCGCAGCCATCGCCGACGGCGCAAAGAAAATGACCGTCAGCTTCGGCGGTCTACAACTCACGTCGGAAGCCACCACTGAAGTTTACATCCCGCTCGCTAAAATCAACGGCGGCGACCTCACGGTGCGCTTCAACTGCGCCAACGGCAAATACATGGAGAAAAAGGTGACTGCGACTGAAGCCTTCAATGCTGTCAACAACATGCTTTCCGCTCTTGAGCTCACGGTGAAGGCTACCTACGAGACGGTGAACATGGGTCTGCCTGTGCCTTACGACAAATTGGAGTGGTCGAAGTACAACCTCGGCGTTGACCCTGATGATCTCGACGCGGCTGCCGACTGGTACGGCGACTACTACGCATGGGGCGAGACGGAGACCAAGAGCGATTACGGTTGGAACACCTACAAGTGGTGCAACGGCTCATACAACACCCTCACCAAATACTGCACGGATTCAAAGTACGGCACAGTTGACAACAAGACCGTCTTAGACTTGGAGGACGATGCGGCCAGAGCCAACTGGGGCGGCGGCTGGCGCATGCCGACGAGTGCGGAGTGGAAGGCCTTGTACGAATACAACACGTTCGAGTGGCTTGCCGCCGGTGCTCCCTCGATAAATGTCCCGAGTTTCAACGCGGTTGCTGCAGGCTATCTCGTCATCAAGGGCAAGGAATCCTCTCTCGACCGGTCGGTTTACATGTTCATCCCGGCTGCCGGCTGCCGCAATGGCACGAGCCTCAGCGATGCGGGATCCTACGGCGGATACTGGTCGAGTACGCTCAACTCGTACGCTTCCGGCGGAGCTTACAGCGTGGACTTCGGTAATGGGTACGTATATACGCAGAATGGGAGCGTTAGGACCGCAGGGTTGTCAGTGCGCCCGGTTCGCTAGTTCTTAGAATTTAACCTGCCTTGTCCTTAAGCGGGGCGGTCTGAAGAAAAGGGAAAGCCTCACTTTTTCGTGGGGCTTTCTCTTTTAGTCTTTAGTTTTTAGTCTTTAGTTTTGAGAGTGTAGTTGGTTGTCGCATGCTGCCGGGCACATGTCGGCTTCGCCTCCATGTACCCGGTTATCAAGGTGGTGCCTTACAGGCACCGCCGGGCTTGCAGGCTGCCCGCAGGGCAGTACCTCAATAACCGGGTACGCGGCACGCGTGCCAGGCATCTACCCCGCAGATCGAAAAAACTCCCCTCTTAACTTTCTCCTCTCTACTCTTTTAACTTTTAACTCTACTCTTTTAACACTTTATAAACTTTCAAACTTTTTTACTATCTTTGCAGCCGAAAAAAATAATATCGTTATGAAGTACCCAATCGGAAGACAGACATTCAGCACACTCATTGAAGGCGGTTACGTCTATGTCGATAAGACCGACCTCGTTTACAACCTCGCGCAGAAAGACATCTGCTTTCTGTGCCGTCCGCGCAGATTCGGAAAATCACTGTTATTATCAACATTGGAAAGCTATTTCAAAGGCGAGAAGGAACTGTTCAAAGGCCTGAAAATAGAGGAGCTGGAAAAGGAATGGAAACAATATCCGGTGTTCAGAATAGACTTCTCAAATGGAAATTACGGCAAGCGTGAAGGCCTGACGAATCTCATCAGCGATTACCTTCTTCAATGGGAGAGACAATATGGCAAGGAGTCGGATGTCGTTGAACTTGGCAGGAGGTTTCAAAATGTGATAAAAAAAGCGCACGAGAAGACCGGCCAGAAATGTGTCGTCCTCATCGACGAATACGACAAGCCGTTATTAGACGTACTTATGGAGCCGATGGAAGCGGAGAACCGTGCCGTGCTGAAAGAGTTCTACGGCACTTTCAAATCAGCCGACGAGCATCTGCGTTTCGTGCTTCTGACGGGCGTCACCAAATTCTCGCAGGTGAGCGTTTTCAGCGGCTTCAACCAGCCGGAGGACATCAGCATGAACAGCGAGTTCGATGCGCTGTGCGGCATCACGAAGGACGAATTCGTGGGTTATTTCGACAAGGAGATAGAAGTCATGGCAAAAAAATACGGCTGCACGAAAGACGAAATGTATGTCCGTCTCAAGAAACAGTACGACGGCTACCACTTCTCCGAAAAGATGCTCGACATCTTCAACCCGTACAGCGTGCTGAACGCATTGAACGTCAAAAAAATAGATGAATACTGGTTCGCGTCAGGCACCCCCACCTACCTCATCAGGCTTATCAACCGGCACAAGACGAACATCAAAGACATCGTCAGCAAGTCGTATGCGAGGAAATACTTCATGGATTACAAGGCCGATGCCGAAGACCCATTGGCGATGATATACCAGAGCGGCTATCTCACGATAAAAGACTACGACAAGGAGGATTTCACCTACACCCTCGACTTTCCGAACAATGAGGTGCGCAACGGCTTCATCGACCTTCTCGCCAACGACTATTTCCACCAGAACGGAGAGACGTTTTCGTGCGTGCTGTCAATCAACAAGATGCTCAAGCAATGCCGCCTCGACGACCTGCGCGATGCCCTGACAGGCTTCTTCGCTTCAATACCATACAACGCCAATTATCAGGAACGCGCATGGAGCTACGAGAGCCATTATCATTACACATTCTATCTGATATTCAGGCTTTTATCTTGCTATACAGTGTTGACGGAAAAAGCGAACTCGCGCGGAAGGGCCGACATGATTGTTGAAACCACCGATTACGTTTATATCTTCGAGTTCAAACTTGACGGCACCGCCGCCGAAGCCCTCAAACAAATCGAAGACAAAGGCTACGCCGAGCCTTACGCCGCGGATTCGAGAAAATTGTTTAAGATTGGAGTAGCGTTTTCGAGCGAGAAAAAGAATATCGTTGAGTGGGAAGTGGTTTGCTGAAAGTTTGTAAAATTCATAAAGCCGAGACATACCGCAGCGCGTATTTTTGTCAATGTTCGATTATTTTAAAAAATAGTAATGAGAATCAAAATAATTTACTATTTTTGCGCCGATGAACTTATATCGTATATCGAAACATTATCCTTATGATTAATGAGAATAATCCAACGAATGGCATTATGAAGACGACGATGAATCGTCTGCCGTTGTATTACAATTTCATAATTGAGAAACAACATGAAAATGTGCAGAATGTCTCATCTACTTTAATAGCCAAGAGCTTGAAACTTAATAATATACAGGTGAGGAAAGACTTGGCGAGCATAAGCAGTGTGCCTGGGAAACCGCGCATTGGCTTTGATGTCAAGACGATATTGAACGATTTGGAGAAGGTTCTTGGCTGCAAGGAACTCGACGAGGTGATTCTCGTCGGCGTAGGCCGTCTGGGCAGGACACTTTTGAATTACAATGGCTTCAACAAGTATAACCTTGACGTGGTGGCTTCTTTTGACATAGATAAGGACAAGGTTGGTGCGGTGATTAACGGTAAACCTATCTTGGGTATAGAAACCATCAAATCGTTTGTAAATGAGCATGATATAAGAATCGGCATTATCGCGGTGTCGGGAGATGCCGCACAGAGGGTTTGCGACATGCTCGTCGATGCCGGCATCAAGGCGATCTGGAATTTCGCGCCGGTTCATCTTGAGGCGCCCGACGGCATCATCATAAAACACGAGAACCTCGCCGCGTCATTGGCATTATTAATCCAACGTTACGAGAAGTCAAAATCAGAAGCAAGTAAAAAAATTCATAACAGCAATAATAAACCAACATTAACTGATATAAATCAAATAGAAAGTCCGTATGTATAAAATCGTAAGAAAAAGAGAACTGAATCCAACTGTAACACAGATGGAGATAGAAGCCCCGATGGTTGCCAACAAGGCACTTCCCGGCCAGTTCATCATCCTCCGCGTGAGCGAGGAGGGCGAACGCATCCCGTTGACCGTCGCCGGCTGTAACAAGGCAGACGGAACAGTGAAAATAATATTCCAGATTGTCGGAAGCACGACAGAACAGCTCAACCACAAGAAAGAAGGCGAATATATCCAGGATTTCGTCGGCCCGCTCGGAAGAGCCACGGAGACGGAAGGCAAAAAGAAGGTCTGCATCGTGGGCGGCGGCGTGGGTAACGCCATCGCACTGCCGGTGGCTGAAGAGTTCCATCGTCTCGGCGCCAACGTGACAAGCATCATCGGCTTCCGCGACAAGAACCTCGTGATCCTTGAAGACGAGTTCAGAGCCTGCTCCGACAGAGTCATCATGATGACTGACGACGGCTCATACGGCCGCCACGGCAATGTCACGGTGCCGCTCAAGGAACTGCTTGAAGCCGGCGAGACATTCGACGAGGTGATCACAATAGGCCCCGGCATCATGATGAAGTTCGTGGTAGCCACAGTCAAACCTTTCAACATCCCAGTCACGGTGTCGATGAACCCGATTATGATTGACGGCACGGGTATGTGCGGCGGATGCCGTCTCACCCTCAACCAGAACGGGAAGAAAGTCACCAAGTTCGCCTGCGTTGACGGCCCCGATTTCAACGGCTATGAGGTTGACTTCGACGAAGCCATGTCACGTGGCAGAATGTATTTCGACTTCGAGCGTCATGCCCACGAAGCAACATGCAATCTTTATAAAAAAGCTTAAGGAGGAAAGAACAACATGGCAATAAATCCCAAGAAACATGAGATGCCTTCGCAGGATCCGAAGGTGAGAGCACATAATTTCAACGAGGTGACACTCGGTTACACCATGCAGATCGCGGTCGAAGAGGCGCAGCGTTGCCTGAACTGCAAGAACAGTCCGTGCGTGAGCGGCTGCCCGGTGAACATTTCGATTCCGGAGTTCATCGCCCATATCAAGGAGAGTGATTTCGATGGCGCATATCAGGTTATTTCGCGGTCGTCGTCGCTTCCGGCGGTGTGCGGTCGTGTCTGCCCGCAGGAGTCGCAGTGCGAGAGCAAATGCACGCTCGGCGTCAAGTTCGAGCCTGTCGGCATAGGCCGCCTTGAGCGTTTCGTCGCCGACTGGCACAACGCCAACGGCAAGGAACAGCCTGTGATGCCGGCGCAGAACGGCCATAAGGTTGCTGTCGTCGGCTCCGGCCCGTCAGGTCTGACATGCGCCGGCGACCTCGCGAAGAAAGGCTATAAGGTCTCGGTGTTCGAGGCGCTTCACACGGCAGGCGGCGTGCTGGTTTACGGCATCCCGGAGTTCCGTCTCCCGAAAGCCATCGTCGCCAAGGAGGTTGAAGGCCTCAAGGCCCTCGGCGTTGACGTTGAGACAAACGTCGTCATCGGCAAGACCCTGACCATCGACGAGCTATTCGAGCAAGGCTATGAGGCGGTGTTCGTCGGCTCGGGTGCAGGTCTTCCGAAGTTCATGGGCATCGAAGGCGAGGCGTACAAAGGCGTGTATTCGGCCAACGAGTTCCTCACGCGTTCCAACCTCATGAAGGCTTACCGCGATGTCGTTGACACCCCGATCATGAAGGGCGGCAAGGTCGTCGTCGTCGGTGGCGGCAACGTCGCCATGGACGCGGCACGTACGGCACTCCGTCTCGGCGCGGAGGTCACAATAGTGTATCGTCGTTCAATGGCAGAACTGCCGGCGCGTCGCGAGGAAGTCGAGCACGCAGAGGAGGAAGGCATCGTCTTCAGACTCCTGAATAACCCGACCAAGATACTTGGATACAACAACCCTGAGAACCCGCGTGACCCGAAGAACGGTTTCGTGACAGGCATCGAATGTATCCGTATGGAACTCGGCGAGCCGGACGCCAAGGGACGTCGCCGTCCTATCGAGGTGCCTGGCAGCGAGTTCACGCTCGAATGCGACACCGTCATCATGGCTCTCGGCACGTCGCCGAACCCGTTGATCAAAGACACAACGAAGGGCCTCGAAGTCAACGACCACGGCGGCATCATCGTCAACGAAGACGCACTCACGTCACGTCAGGCTGTCTATGCCGGCGGCGATGCTGTGACAGGAGCGGCAACGGTGATCCTCGCCATGGGCGCAGGCAAGAACGCCGCACGCGCCATTGATGAATACCTTAATAAATAGTTGAGAGACAAGAGAATGGAGACGTGCTGCAACACGTCTCCACAATTCAATATATGAAAATAGCACTTTACGGAAAGACATTACGCGCTGAAAACGAAGCACTTGTGAAGGAAATCATCGGCGTTTTGCACAAAGCCGGCGCGGAAGTCACCATATATCGTCCGTTCCTCGGCACCGTGTTCCAATGCCTCGACGAGAATGTGGAATACCAGACGTTTGACGGTTGCGGACAGCTGAGAGGCAACGCCGACATGATGTTCTCACTCGGCGGCGACGGCTCCGTCCTCGACTGTGTGCCGCTCGTGTGCGACAGCGGAATGCCGGTTTTCGGAATTAATATGGGACATCTCGGATTCCTTTCAAGCGTCTCGACAGACGAGGCAGTGAATGCGGTGTCAAATATCCTTGCCGGAAATTATGAAGTCGAACATCGTACAATGGTCGAAATCGTTGGTAATGAGACACTTTTCGATGGAATCAATTACGGACTCAACGAGGTGAGCATACAACATAGCTCGTACGACAGCCTGATTGAAGTGCAGGTGTTTGTCGATGACAGGCTTCTCAATAAATATTGGGGTGACGGCGTCTTGCTTTCGACACCGACAGGCTCGACGGCGTATTCCCTCTCTGCCGGTGGCCCGATTGTCGCGCCGAATGTCACCAGCTTCGTGATCACGCCGATTGCCGCACATAATCTGAGCATGAGACCGGTCATCATCTCTGATGACAGCAAGGTGAAAATAAAAGTGAACGGACGCTGCGAAAACTACGCCCTCGGCCTCGACTCACGTATCAAATTGGTCAACAAAACTTTTGAATTTGAAATCAAAAAGGCGGATTTCTCTTTCAATATCGTGAAAATGCCTTACCGCGATTTCTTCGGGACAGTGAGAGGCAAACTGCTCTGGGGAAACGATGTTAGAAATTAAACAATGACATTACATTCTATTTATCTTATTCTGCAACAAGTACTTATCATCACGGCATTCGTTCTCGGAATGATGATGATAATTGAGTTTATCAATGTAAAAACAGGAGGGCTCTGGTCGAAACGGCTTCAGGCTTCCCCTTGGATTCAGATAATAATCGGTGCGGTGATGGGCGTGATACCCGGATGCCTTGGCACCTATACCGTCGTGTCGTTGTACATCCACAGAGTCGTGAACTTCCCCGCGCTCATGGCGACGCTTATCGCGACGGCTGGCGACGAGTCGTTTTTCATGTTCTCGCTTTTCCCTGGTAAAGCGTTGTTAATCACGGCGATATTGTTTGTGCTGGCAATCGTTGTAGGCGGAATATTGCAGTCAACGATGAAAAACAAATTCATCGGGCTGACAGAGAAGTCGTTCCCGTTACACGAAGGGCACGACGTCTGCCATCACCACGGACATCATCATGAAGACGAGAAATGTGAAGTGTGCGACCACCACCATTCCGTCAAGGAAAACTTCAAAAACCTGACGTTCGTCCGCGCTTTGCTGATGACGATGTGCGTGACAATCCTGGCGTTGATTCTCGGAGGGGTAATCGACGGGCAACACCAACTTAACATGCTCATGGGCGGACAAAGCGAAGAGTCGGTGGTCGAGTCTTTCGGCGTTGAACATCATCACGATGAATGCTGTGAATTACATGAACATGAGATTCATGAAGTACACGAATGTGAGGAACGTGCGGGACATCATCATGACCACGGCGGCGAGGCTGACTGGATTCGCTACACGCTTATCGCGATGTTCTTGATAATCATGGTGATAGTGATTGTGGCCGATGAGCATTTCCTCGAAGAGCATTTGTGGGAGCATGTCATCAAGGTGCATCTTCCGAAGATTGTTTTTTGGACGCTCGGCGTTATTGTCGGATTAACTTTGATAAATCATTTCGTTGATATTCACGGACTTGTGACGAAGAATCCGTATATTGTCTTGGCGGCGGCTTTGTTGATAGGAATCATTCCGCAGTCGGGGCCGCATTTGATTTTCGTGTTGCTGTTCATGCAGGGCAGCATCCCGATGAGCATTTTGCTGGCAAGTTCGATAGTTCAGGACGGACACGGAGCGTTGCCGCTGCTCGCCGAGTCGAGGAAAGCGTTTTTCCTGTCGAAAGGTATCAGCGTGCTGCTCGGCTTGGCTGTCGGTATCGCCGGCTTGACGCTCGGTTTCTAAAGTTATCTTGAAAGTCCTGAAATGACGATTGCGAGGTTTGAGGCGAAGAGCTTCACCGCAATCGCCAAAAGGATGACACCGAAGAACTTACGCATTATCGTGACGATGTTTCCGCCGATGAGACGCTGAATCTTGTCAACGGAACGAAGCACGAAATAATCGAATATTATATTGGCAATCAATGCTATCATGATGTTGATGTCGGCGTATTCCGCGCGGAGTGAGAGCAATGTCGTCAAAGCTCCAGGCCCTGCGATGAGCGGGAATGCAATCGGCACAATCGAGGCGCCGCCGCTCGTGGCGTCGGTCTTTATTATCTCAATTCCGAGAATCATCTCCAACGCCAAGATGAAAATCACAAACGAACCCGCCACGGCGAACGATGGCGCATCGACGCTGAAGAGATTCAGCAATCCGTTGCCGGCATAGAAGAACGCAACGAAGAAAATCAACGCGACCAAAGCGGCCTGCCAAGCCTTAATCGTCTGATTCTGAGCCTTAATATTGATGAAAATCGGAATCGAACCTAAAATGTCGATGATGGCGAACATCACGATGAACGCACTGATTATCTCTTTGAAGTTTATCAAGTTCATGAGTTTGTAAAGTTTATAAAGTTTGAAACTTTGTAAATAAATTCGCCGCAAAATTACAAAAACTCTTCATTCAAAGAAATTTTTACGAAAAAAATCTTGTTGCATTGAAAAAAATGCTATTTTTGCAGCGATTTTTGGTGTCCGAAAGGACTCAATAGGGAATCGGGTGAGAATCCCGGACAGTTCCCGCTGCTGTAAGCTCTTGCAGCGTTCGCAAAAGTCACTGTTCATCTCAAACGAATGGGAAGACGCGAACGTAAGGAGTAAGTCAGAAGACCTGCCATAAATCATTGACAAACAAGACTTTCGGGACAAGAGTCGGTCGGAGAAACAGCATTCGATTTCATCTTTCCCGAATAAAAACTTTTGAACGTGGATATGAGAAAGTGTTTGATAATGCTCGTTATTCTGATGTTGTCGGCCGTTGTTTCGGCGCAGGACACCATAGTGCTTCAGCCTGTCGAGGTCAGCGCACCGGCTATCAAGACCGATGTGGCGGAGACTACGATGGAGCGCAGTGTCGATACGTCTGTCATAAAACGTCTCAATTCCGTTTCGATGTCGCAGCTTCTCATACAGCACAGTCCGGTTTTCATCAAGACTTACGGACCCGGCGGCACGGCGACGGCGTCGTTCAGAGGGACGACGGCAAGCCACACCCTCGTCCTTTGGAACGGTTTCCAACTCAACGCTCCGTCGCTCGGACAGGTTGACTTCAGCACAATCCCGGTGTTCATGACCGACCAGATTTCATTGAAATGGGGCGCAGGGACATCCGCAAACAGCGGCGGTCTCGGCGGTGTCGTCAATATAAATAATGATGAATATTTCTGTAAAGGATTGATTGTTAATGTAAAACAGACTTACGGCAGCTTTAACACCCTCGGCTCGTTCGCCACTGTCGGTTACTCTTGGGCGAATCATCTGCTGAGGGTGAAAGCTTTCCGTACATCAAGCGACAACGATTTCACATATATTAATATAGGTGTAATCCCACATCAGAAAATGAAACAGAAAAATGCGGATTATGTCGATTACGGAATGATGCCTGAATACCAGTGGCGCTTCGGCAACTCGCTGATTTCCATCGTCTCATGGAACCAGAAAAGCCATCGGAACTGCCCGCAGATCATGCCGAATGTCGGAAATGAAAACACCGTTGAATATACCGACAATGATTTCTCGCGGAATTACGTCTCTTTCAAAAACTATTGGAATACTGGAAAAATCGAGGTCAAGTCGGCGTATTTCCGTGAAAATCAACGTTATGTGTTGAATACGTTCACGGACATCGGGACACTGGTGACAAGCATGGACTCGAAAAATACTGCTAATGTCTTTCATCAGATCGCTGACGTTGAACAGCATTTGTATAAAAATTGGAAACTCAATGCGAAGATTCAATGGGATCACGAACAGGTCGAATCAAGTGATTACGAAGGTGTGAAAAAACGCGATGTGTTTTCGACATACGCTGCTTTGAACGGTAATGTGTTGAAAAATATAGACTTGCGTGCCACCTTGCGAAACGACATCGTTGATGGCAAGTCGGTCGGATTTTTCCCCACGGCGACGGTGTCTTATTCGTGTGCTTATCTTAAAGGCTTGAAAATCAGTGCCGGATACAGCCATAACTACAGAAATCCAAGTCTCAACGACTTGTACTGGAACCCCGGCGGCAACCCTGACTTGAAGCCGGAAGACGGCAGGACTGTTGACGGAAACCTGAATTTTACCCGTGATTTCGGACGCTTTTCCGTTGAAAGTCAAGCGGGTGCGTATTATTCAAAGGTGTCCGACTGGATTCAATGGAAGCCTACAAGTTACCGTTTCTGGGTCCCGGAAAACGTCTCGACAGTGACCGCATACGGAGCCGATGTCCATCTGAAAATGAATTATAATATTGAGAATTGGATTTTCTCCGTTTCAGGCAATTATATATATAGTCATACAACGGATGAAAGCGATAAACAATTGATTTATATTCCATTGCATCATGCAAACGCTTTCGCTGATATTGAGTGGAAAGGATGGAGTTTTTCATATACAATGGAGTTTACCGGCGAACGCAAGACTTCGATGAACGACAATGAGTTTTATGGTTTCAGGCTGATGCCTTACACTTTGCATCATCTTTCTTTCGGAAAACATTTTTGGAAATTAGATATTGAATTGAAAATTAACAACTTGACCGATGAGGACTATCAGGCTATTTTATGGCGCGCTATGCCTGGCAGAAGTTATGAGGTCGCAATAAATTTTAAACTATGAGGAAATTTAATTACATTTTTTTCGCCATTTTGATAATGGCATTGGTTTCATGCAAAAAAGAAAATAACAATGGCAGTCAGCCGGTTTCGCATGACGCAAAAGGCGTTTTCATCTTGAATGAAGGCACTTTCACTTTCGCAAATTCATCGCTTTCTTTTTATGACAAGGAAGCAGATACGGTAGGTAACAACTTGTTTTTCAAGGCGAACGGCTCGCCAATCGGCGATGTCGGGCAGTCGCTGGCACTTTACGACGGAAGCCTTTTTATCGTCGTGAACAACAGCAAATACATTTATAAAGTTGACGCAAAGACTTTGAAATTTCAAGCGAAACTTGAAGGTTTCACATCGCCGCGAAACATTTATGTGCTTGAAAACGGCTTGGCTTACGTCTCCGACTTGATGAAAAATGGGTTGTGGCTTGTCGATTTGAATACGATGGAACACAAGCAATTCATCGAGACCGGCAATTCGACGGAGGCGATGGTGCGAGTCGGTGACGAACTTTTCGTTTCAAACTGGTCGAATTACTACGTTCCTAATTCGTCTGATAATTCCGTGCAAGTGATTGATATTAAGACCAATACGCTTGTAGAAACGATAACTGTTCCGCAGGAGCCGAATGCGATGGTCGTTGACAAAAACAACCATATCTGGGTGCTTTGCAGCGGTGGTTACAATCCTGGTGAACAGAATCCTGCTTTGGTTCGCATTGACGCTGCTAAACGTCAGATTATCAAACGTTTCGACTTCAACGCCGGAGCCGATTATCCCGACGGACTCGCCATCGACGGGGCGGGGGAGAACCTGTATTATCTGAATGGCGGCTATAGCTCGTTGGATGTTTACAAGATGTCAATCAATGATACGCAAACTCCTGATAATCCGTTCATTGCGGCAGATGAACGCGTGTTTTACAATGTCGCCGTTGACCCTGAAAACGGTGACGTATATGTTACAAATGCGAAAAATTACGTGCAAAACGGCGACGTTGAACGTTTCTCAAAGGACGGCGAACTGCTGAGCAAATTCACCGTCGGCATCGTGCCGTGTTACATGCTTTTCAATTAAATATTTTAAAACAGGATTTTCAGGAGTGAAAAAAATCCTGAAAATCCTGTCATTCCTTTTGAAAAAACTCGTATCTTTGCGACAAAAGTTTTTGTTTTGAAGATAGCTGTAAACACTCGTTTGTTGTTGATTAACAAGCTCGAAGGAATCGGCTGGGTTGCGTATGAGGCGTTAAATCGCATTGTCAAGGCGCATCCGGAGCATGAGTTTTATTTCCTTTTCGACAGAAAGCCCGATCCGAGATGCATTTTTGCCGAGAACGTGCGGCCTGTGGTGCTTCATCCGCAGGCGCGTCATCCGTTTCTTTACATAATTTATTTCGAGTTTGCGGTGAAAAGAGCTTTGAGGAAAATCAAGCCTGACTGTTATCTTTCAACGGATGCGTATCTGAGCCTGAGGTCAAATGTGAAGCAAATAGCTGTGTTTCATGACATTAACTTTGAACATTTCCCGCAGGACTTCCCGAAACTCGCTCTTTGGCATTACAAGAAATTTTTTCCGAAATATGCTGAAAAAGCCGACAAGATTATCACCGTTTCGGAATTTTCAAAACAGGATATTGTTGATAACTATCATGTAAATTCCGAAAAAATAAATGTGGTTTACAACGGTGCCAATGAAGGTTTCAAACCTCTTGATGAAACTGAAAAGATATTGATAAGAAATGACTATACCAATGGTTATCAATATTTTATGTTTGTCGGCTCGCTTCATCCGAGAAAGAATTTAGCGCGTCTTTTCCCCGCATTCGACATGTTCAAGGAAAAGACGAAGTCCGACATGAAACTGCTTGTTGTCGGCGAAAAACGCTGGTGGACGGAGCCGATTCGGAATGCGTTTGAGACGATGAAACATAAAGACGATGTCGTTTTTGTCGGGCATTTGCAGATGAATGAACTCAACAAGGTTACGGCGGCGGCATTTGCCTCGGTCTATGTCTCGTATTTTGAAGGTTTTGGGATACCGATCATCGAGGCGTATCGTTGCGACGTGCCTGTTATCACGTCAAATGTCACCTCGATGCCGGAGGTCGCCGGCGATGCGGCACTTCTCGTGGACCCGTTCAGCATCGAGTCAATCGCTGACGCAATGGAAAAAGTTTTAGATGAAAATGTCCGTAAGTCGTTGATAGAGAAAGGACGAATTAGGAAAAACGATTTCTCGTGGGATAAAACCGCAGAAGGATGGTGGGATGTTATAGTTAAAAGTTAAAAGAGTAAAGTTAAAAGAGGAGAGAAGTCAATTGTCAACTCGTGCAACTTGTGACAAAAACTCGTGCAACTCGTGTTAAAAAAACTTGTGCAACTTGTGTTTAAAAATTAAAATTTGTGTCAAAAATGAAAATATTAGTTTTAGGTTCTGGCGGACGTGAGCACGCTCTCGCTTGGAAAATCGCCCAAAGTAAAAGAGTATCAAAGGTTTATGTCGCCCCGGGCAATGCCGGTACTGCGTCGGTAGGAGAAAATATTCAAATAAATATTTCTGATTTTCAGGCGATAAAAGATGTCGTGTTAAAAAATGAAATAGAAATGGTCGTTGTCGGCCCTGAACAGCCGCTCGTTGACGGAATCGTCGATTTCTTTAGGCAAGACGTTGATTTAAAAGACGTTAAGATTATTGGTCCCGACAAAAACGGAGCGCAGTTAGAAGGCAGTAAGGCTTTCGCAAAACGTTTCATGGAGAAATACGGCATCCCGACGGCTGCGTGTTTCACCGTCACGGCGGAGAACCTTAATGAAGGAATTAAATATCTTTCGACTCTCGAAGCTCCTTACGTCCTCAAGGCCGATGGTCTCGCTGCTGGCAAAGGTGTGTTGATTCTCAATGATTTGACCGAAGCCAAGACGGAACTTAAAGAGATGCTCTTTGGTAAATTCGGGAACGCGTCAGCGAAAGTCGTCATCGAGACGTTCCTCAAAGGAATAGAGGTCTCGATGTTCGTCTTGACCGACGGGAAAGATTTTGTCATCCTTCCTGAGGCCAAGGATTACAAGCGCATCGGTGACGGCGACAAGGGCTTGAACACCGGCGGCATGGGCGCGGTATCACCGGTCCTGTTTGTCACACCTGATTTCGTTGAAAAAGTTGAAACACGTATCATAAAGCCGACAATTGAAGGCTTGAAAGCCGAGAACATTGACTATAAAGGATTCATTTTCTTGGGTTTGATGAATTGCGGCGGCGATCCGTATGTCATTGAATACAACGTCCGCATGGGCGACCCGGAGACCGAAGGCGTGATGACGCGCATCGACTCTGATTTCGCCGAGTTGCTCGACGCATGTGCTAAAGGCAAACTCGCTGAAGCTCATTATCAGTCAAGCCTCGAGACCTCGGTGACGGTGATGCTCGTGTCAGGTGGTTATCCCGAAGCATATAAAAAAGGAATGATTATCAACGGTTTGGACGATGTGTGCCCTTGCTGTGTCGTGGCTCATGCCGGTACTAAATTCGATGCTGAAGGCAACGTCGTGACTTCCGGCGGTCGTGTCATTGCTGTTACCGCTCACGGAAAAGACATCGATGAGGCAAGGACTAAAGCCTACAAAAACGTCGAGAAAATCAAGTTTGAAGGCGTGAACTTCCGTCATGACATCGGAATTGATCTTATGAATCTGTAATGCTGAAGTTCTTTAGATATAACTATTTGATACAGTGGGTGGTCATTGTCGTTCTCGCCGTGGTCGCCTGGCTGCCTGTCTTCCTTCATGCACAAACCGTTCTTCCGGCAACAGATTGGACATCACCGTTGTATGCATTGCTGGCGGATATTCTGGGACAGTCAACGCTGATTATGTCGACAATCACGTTCGCAGTATTTGTTTTTTCGATGTTTTTTTTCAATACTATATTGACATCAAATCAAATGTCTTTACGTAATAGTACGTTCGGCTCACTGATGTTTGTACTGTGTTTTGCGTGTGTCCCGATAAAATGCGAGAGTTTCCAGTTTATGTTGGCATGTCCGTTTGTGCTTGTCGCAATGCAGACGATGTACTCGCTTTTGCAGACCGAAAATCCGGAAATGTATTTGTTTAACGTCGGCGTTTTCGTGGCATTGGCCTCGATGTTTTATTATCCGTCAATAGTATTGATTTTGTGGATGTTATTGGTGATGATTGTCATGGGTTATAAAGCATTCAGGTTGTTTCTGATTCCGTTTTTCGGATTGCTGATGCCGTATTTTTTCATGTTTGTGATAGCATATTTCAAACGTGATATTCCTGGTTTGATAGATATTTATTCATCTGGCTTCTGTGGCGTTGAAATGTGTAAAATTCATTTTGCGATAGAAGACGTTATTGTGATGTCGTTGTTGTTTGTATTGTTTTTGTTGTCATATCTTAAGATAAAAACATCCGCTAATAATTCAATACATACAAGAAAAAGACTTGGCATTACATTGTTGCTTTTTGTTTTTGCTGTGTTTATGATGGCGATGCAGCGGCCGTTGAATAGTAACGGATTGATATTTATGGTGTTAGCTATTTTTTATGCTATGGCATTGTCAACAATACGCAAATCGAATATAGTCAGTGCGCTGATTTTGATTATGATGATTGGAGCGTTGGCGACGCAGTATCTGCCTTTGTTTTTATGAATCTGAAACAATATTATACTGAAAATCTGATTGAGGCCGGTTGTGATGAGGCGGGTCGTGGCTGCATAGCGGGGCCTGTGGTGGCTGCCGCGGTGATTCTTCCGCGTGGTGTTGATTTCCCCGACTTCGATGACTCGAAGAAACTGACCGAGAAACAGCGTGAGAAATTGAGAATCAAGGTGATGGAGAACGCTTTGGCGTATGGCATCGGAATCGTTTCCGCCAAGGAGATTGACGAGATAAACATCCTGAACGCCTCGTTTTTGGCAATGCACCGTGCCATCGACCAGCTGAAAGTCAGGCCGGAGCTGCTTCTCATCGACGGAAACCGTTTTAACCCATACAAAGGCATCAAACATCAGTGTATTGTCGGCGGCGACGCGAAATATCAGTCGATTGCGGCTGCTTCGATTCTCGCGAAAACGACCCGTGACCATATCATGGAGGAATATCACAAAGATTTTCCGCAGTATAACTGGCTGAAAAACAAGGGCTATCCGACACCAGAACACAAAAACGCCGTCGCGGAACACGGCGTTTCGCCCATCCACAGGATGACGTTCAACATGGCGATACAGCTGAAATTGTTCTGAAAAAATAGCTTATCTTTTGGTTTTGTTCAAATCTCAATTTTATTTATCTTTGCAACTTTCAATAAATTAACGTATATGGTCGATATGTCAGAGATGTTGGTCGTCGGTGTCACCTCCCGCGCGTTGTTCAACCTTGAGAAGGAAAACGAGATTTTCGAGCGCGAGGGCGTGAAACGTTACCGCGAATACCAGGAAAAAAATCAGGATGTGCCGCTCGAGATTGGCACGGCGTTTTATCTCGTGAAAAGCCTTCTGCAGCTAAACAAGCAGGCGCAGAAGCCTGTCGTTGAAGTCGTTGTGATGTCGCGCAACAGTCCGGAGACCGGCATCAGAATCCTTAAGTCCATCGAGAAATATGACCTTGGCATCACTCGTCTGGCGTTCACCGGCGGCGAGTCGATGGCGCCTTATATCGAGGCTTTCGGCATCGACCTCTTCCTCTCGAAAGACGAGAAGAGTGTGCAGTCTATCATCGATACGCACAGCTGCGCCGCGGCTGTCATCTATGAGCCGCCGACGGCGTTCAACCCCGATGACAACACCGTGAAGATCGCCTTTGACGCCGACGCCGTGCTGTTCTCCGAGGAGGCCGAGATCTACTCGCGCGTGGAAGGCCTCGACGAGTTCCACCGTTACGAAGACGAACATCAGGACGAGCCGCTGCAGGAAGGGCCGTTTGCCAAGCTGCTGATTAAACTGTCGAAGATCCAGGCTTCGCTGCCCGTCACCGTCGAGCTCTCGCCGCTGCGCCTCGCCATCGTGTCGTCGCGCAGCGCACCGGCGCACATGCGCGTCATCAAGACCCTGAAGAAATGGGGAGTGTATGTCAACGAGGTCTATTTCCTCGGCGGGATACCTAAAGACAAGGTACTCAAGGCTTTCGGCGCACATATCTTCTTTGACGACCAGGACTTGCACCTCGCCTCGTCAAGCAAGGTGGTGCCGTCGGGCAAAGTGCCGTATTCATCGGACTCGCCGCTGAAAAACATGTGATGGAAATTTTTTTCATGTCCTATATCTTTTCTGACATTTAAACGTTATCAAGAAAAAAAAAGAAATATGGCAAACTCGATTTTATGGGCTGACGATGAGATAGAACTCTTGAAGCCACACATTTTATTCTTGGAAAAGAAAGGTTATGAAGTAGTTACGGCAAACAGCGGCGCCGATGCGCTCGACCTCGTGCGCTCGAAACATTTTGATATTGTGTTTCTTGACGAACAGATGCCGGGCATTTCAGGCGTCGAGACTCTCGAAAAAATCAAGGCGGAGTTCCCGAACCTGCCCGTGGTGATGATCACGAAGAGCGAGGAGGAACGCATCATGGAAGACGCCATCGGCAGCAACATCGCCGATTATCTGATAAAGCCGGTCAATCCGAATCAGATTTTGCTTTCGCTGAAGCGTAACCTCGAAAACAAAAAACTCGTTGACGAGAAGTCAACGTCGAAATATCAGCAGGAGTTCCGTAAAATCGGCATGGATCTGAATAACAACCTCAACTTCGACGAATGGGTCGGCGTGTATAAGAACCTGACACGCTGGGAGTTGGAACTTCAGAAGTCGGCCGACGACGGCATCAAGGAAGTGCTCGCCTTGCAGAAACAGGAGGCCAACAACCTGTTCTCACGTTACGTGGAAAAAAATTACTGCGACTGGGTGAGCGGGAAATGCGAGATGAAGCCGACGATGTCGCACACGGTGATGAAAAATAATGTTCTCAATCGTCTCTCCGATGACGATAAACCGTTGTTTTTCATATTGATAGACAACCTTCGCTACGACCAGTGGAAGTCGATACAGCCGCTCGTCGAACAGTTTTTCCATGTCGAAGACGACGCCATTTACTACAGCATCCTGCCGACCACGACGCAATATGCGCGAAATTCCATCTTCGCCGGCCTGATGCCGCTCGAGATACGCCGCCGCTTCCCGAATTACTGGACCGATGAGGAAGACGAAGGCACTAAGAATCAATACGAAAGCGAGCTTCTCGGCGAACAGCTGAAACGTTTCGGAAAGAACATCAAGTACTCATATAATAAGGTGCTGAACCTCGCCGCCGGCAAGAAACTCTACGAACAGATGGGCAACCTGATGCAGAACAAACTCAATGTCATCGTCTATAACTTCGTCGATATGCTTTCGCACGCGCGCACCGAGATGGAGATTATCCGCGAACTCGCTGACGATGAGGAGGCTTACCGCTCGCTGATGCTGTCGTGGTTCGAGCATTCGTCGCTCTACGACATGATGAAATTCATCTCGTCGAAAGGCTGCGACATGGTCGTCACCACCGACCACGGCTCCGTTTATGTCAAGAATCCGGTGAAGATTTTAGGCGACAAGAACGTCAATACAAACTTGAGGTATAAATACGGCAAGTCGTTGAAATACAATGCGAAAGAGATGTTTGAGGTGAAAGACCCCGAGAAGATTTTCCTTCCGAGAGTCAATGTCAGCACCGCATACGTCTTCGCCCGCGCAAACGATTTCTTCGCTTACCCGAACAACTATAACTATTACGTCAATTATTACAAAAACACATTCCAACACGGCGGCATCTCGATGAGCGAAATGCTCATCCCCGTCGCATATATGAAAGCAAAATAATGGAAACGAAAACTTTTGAGATAGACAGCGTCGAGGCGCTTTCACAAGTCACCGACTTGCTGCTCTCGTGGCGCGACAAGTCCGACATCATCGCTTTTTACGGCCCGATGGGCGCGGGGAAAACCACGCTAATAAAGAACCTGTGCCATCGGATGGGCGTGACTGATGAAGTCAACAGTCCGACATTTGCCCTTGTAAATGAATATCTTACGGAAAATGATTCGATCTTTCATTTCGACTTTTACAGAATAAAACGGCTCGAGGAGGTGTTCGACATCGGCTACGAGGATTATTTCTACAGCGGACATCTCTGTCTGCTCGAATGGCCCGAACTCATCGACCCGCTCATGCCCGAACATTTCATAAAAGTGGAAATCGCTTTGGGAAACACCGATACGTCACGAATCATTAAGTGTTCGGTTATATAATTGATAATCAATTATTTCAAAATGATGATACTTTTCGGTCAGGATATTGAAAAATTTCAGCGACTCGTTGATTCACATTCAAAGACGTTTGTCCTTTGTGATGGAAATTCCGTGAATTACTGCCTTCCGCTTTTTTTTGAAAAGACGAGGATTAATGATTTCGTCCTGATTGAAATTCCTTTCGGTGAGAGGAACAAGAATATCGATACCGTTCAGGAGATTTGGAAACAACTGATTGAAAATCATGCTGATAGAAATTCTTTGCTGATAAACCTCGGTGGCGGTTGTGTTTCCGATGTCGGCGGTTTCGCGGCTTCGTGTTTCAAGCGCGGCATAGATTTCATCAACGTGCCGACAACAGTTCTCGCAATGGTTGACGCTTCCGTGGGTGGAAAGACAGGCGTTGATTTTCAGGGAATTAAAAACCAAATCGGGACGTTTGCGCAGCCTCTTGCGGTTTTGGTTCTGACAGAGTTCGCGCAGACATTGCCAAAACGCGAGTTCCTTTCCGGACTCGGCGAAATCTTGAAATACGGCTTCGTCTGCGACGAATATTTCCTTGACGCGAAACTGCCTCTGAATCCCGATTTTGTGAAAAAAGCGATTGAGGCAAAAGACGCAATAGTCAAACAAGACCCGACTGAACACGGAATCAGGAAATGCCTGAATTTCGGCCATACAGTCGGCCATGCAATTGAATCGTTTTTCGTGGGAACAGATACGCAACTGCTTCACGGTGAGGCGGTTGCGCTCGGAATGCTTCCGGCGTTGTATCTCTCGGGAATTTATTGCGGCCTCGATAAAAAGTGGATGGCAATTTATAAAAATATTTTTACAAATCTGTTCGATTCCGTAAAGATCACGGATTTGGATTTGAAATCTCTTCTTGAATTGATGCGTCATGACAAGAAAAATCTCGGCGATGAGATACGTTTCGTGCTGATTTCCGAACCTGGGAAACCAATCGTTGATGTGGTCGTTAAAGAAGATGACATAGTCGCTTCCGTGAATTATCTGCTTGATTATCTGAATGATGAAAAAAACTTCAGTAAATAAGGATTTCGATATAAGCGTTGGCTTGGTAGGCAGCAAGAGCGAAAGCAACCGCGCTCTCATTATTTGTCATTATGCCGGACTCGAACCGGCCATCTGTAACCTTTCTGCTGCCGATGACACAAACCTGACTATTGAATTGTTAAAAAAAATTGATAATCAAATAGAACAGAAACAAAATTCATATAGGGAAATTGATTGTCAGAATGCCGGGACGGTCTTTCGTTTCCTGACGACGGCGTTGGCGTTGAAACCCGGGAAATGGCTTCTGACCGGTTCGGAACGGATGCGGAAACGTCCGGTGAAGGATTTGGTTGATGCTTTGCGGCAACTCGGAGCCGACATTGAATATCAAGACGATGAAGGTTTTCCACCTTTATTAATTAATGGCGGAAACTTAAAAGGCGGTGAAGTCTCTGTGAATATCAGCAAAAGCTCGCAATATGCGTCGTCGTTGCTGCTCGCCGCACCGTGTTTTGAAAACGGACTCCGGCTTCATCTCGAAGGCGAACTGACATCGCTGCCGTATATCGACATGACAATTGAAATAATGTCGGAATATGGTGCGAAAGTGCATCGAAATAATCGTGATATTTTTGTTGAACATTCTGATTATCAAAATGTTAAATATACAGTTGAAAGCGATTGGAGTGCCGCTTCGTATTGGTATGAAATGGTTGCCTTGAGCAGAAACGGACGCGTTTTCCTTGAAAATCTGAAGATGAATTCTGTGCAGGGCGACAAAATCGTTGCCGGAGTTTTCGAGAGATTCGGCGTCGTTTCACACGAAAAAAGAAACGGAGTCTTGATTGAAAAATCTGGAAAACTAATTGATAACGACCTTGAATTTGACTTTGTGAACGCTCCGGATTTGTTTCCAGCTGTCGTCGCGACTTGCGCCGGGCTTGGTATAAATGCAACGTTTACGGGTCTGAAAAATCTCGCCATTAAGGAGTCAGACCGGATTTCTGTCATGGTTTCCGAATTGAGGAAAATTGGAGCTGAATTTGAAAAAATATCTGATGATATACTGAAAATCAAATTGTTGCGAGATTTAAAATTGTTTTCTGAAAAAAATCCTGTTGTTTTTGATTCGCATGACGACCATCGGATTGCGATGTCGTTGGCACCTTTGTCATTGAAAATCGGGGCTGTTGAAATGGAAAATGCAGAGGCTGTTTCAAAGTCGTATCCGAATTTCTGGGATGATTTTTCCAAACTCTTTTAACTTTATAAACTTTATAAACTTTACAAACTTTCAAACTTTTTTCTTATTTTTGCCGAAAATTTGTAAAATGACCGTCGATTTATTTGTTTCCTGCGTTATAGACCAGTTCTATCCGATGACTGCGATGAACGTCTTGAAGCTTCTTCAGGCGTGCAAAGTCGATGTTGAATATAATCCTGAACAGACCTGTTGCGGCAAATTTGCGTTTAACAGCGGTTTTATTGACGAAGCCAAGTCGTTGGGTGATAAGTTTTTAAGTGATTTTCCGAATAACCGTCCGGTGGTCGGGATAAATGCGTCGTGCGTTGGTTTCATCAAGACGAGATATAAGGAGCTTTTTTACAATACGGGTTCGCATTTGGAATATAAACGCCTTGTCGGGAATATTTTTGAATTGACGGAATTTCTTGTCAATGAGTTGAAAGTTGATTTCACCGATGCCGTTTTCCCTCATAAAGTTGTATATCACGATTCGTGTTCTTCTTTGCGTGAATTGGGCTTGAAAAACGAAGGCCGGCAATTGTTGTCGAAAGTCAACGGATTGGAACTCATTGAGTTAAAGCATCCTGAAGTGTGCTGCGGCTACGGAAACAGTCTTTTCGCTTTTCAGCACGAGTCGATTTCCTGCGCTTTGGCGAAGAAGAAACTCGATGAGGCGATTGAGGCGGGTGCGGAATATCTTGTCACCAACGACATGTCGTGCCTCATGCATCTCGACTCGTATGCAAAGAAACAGAATCTCCCGATAAATATTATCCACATCGTCGACGTGCTGGCTCAGGGCTGGTGATGGTTTCGGGGTTTTGCAAATAATTTTTTCAAAAATTTTAACAATCTTTAACATTTTCTTTGAAGTCCATGTCTCCCCAATTGCGTATTTTTGCACTGACTTTAAGACAAACTTACATTATGCAACTCAAAGATAAAATCGAGAAATTTTACTCGGAAATCGAGCAAAACGGACTTAATGAGGAATCACTTTCTTCGGCATTTAAAACCCTTGCTCCCGCTTTTTTGTATGGAGGCTATATTGACGTCTATAACGAATTCAGGGTATATATCCGCACTGTTGAGTTTTATTTTCATGACGAGAAGGAACGCAATAAAGACGTAATTGATCCTATTGTCTATCATCGAAATGGAAAACTTGACGACATCCCTCATGTTCCAAACTTTCCATTATTGAGTCTTCATGCACACGCATCTGGTTTTGACATAACCTTCGAGCGCGGCGATTTTCGAGCTTCAGCATTGATAAGAAAGTATGCCGTGATGTATAGGGTTGGAGATACATTCCAAGAACTTAAACGATTTCGTAAATCAAAAGAAAGAAAGTGGGAAGATGACCGTTCAACATATTTGTATGATATAATCAACGGCTTCTCGCTGGACACGGAATGCGATAAGAGAATCCAATGGCATGACATACAATATACTGAAACAGATGAGGATCTTCTCGGCCCCAATCCGCGCCGTAATGTATTTGAATATGACAAAAACGACGAGTATGAAAGGGATAACGGAAAACAGGACTATAAAAAGAAGGAGCCGAAAAAGGCTGACGATAGAAAATGGTCTTTTTCTGCATCCAAGCCTCTTGTAGTCAAATAATCCACTAACAAAATGATACAAGACAACCAATGCAACAGGGTGTTTTTTTCAGCCCTGCTTAGGGAGTTCTGTCCCATAGCGTTCCGGGGACTGACCGAAGTTCTTGATAGATATGAGGTTTCCTGGTCTTTGCTGGAGGGAACCAATGATATCTGGTGCAGGGATTATATGCCTATCCAGATACTGCCGAACCAATTTGTGGGGTATGACTACCACCCTGATTATCTTCTCCACAGTGCAAAGGATAGGGCCACGATATCGGACGGGAAGGAGATATGTAGAAAACTGGGATACGCTTGCAGCGATATGCTCGGTACGGTCAAGATTGATGGCGGCAATGTGGTCAAGGCTGCTGGACGCGCGATAATGACAAGCAAGATTTTTGAGGAGAATCCGAGTGATAATCTTTCCGAGTTCATTCGTCGCATTGAGAACGCACTTGGTGCACGGCTTGTCATCCTGCCATGGGACTCCAACGAAGAATTCGGCCACTCGGACGGGATATGCCGGTATATCGGCGAGGACAGGGTTTTGCTGACGAACTATGCGGATTTCGACAGAAGGATGGCTGAACGATTCCGCAATATCCTGAAGCCTTTCTTCAAACGGGTGGAAGAATTGAATTTCAGCACTTACAGGAAACCCCACAAGCATAGCTGGGCCTATATCAACTGGCTTCAGACGGAGCGGGTGCTGATTCTTCCGAAGTTCGGCATTGAGGAGGACGAGCAGGCTCTTGGGCAGATTTCACGCCTGATGCCGGAGTATGCAGGGCGCATCGAGATGGTGGATGCCAGTGACCTTGTGATTCACGGCGGTTGCTTCAATTGCTGCAGCTGGACAATCATGGAAGAACCGTGTAGAGACTAACTTTTAATCGAAAGTGACTTATGAACAATGCTTTAATTGAAACCGGTGCGGGAATATACAAAGGCAGTTTCTCTTTGAGATTTGCGCCCAAGCCTGAAGATAAATATGTTCCGAAAAACTATGATGAGGAAGCAGAAAATGGAGGATTCCATGTGCAGTTTTTATCGGACAGCGATAAATAAAAATCGCTTCGCGAAATGTCTGTAAATCAACATGATTTCGCGAAGCGATTTGCATTTCACGCCTTGGCGTGTCGCGTTTATTTCAGTCCGTGTTTCTTCAGGAATCCGTCGAGGCTCGGTTCCTGTCCGCGGAATTTCTTGTACTGAACCATCCCTTCGTCGTTGCCGCATTCCTGCAGGCAGTTGAGCCTGAATGACTTTGCGAGTTCGGGGTTGAACATGTCGCCTGATTGTTTGAAGTAATTGAAAGCGTCGGTGTCGAGCACTTCAGCCCAGTAATAAACGTAGTAACCGGCTGCATAGCCGCCGCCGAAGATATGTCCGTAATACGTGCTTCTGTAACGTGGGACGATTTCTTCAATGAGACCGATTCTGTCCATCGCCTCTTTCTCGAAAGCGTTGATGTCCAGAGTCTTGACCTCTTTAACCTTGTGATATTCCATGTCTAAGATTGCTGCCGCGAGGAACTCCACGGTGTTAAAGCCTTGGTTGAAGTTGCCGCTGTTTTCGAGCTTGTTAATCAAGGAATCAGGCATCACTTCGTTTGTCTGATAATGTTTTGCGTACATGCGTATGACTTCGGGGTCGTTGGCCCATTCCTCCATGATTTGTGAAGGGAGCTCAACGTAGTCGCGCGGGACGTTGCCGCAAGTCCTTGTGTATCTGCCTTCTGAGAAGAAAGCGTGGAGGCTGTGGCCGAACTCATGCCACATCGTCTCTGTCTCGTCCCAGTTGAGCAGTGATGGCTCGCTGCCTGTCGCGGGCGTGAAGTTCATCACAAGCTGCACTAGGGCAGGGTGACGCACGCCGTCGATGTCGTAGCCGCCCTCGCGGAATGAGGTGCACCACGCGCCGGTGCCTTTGCTCGCACGCGGGAAGTAGTCGAGGTAGAGCAGACCTAATGTCGTGCCGTCGGCTTCCTTGACCTCAAATGTCTCAACGCCGTCGAAATAGACCGGGATGTCGGTTCTCTTTTCAAATGAGATGCCGTATAACTTGTTGGCAGCCATGAACATGCCGTTGCGCACGTTGTCGAGCGAGAGGTAAGGCTTGAGCTGGTTCTCGTCGAAATCGTACTTCGCCTTGCGCACCTTCTCGGCGTAGAACCACCAGTCCCACGAGGCAAGCTTGAAGCCGGCGCCTTCGCTGTCGGCGATGGACTGCATCTCGGCGAGTTCCTTTTTGGCGACATTCAGGGCCGGCTCGAAAAGATTGGCGAGGAAGTTGTCAACGGTCGGGACGTCTTTCGCCATGTTGTTGGCCAAGACGAACGACGCATAGTCTTCATAGCCAAGAAGTTGCGCTTTCTGCAAGCGGAGATTCACTATCTCGCTGATGACCTTCTTGTTGTCGTTCTCATTGTCGTTGTTGCAGCGGTTGATGTAGCCTTTGTAAAGTTTCTCGCGGAGTGCGCGGTTCTCGGCGTAGGTGAGGAACGGTATCATGCTCGGCTTGGCGGTGGTGAAGACGTACTTGTCTGTAAGTCCCTCGGCCTCAGCCTGTTGCGCTGCCGCCGAGATGTTCGCTTCCGGAAGGCCTTTGAGGTCATCGACATTATCGACAACCATCTTGAACGCCGCGTTTTCGGCGAGCATGTTCTGGTTGAACTGCAGGTTCACGAGCGACAGGCGTTCGTTGATCTGACGCAGCCTGGCCTGGTCTTCGGCGTTGAGGCCGGCGCCGCCGCGGATGAAGTCGCCGTAGTATTTCTCGACGACCCGGTTCTGCTGCTCGTCGAGGCTCATCTCGGCGCGATGGTCATAGACGTATTTGATTTTCTCGAACAGCTTGGCGTTCATCGCGATGTCGTCGCTGTGAGCAGAGATGAGCGGCGAAAGCTCCTCCGCAATCTTCTGCATCTCGTCGTCGCTCATGCACTCCATCATGTTGTAGAAAACGCCCGCGACGTTGCCGAGAAGCTTGCCCGACTTGTCGTAAGCCCAGATGGTGTTCTCGAATGTCGGGGTCTCGGCGTTGTTGCAGATGGCTTCGACCTCGGCTTTCTGTTGTTTCATGCCTTCGATGAAGGCCGGCTTGTAATGCTCGTTTTTGATTTTGTCGAATGCAGGCGCGCCAAACGGCAACTCGCTCTCAACGAAGAAGGGATTCTCTCCCGCATCTTTTGTTTTTATGCCGCAACTATCTGAATTGCAAGCATTTAATCCTATGATACCCATAGCGCAAAATGTTAGAAAATGTTTAACTTTCATGATTTTTGAATCTTTGAATTTTTAAATCTTTGAATTGCAAAATTACAAAAAAGTTTAATCTTTCTGAAAACTTGTCAGTAAAGAATTTTGATTTATTTCAGCGGCAGTAAAAACCAGTGTGTCCGACTGTATAGACGTACCGCAATGCATCTCCACGGCGACAAAACAAACAAAAATCAGTGTATAATCTGCGAGAAATAATCAAAAAAAACGTGCGATTCGTAATCGGTTTTGTCGTTATCTCAATATTTATACCGATATTCCGACATTTTTTAGCACATAAAAGTGTCGGAATGTCGCTTTTTTTTTCGAGATAACGACAAATTTAAACAAATTAATCGTATCTTTGCAGCCTGAAAAATAAGGGAAATTTATCATGGAACAGACTGTCATTGGAAGAAAATACGAGTTTGAATTGCTTGATCGGTCAATGCAATCGGCTGAATCTGAATTGGTTATAATATACGGAAGACGAAGGGTCGGGAAAACATTTCTTGTCAACAGTTTCTTTGTCAACAGCTTCGCTTTCAAGCTGACGGGCGTGTACAAGCAACCTGCCGATGTCCAGTTAGGACGTTTCGCCGCTGCGGTGGAGGATTATACTGGCGACCATATAGACACTCCCGCCGACTGGTTCAAGGCCTTCGACATTTTGAAAAAACATTTGAAGTCAATGACCACAGATGGCAAGAAAGTGGTTTTCATTGATGAGATGCCTTGGCTTGACACTGCTGATTCCGACTTCGTGCCGGCTTTTGAGGCTTTCTGGAATGGATGGGCCTCGGCGGAAGGCGGCATACTTCTAATCGTTTGCGGAAGCGCGACATCATGGATCACCAACAAACTGCTTGGCGACAAAGGCGGCCTGTTCAACCGTTGCTCATACCGCATGTTCATCAAGCCGTTCACACTCAATGAAACAGAGCAATATCTCGTGTCGCGCGGCTTCGAATGGACCCACTACGACATCGCCGAATGCTACATGATAATGGGCGGCATCCCGTATTATTTGAAACAGCTTAATCCACACTGGTCTTACATGCAAAATATCGACAATATTTTTTTCAAGGAAAAAGGCCTGCTGTGGGACGAGTTCGACCATCTCTACAGCACACTTTTCAATCAGGTCGATAACCACATCGCCGTTGTCGAAGCCCTGTCGAAAAAGAAAATCGGGCTGACTCGTAATGAAATAATTAAAGAAACCAAACTGAATGATAACGGAAATCTTTCAAAAATACTCAAGAATCTGACAGACAATGGTTTCATACGTGCTTACAATTATTTTGGAAGCAAAAAACGTGACATCACATATCAGCTTTCTGATTTTTACAGCATGTTTTATTTCTCTTATCTGAAAGATAATTACGGCCATGAACCGCATTCTTGGTCAAACAGCATCGACTTGCCGTCACGTCGAGCCTGGGCGGGATACACTTTCGAGCAACTCTGCCTTTGCCATATAGAACAAATCAGGAAAAGCATTGGCGTGAGCGGGGTGCAATGTGATGTATCTTCTTGGTTTTCAAGGGAAAAGACAGAAGAGGATGCTGCCGGACGCGGCGCACAAATTGACCTTCTGATTGACCGACGCGACCGTGTCATCAGCATCTGCGAAATGAAATTCTCAATCAATGAATACACTATTGACAAAGATTTCGATGAGATTCTGAGGAATAAGATTGATGCGTTCCGCCGCGAAACCAAGACGCGCAAGGCCATCCAGACCGTAATCGTCACGACGTATGGCTTGAAGAAAAACATGTATGCCAATCGTATTCAGTCGGTTGTAACACTCGATGATTTGTTTGAATGACTGTTTCGCATTTTTGCTCTCGAAATAGTGCATCGGACGCTTCCGCGTGGCAATGAAAAGTTGCATTTATAAACTCAACTTTTAAAATTTTTATAAAAAGTTGTAGTTATAAACTTAACTTTTTGTATTTTTGCGAAAAGTTTTAGCTATGGAAATAATTGATAGAAATTATTATGAAAATATGATAACAGAATCGCTTGGGAAAGGCGAAGCTGTTGTGCTGACGGGCCATCGCCGCGTCGGGAAAAGTACCATTTTGGAAAATCTTTCAAGGAAATTTGCATCAAAAGGCAATGTGATTTTCCTTGATATGGAAGATCCTGACAATTCATCGATAAATAATTACATTGATTTACATGAATTTACGAAAGGAAAATTGTCGGAAGACAGACAAAATTATCTGATGATTGACGAAGTTCAGGAAATCGAAAATTTTGAAAAGACACTGCGTTTTCTTGTGAAACAGAACAATGTTGATGTAATTATTACAGGCAGCAATGCGTTCATGTTGTCGGGTGAGATTGCCACTTTGTTTGCCGGGCGATGCACGGAATTACACATATATAGCCTTGATTATCAGGAATTTTTATTGTTTCATAACTTGCAAGATACGGAAAAGTCGCTCGTCAGTTATTTGAAATGGGGCGGGTTGCCTTTCATGCACAACATTGCGGTTGACGACCTGAGGTCGAGGATTGATTATCTCGGCGGAATTTATAACACAATCTTTATCAAGGACATAGTGAAGCGACACAATATACGCAATGTCACCCTGATTGATAATCTTGCAAGACTCATTGCCGACAATTGCGGGAAACTCATATCAGCTAATAGTATTTCAAATTACCTGAAAGGAAACAACACGAAAGTCGCCGGCACCACCATCAATGAATACATCGGTTATCTTTGCGAGGCTTATCTGATTGACAAGGTAAAGAGGTATGATATCAAAGGCAAAAAGGTGTTCGACCAGCAGGAGAAATATTATTTTGAAGACATAGGAATCCGTAATTACCTATGTAATGACAAACGCAATACTGATATTGAAAAAATAATGGAAAACATTGTTTATCTGCGACTTAAAGAATTGGGATATGATGTTTTCGTCGGGCAGTTCAATGGTAAGGAAATTGATTTTGTTGCAAAAACAGGCGACGACATCAGATATTATCAGGTGTCTTACACAATTTCTTCGGATGAAACTTACGCAAGAGAATACGGCAACTTGAAATTGATAAAAGACAATTATCCAAAGTATGTAATCACAATGGATCCGTTGGCTTCGTTGGTTAGCGACAATGGTATAATAACCGTTTCGCTGCATGATTTTTTAATGAATTAAATTTTCAAAAAAATCTTCACATTTTGATTTTTTCTTTTTATATTTGCGAGTTTAAATTTTGAAAATTAATCTGTTGAGAAATATGGCTTATATCTCTTTCGACAAACAACATTTGGTCAATCTGGAGTTCACCATGAACAAGGAAATCCTGCGGTCGAATCGTTCCGGGGCTTTCTATAATACAACCATAATCGGTTGTAACACAAGGAAATACCACGGGCTTTTGGTAGTGCCGCAGCCGCAACTCGATAACAACAACCATGTGCTTCTGTCGTCAATAGATGAGACGATAATCGCAAACAAGGAGGAGTTTCATCTCGGCGTTCATGAGTATCAAGGCGGCACAATCGCGCCCCGCGGACATAAATATCTTCGTGAGTTCACCGCCGAACCGATACCGAAACTTCTTTACCGCGTCGGCAGCTCGTTCCTGACAAAGGAATACATCTTTGAGGAAAAGGAACCGCGAATCTTAATACGCTATACGCTGATGGACGCAGCGCAGCCTATCGTGTTGAGACTCATGCCGTTCCTCGCTTTCAGAAATGTCCACATGGTGACTCATGAGAATTATTCGGCAAACAGGAAATACACTCCGCTGAAAAACGGCGCCGCATGGCAGATGTACGAAAATTACGACACGCTGTGTTTCCAGATTTCCAAGGCGAATGAATACACGCATTGCCCGGATTGGTATCGTAACTTGTTTTATATCAGAGAGTTCGAGCGTGGCTATGACGCTGTCGAAGACCTTTACGTCCCGGGTTTCTTTGAAGTCCAGATGAAAAAAGGCGACAGCATCGTGGTGTCGGCCGGAGTCGAAGAGAAAAATCCGGCTCTTTTCAAGAAACAGTTTGACAATCAGATAGAACACCGCATTCCTCGCGACAGCTTCGAGCATTGCCTTCAGAATTCCGCGCAGCAGTTTATAATAAAAGGTGAGGGTGGCACGCGGATGTTCGCCGGCTTCCCGTGGTTCGGCTCGTGCAGCCGCGACACATTCCTGTCATTGCCCGGGATATGCCTCGCAAACGGCGATGAGAAGATGTTCAAGGACATGCTCAAATATTTCATCGACAGGATGCACGGAGCGTTTTTCCCGCATAAATATTATCAGAAAAGTCTGTATTATACGGCAGTTGACTCGCCGCTGTGGTTCTTCGTCAACCTTCAGAAATACGAGTCAATGCTTGGGAAAAGGAAGAAATACATCTGGAACGAGTATGGCGAAGTCGTCACGAAGATACTCGACAGTTTCATCGAAGGCACCGACTTCAATGTCAAGGCGCAGGAAAACGGGCTTCTGTATGCCGGAAACGAAAATCTCGCTTTGACATGGATGAACGTGTTCTGCGACGGCAAGCCGTGGACACCGAGATATGGATTTGCGATAGAGATTAACGCCTTGTGGTACAACGCTTTACGTTATGGCATAGAACTGCTTAAGGTCGCAGATAAGAAAGATCCTCGTCTCGCTGAATGGCAGGATGTCGCCGCGAAGATTGAGAAGTCGTTTGTCGAGACATTCTATGATGAACAAAATGACGTTTTCTTCGATTATGTGAATGAAAACGAAAAGAATTCGATGGTGCGTCCTAACATGCTGATAGCCAGTTCGATGCCGTATTCCCCGATGAGAGACGAGCTGAAAAAGAAAATTTTGGACGTGACGCGTTCGGAATTGCTGACGATCCGGGGGTTGCGTTCGCTTTCGCCTCGCGAGGAACGCACATACGTCGGGATAACGCTCGGCAACCACCGTGAACGCGAGCAAGCCTATCACAATGGTACCGTATTCCCTTGGCTGATAATGCCTTACACAGATGCGTGCCTTTCAATCTACGGAGATACGGCGTTGCCGTATCTTGAAGACCTCTACAATGGTTTTGAGGATGCCATCTTCGTGAACGGCATCGGGAGCATCTCCGAAATATACGACGGCAACCCGCCACACGAGGCTCGCGGCTGCATCTCGCAGTCAACAAGCGTGGCGGCACTGCTTTATTTGAAATACACTATTGATTCGTTAAAAAAATAAAGATAGAGTTATGAGAGTTCTGATGTTTGGTTGGGAGTTCCCACCTCATATTACAGGCGGTCTCGGAACGGCTTGCTACGGAATGACTAAAGGGCTTGCCAAGAACGGCGTCGATGTGCTTTTCGTGGTCCCGAAGGCTCACGGCGACGAGGACGAGACCAACGTCCGTCTCCTCAACGCCAGCGACGTGACCGTCAACATCGACAACGAGACAGACAGAAGTTATTGGGACAGAGTGCAATACATGGAGATCGGCTCTAACATCATACCGTATGTCGGGCCGGAACAGTTCACCACGATGGTTGAGGAATATCGCCGAGCCACCAATCATTTTCATAGCTCCGTATTCGCCCCGCGTTATGAGTTCTCCGGCAAATACGGCGCCAACCTCATGGAAGAAGTCGCGCGTTACGCACTCATCGGCTCGTCGTTGGCCACCAAATACGATTTCGATGTCATCCACGCTCACGACTGGCTGACATATTCCGCCGGTGTCGCGGCCAAGGAGACAACAGGGAAACCGTTGGTCGTGCATATGCACGCCACTGAGTTCGACCGCTCCGGCGAAAACATCAACACCAACGTCTATGCCATCGAAAGACGCGGCATGGAAGCCGCCGACCTCGTCATCACAGTCAGCGACTGGACACGTAACATCGTGATAAACAAATACGGAATCAATCCCGACAAGGTCATCACCGTACACAACGCCGTCGAGCCGAGCGACAAGTCACTCGACGAATACGAACGCAGCGGCATGAAAGCCAAGGTGGTGACCTTCCTCGGACGAATCACTTACCAGAAAGGCCCTGAATATTTCGTCGAAGCTGCTTACAAGATCCTTCAGGTTGACCCGACGATACATTTCGTCATGGCGGGGACGGGCGACATGCTCCAGAAAATGGTCAAACGCGTGGCGCAGCTGAAAATCGGGAGCAACTTCCATTTCACGGGATTCCTGAAAGGCAACGACGTCAATCAGATGTTCGCGATGAGCGATGTCTTTGTAATGCCTTCAATATCAGAGCCTTTCGGTATCGTGCCGCTCGAAGCCATGCGTCTGAATGTGCCGGTCATAATCTCGAAACAGTCGGGCGTCTCGGAAGTCGTGCAACATGCGTTGAAAGTCGATTTCTGGGACATCAACGGACTCGCCGACGCAATTTATGGCATCTGCAAATACAAGGCAGTCGCCGAAATCTTCAAAAAAGAAGGTAAAGAAGAAGTTGACAACCTCAAATGGGAGTTCGCTTCAAAGAAAATCAAAGCAGTTTATGAACAAGCAATCAATATAAAAAATAGAATATGAGACATCTTTGCTTCTACTTCCAAGTGCATCAGCCATACAGACTTCGCACTTACCGTTTCTTTGACATCGGAAAACGTCATATCTACGAAGATGAATATACAAACCGCACGATGATGCAGCGCGTGTCGGAGAAATGCTATCTCCCGATGAATCAATTGATGATGAAGAAGATAGCCGAACTCGGCAATAAATTTAAGTTCGCATTGTCGTTCTCTGGGACCGCTGTGGAACAGATGCAACTCTTTGCCCCGGCAGCCCTCGACTCATTCAAAAACCTTGTTGAAACGGGCAATGTGGAGGTTTTAGCCGAGACCTATTCGCATTCCGTCACCTCTCTGATGAGCAAAGACGCTTTCGTCAAAGATGTGAAAGACCATGTCAGACTGATGAAGGAGACTTTCGGTGTCCGCCCGAAGACATTCCATAACACGGAATTGATTTATTCAAATGAGATCGGCGCAGACGCCTCCGAACTCGGTTTCGACCTTGTTATGACCGAAGGCGCAAAGCACGTCCTCGGATGGAAGAGTCCGAACTACTTGTATGTCAATGCAATAAACCCGAAGATGAAAGTCCTGCTTCGTAACTGGAAACTGAGCGATGACATCGCATTCCAGTTTAAAAACGGAAATTATACGGTTGATAATTTCATTGAAATGCTCAATTCCATCCCGCAGAATGAGGAAATCGTGAATGTTTTCATTGATTATGAGACATTTGGTGAAAGCATCGACGCTTCGGAAGGTATTTTTGAGTTTATGAAATATATGCCTGATGCAGTGCTGAAAAATACTAATTTCCAGTTTGTTACGCCACATCAGGTCATCGGCAGGCTACAGCCGATGGGCGTTTTCGACGCACCGATTCCGCTCTCATGCCGTGATGAGGAACGCGACGTTTCGACATGGATCGGCAATGACATGCAGGACGACGCCATCGCATCGCTGTCAGAGTGCTTCAGAAAAGTGAAAAACACTAAGGATGAGGAACTTGCGCACGACTGGCACGTCCTGACCGCATCGGAGAATTTTGAGGCGATGTCCACCAAAAATGTAAACAGCACGCCTTACGACTATTATATTAACTATATGAATATTTTGACGGATTTTAAAAATAGAATTATATAATTTTTTTTCAATAGTAAATTTTCTTTATGAAAACACCGAGTTATTTGTTTGAAACCAGCTGGGAAGTCTGCAATATGATTGGCGGTATCTATACCGTGATTTCCTCAAAGGCTGATGAAATGAAAATGCTTCTTGGCGATCATTACATTACAATAGGTCCTGATGTCGTGAAAGAGGCTCATGAGACCATGTATTTTGTTGAAGATACGTCGCTTTTCCAGGAATGGAGACAGAAAGAGGCGGCGGAATTGGGACTTAAAGTGCGTGTCGGAAGATGGAAACTGCCGAGCAGTCCTATTGCAATATTGATTGATTACACCTCATTATATTCGATTAAAAATGATATTCTTGGTCATTTTTGGGAGAAGTTTAACCTCGACTCAATCCAGGGTCAGTGGGACTATATCGAGCCGGTACTTTTCGGCTATGCCGCAGGAAGAGTGATTGAGAGTTTCGTCAAGTGGAATGTCGTTGATGATGAGGAAGTTGTGGCTCAGTTCCATGAATGGATGACCGGTTCTGGTGTTTTGTATCTCAAAGAAAACTGCCAGCATGTCGCAACGGTTTTCACAACTCACGCGACATATATCGGAAGGGCGGTGAGCGGAAACGGACTGCCGCTTTACAGACAGTTGAACACTTACAACCCGCAGCAGATGGCCTCTCGCTTCAACATTGTTTCACAACAGTCGATGGAGTCGAAGGCAGCGCAGAACGCCGACGTGTTCACCACCGTGAGCGCAATCACGGCAAAAGAATGCAAACAGTTCCTCGAAAGAGAACCAGACGTTCTGACAATCAATGGAATAAACGATCAGATGATAAACAAGTCGAACACTCCGAATCTGTTCAATTCCGTCAGGGAAAATAGCCGTAACAAAGTGTTTGAAATTATCGACGCCTTGTCGGGCACTGACGTTCCTCGCGACTCAATGCTTATCATAAATTCAGGAAGATATGAATTTAAAAATAAAGGCATCGATTTGTATATCAAGGCTTTAGGCCGCTTAAATAAATCCGAGGATTTGAAAAAGAGCATTGTGGCTGTCATCGCCGTGCCAGGAAACATTGCAAGTGCTTCGAAAGATTTGTCGAAACGTCTTGCCGGAGAAATGGAAATCAAAGGTCATACGGATTATCCGACAACTCATTACATCTTTGATTATCAATATGATAGCGTGCTTAATTCGCTGCGTGAGAACGGTCTGCAAAACGACGCCTCCGACAAAGTAAAGGTGATTTTCATTCCGGCTTACCTCAATGGTAGAGACGGCATCGTGAATATTTCGTATGACGAATTTCTCTATGCCTTCGACCTTTCTGTGTTCCCGTCGTATTATGAACCGTGGGGCTACACGCCTTTGGAGAGCGTGGCGCATTCAATTCCTACAATAACGTCAGACGTGTCAGGTTTCGGAATGTTTGTAAAAGAAAACATGCCTGAAAATGAAGCTGTTAACATCATTCACAGAGAAGAACAAAACAACGACTCCGTCATTGAGGAAATTTCCGGCGCTGTTTTGAGAATGACTTCAAAGGATGAAAAAGAAATAGCCAAATTGCGTGAAAAAGCACTTGAAGTGGCTTCGGCGTTGAGATGGAAAGAGCTGGTTTCCAATTATTTACATGCATACGACATAGCTATCGAAAAACTGTCGGGACGTGAATATGTGAAACACACAAACAAATATTCGGAAATCCTTCGTAACTTTGATTACAAGAAGCAGGACCAGCCGACATGGAAAAAGATTCTTGTGGAACCTGTTTATTCTGAATTGCTGTTGAAACTCAATGAGTTGGCTCGTAATGTGTGGTGGTGCTGGAATGTGGAAGCTATTGAATTATTTGAATCAATTGATCCGGAAGCATTTGAAAAAATGGAGCAGAATCCAATAGCATTGATGAAAGAATTGACTCGCAAACAGATTGATACTCTTGAAAAAGACGAGAATTTCATCAACAAACTCAATAAGGTTTATGATGAATTTAAGAGATATATGTCTGCGAAGCCTGAAAATGACAACAAGATTGCCTATTTCAGCATGGAATACGGTCTGTTGAAGTCGTTGAAGATTTACTCCGGCGGTCTCGGAATTCTTGCCGGTGACTACCTCAAGCAGGCTTCGGACTCGAACGCCAACATGTTTGCGATTGGTCTGCTGTATCGTTACGGATATTTCAACCAGGAGCTTTCGGTGTGGGGCGACCAACTTTCGCAATATCTGCCGCAGAAATTCTCGAATCTGCCTATCGACCCGGTTCGTGATGAGGACGGGAATTGGGTGACGGTGAGCATAGCGTTTCCGGGCAGAAGCGTGTATGCGAAAGCATGGAAGGTGAGCGTCGGCAGAATCGATCTGTATCTTCTCGACACTGACATCGAGCAGAACTCACCGGAAGACAGAGCCATCACCGGACAGCTTTACGGAGGCGACAGCGAGATGCGAATCAAGCAGGAGATGTTCCTCGGAATCGGCGGCATCAGGCTTATCAACGCATTGAATATCAAGCCGACAATATATCACTGCAATGAAGGTCACGCCGCTTTCTGCGGTCTTGAACGTCTCAGCAATTACATTGCGAAACACAATCTTGACTTTGATGTAGCCAAGGAACTCGTCAAGACTTCGACGTTGTTCACCACGCATACGCCGGTTCCGGCAGGGCACGACGCATTCGAGGAGAACCTGATAAGGACGTATCTTCCTCATTTTGCGGGCAGGATGAATATCTCTTGGGAGCAGTTCATGAATCTCGGACGTATGTATCGAAACAATCCTAACGAGAAGTTCTCGATGAGCGTCCTGGCCACGAACCTCAGTCAGGAGGTCAACGGAGTCAGCAAGATTCACGGAAGGGTGAGCCGCGAGATGTTCCAGCAGATGTGGCCGGGTTATTTCGCAGAGGAGAATCACATCGGCTACGTTACCAACGGCGTGCATCTCCCGACTTGGGCCGACAAACGCTGGCAGCGTCTTTACGAAAATGTCATGGGCGCGAATTATTTAGAAAACCAGTCGGACGAAGCGATGTGGGTCAAGATTCAGGATGTCCCGAATGAAGAAATCTGGAATATCCGTAAAGAGCTGAAACATAATCTGATAGAATTTTTGAAAGTGAAGGTTGTTGAGGACATGCAGCGTCGTTCGGAAAGCCCGCGGCTCATCCTTGAGACGGTGGAGAACCTTAACGAGAACGCCTTGATCATCGGTTTCGCGAGACGTTTCGCCACTTACAAACGCGCACATCTTCTTTTCACCAATCTCGAAAGACTTGCCGAGATCGTCAACGACCCGAACCGTCCGGTGCTGTTCCTGTTTGCAGGCAAAGCGCATCCTAACGACAAGGCCGGTCAGGACCTCATCAAGAACATCATTGAGGTGGCGAGAAGAAAAGAGTTCGCAGGTAAGATATTGTTTGTCAACAACTATGATATGGAAATCGGCAAGCTCCTGACCTCCAGCGTGGACATCTGGATGAACACCCCGACACGTCCGCTCGAGGCTTCCGGCACATCCGGCGAGAAAGCCGCGATGAACGGAACGTTGAACTTCTCTGTGCTCGACGGCTGGTGGGCTGAAGGCTACCGCCCGAAAGCCGGCTGGTCGCTCAAGGAAGAAAGGACTTATCAAGACCAGAGATACCAGGACGACCTCGACGCCGAAACGATTTACAATACATTCGAGAATGAGATAATCCCGTTGTATTACACTCGTAATCAACAGAATGTGCCGGAGGAATGGATCCAGTGGATGAAGAACGACCTGATGCAGGTGGCTCCGAACTACACCATGAAACGTATGCTCGACGATTATTTCGAGAGATATTACAACAAACTGATTGAACGCACCAACTTGTTGCGCGACAACCGTTATCAGAAAGCGTTTGAAATCGTCGAATGGAAACGCAAGATTGAGGCGAACTGGGATAGAATAGAGGTTGAGACAATCAAGGTGCCGGACCCGACAGTGCGTCCGCTCACTTTCGGCGACGAAGTCATTGCCGAAATCATGCTTAAGACCCCAGGTCTCGACAAAGGCGATGTCGGTGTCGAGATATTGTTTGCCGACAAAATAAACGATGAGATAAAAGAATTGTCGTTCAAGTCGGAGATGATGCTCGTGGATTCCGGCGACGGCTGGGCCAAGTATTACATCGTCATTCCGATATTTAAAGCGGGCGTGTTCAACTACACGTTCAGGATTTTCCCGAAGAACGAGATGCTCCCGAACCGTCAGGATCTTCCGCTCGTTAAATGGATTTGATGCTGTATATGAATAAGTTAGAGTTTAAAAATAAGATTTTCACCGTCGGCGACGTCTCTTTTGAGATGGTCGCCGTCCACGGTGGCACGTTTATGATGGGAGCCGCAGACGACATTGACGGTGATGCCGGCGATGATGAGAAACCGGCGCATAAAGTCTATCTGAGTGATTATCATTTAGGTAAATACGAGGTGACGCGCGAGTTGTGGCGTGCCGTGATGGTGAGCGACCCGCCGGAGATCTCGATGATTAACGACGACACCTGCCCTGTTGAGAAAATCAGCTGGTTCGACGCGATGGATTTCATCGAGAAACTCAACGCGATGACGGGCGGGAAGTTCCGTCTGCCTACCGAGGCCGAATGGGAATACGCGGCGCGGGGAGGGGAAAAGTCGCAGAATTTCAAGTACAGCGGCTCCAACAACGCGGCGCATGTGGCATGGTGCTTCTTCAACAGCGGCTGCATGATAAACCCCGTCGGGCATTTGAAAGCCAATGAGTTGGGAATCTGCGACATGAGCGGCAACGTCTGGGAGTGGTGCGCCGACTGGTACGGACGCTATGAAAAAGGCGACCAGATGAACCCGACCGGCCCTTCGGAAGGCGAACGGCGTGTGCTCCGCGGCGGAAGCTGGGACTTCGGCGCGGAATATTGCCGTAACACAAACAGAAACAGCAGCAACCCGAAGAGCAGGTTCTATGTGAGCGGGTTCAGACTGGCGTTGTAAAGTCAAAGATTATGTCAGACAAACCGAAAATAGTTTACATCCACGGTTTCGGCGGCTCACCACACACGCAAACCGTGGGTTTCTTGAATCAATATTATCCCGAATACGAGTGGTGCGCACTCGAAGTTGACCATCACGCCGCCGCTTCGATAAAGCAGATCAATGACTTTGCGAAAGAAAACGATGTCAAGGCGATGGTCGGGACTTCGCTCGGCGGTTTCTATATTTTATGTTCCGACTTCAATGGCCCGAAACTCGTGGTGAATCCTGTCATCGAGCCGATGAAGTCGCTGAAGAAGTCGGTGGGGACGGTGCAGTATCACAGCCGCCGCAGCGACGGTGCGACATCGTTCAAGTTCACGATGCAGGACTTGTTCGAGTTCAAGAAATTCAAGTTCACGGCGGGCGAAAACGTAACCTGCCATTACACCGAACACGATGAGCTTCTCGGCGACGACATAAAGCGCGACTACGAGAAGCTGTTCATTAACAAGAAGATGTGCCCGAAAAAGACGCTCCCGTCGCATATCATCAGCGAGAGTTACATCAAGCACGAACTTTGTGACTGGCTTGTGGAGAAGTGTCTGCTTACTTCACAACATTAAACTGACGAGTCGAGACTCCGTTTTCCGTATCAATGCGAAGAATGTACATTCCAGTTGACAACTGCGACATGTCTATCGAGACCTCATCACTTTCCACAGAAGCGTTATAAACGACCTGTCCCAATGCGTTTGTCACCGTAATCTGTTTTATATCAATGCCTTGGACGTTGAGAAGACCTCTCGTTGGATTAGGATAAATCGCCACATTGACATAATTTTCAGCTGATGACTGAAATGAAACCATCGTAAAAGCCGGCTCTGTCTCACCTTCCGAAGCATAGACTGCCGTCACATGATAGTAATAAGTGCCAAGTTCAATATTGTCGAAATACTCGTAAGATGACTGATTTTCAACAGCCGGGACATTGGCTACCAACTGGTAGTTACTATCGGTTGTCGAACGATAAACGTTAAAACTCTCAAGGTCAACAGGATTATAGGTGAGTCGAATGTCATCGACAGCCAGAGCAAACTGATCTGTGCAACCAAAATGACGGAAGGCGATATAAACCTCTTGTCCGGCGTATGCACTGAGGTCAACGGCGTATTCTATCCAAGGAGTCTGGTTAAGTTTATTTGGCATAATGGTCCATTCGTCAACGGTGGTAAAATCGGCGTCATTGGTGTTTCCCGTGGTGGAAATTGCCACTCCGAAATGTTCCTCACAATGATAGGCGTCGGCTGAGCAGGCCATAAATGAAAGTATTGTGTTGCCCACTATCGGTAATTTAGGCGTAACAATGTAATTGTCAGGCGTATAAGCTATTCCACCATTAACACCGTAGCAGTCTTTCGATTCGGAAATCAAGCAGATATAGCCGCTCGGGCATTCTAAACCCTGCACATGACGCCAACACACACCGTCACCATCGGCATCAATAAGCGTCCAATCTTCAATCATGGTTTCCAAATCCCAGTAAAGGTCTTCAGGAACTTCCGAAATCGGTGTTTCCGATTTCCACGACAGATTCACGCCTGTCGGATCATACTGAAATGCTCCATTCAAATCGTAAGGGGTTGCAAATTTTGATTGAGCTTTGACTGACACGCCTGCGAGACAAAAAGCGCAGACAAAAAGCAATGATAAAGAAACTTTTCTCATAAAAAATAATTTAAATTTATTAAACAATTGATTATTAATACTATAATGGATTTCTATTTTGTTTATTCCAAGAAAAAGTTGACTCACAAATGAGTCGAATCAAACACCTTCATCGCGATCACGGCGCACGCCTCCGCATCGGCCAAGGCGTGGTGATGCTTGGTGAGGTCGTAGCCGCAATGCGCGGCGACAGCATTGAGTTTGTGGCTCTCCAACTCGGGAAAGAGAATCTCAGAAGCGCGGTGCGTGCAGTAAATCTGATACTTCGGCTTGCGGATGTGATAATATTTGAACAACGCCTTCAGACAGTTGTCCTCAAAGGCCTTTCCGTGCGCCACTATCGGTAAGTCCTTGACTTCGTTTTTGATGGCATTCCATACCTGCGGAAAAATAGGGGCGTCGTCGGTGTCTTTTTTCTTCAGTCCGTGGATCTTCGTCGTGTAGAAATCGTAGAAGTTCGGCACCGGTTTGATGAGACTGTAAAACGTCTTGACGATTTCGCGGTCTTTCACAATGACGACACCTATGCTGCAAACGCTCGTGAACGCTGCATTCGCCGCCTCAAAATCAATCGCCACGAAATCTTTCAGATCCGGAAGCGGACTGTTATTTGATTTCTGCGTAGTAGATGTCGATGCCATCGTCTTCAAACATAGATTCGCTCAAGCAATATTGTCCGGGTTTGTCGTCTTCCTGGAAAAGATAAACCGATGCTTTGTGGAATGTTATTGGTTGTTGGTCTTTGGAAAGTTGCTGGACTTTTTCGTATGTAATCCCTTCAATTTTAAGGAGTTTCATCATCGCAGCGAGGTCGAGGTCAACGTTCAGAAACATGTCGTTGTCGCCTTGTTTCCACGCAATGCTGATGATGCCCGTGGTGTAAAGCTCGAAGTCGTGTATTTCAATTTTCTTCATCGTGTAAAATTTTGTGCAAAGATACGGAAATTTTTAACCACGAATTGCATGAATTACACGAATATGATTTTCTTTTTTCTATTTTTGCAAAAATTTTTTTTATGACAAAGAAACTTCTGTTTTTCATTGGCATGCTATTAATATTAATAGGTGTAAAAGCTCAAGATGAAGTCGAGCCGACTTGGGAGTCAATCAACAGGCGCGGTTATCCGCAATGGTTTTCGGATGCGAAACTTGGGATTTTCATTCACTGGGGCGTGTATTCGGTGCCGGCCTACGCCTCGAAAGAAGGCTATGCCGAATGGTATTACCGTGGCTTGATGACGCAGGATTCGGTGCGGGTTGACTTTCAGAAACGTAACTATGGCGTTGATTTTCAATATAAAGACTTTGACAAGATGTTCAAGGCGGAGCTTTGGAATCCCGATGACTGGGCAGAGCTTTTCAGAAAAAGCGGCGCGAGATATGTGCTTTTGGTGACGAAACATCACGACGGATATTGTCTCTGGAACAGCAAATACGCACCGGGTTGGAACAGCGTCGAGGGCGGCCCGAAACGTGACATCGTCGGTGAACTGACCGATGCCGTCCGCAAAAAAGGACTGAAGATGGGCTTCTATTACTCCTTGCCGGAATGGACCAATCCGCTTCATATCTGGTGTTTGGACTCACCCGACTCAATCGGTAATTACGTTGATAATCATATGATTCCGCAATTCAAGGAACTCGTCTCCACTTACCGTCCGTCGGTTGTCTTCACCGATGGCGAATGGTGGAACACCTCGGAACAATGGCATGCACGCGAGCTTATCTCGTGGTATTACAACCTTGTCGGCGATGAGGCTGTCGTCAACGACCGTTGGGGTTCCGGCTGTCAACACGGCTTCCGGACACCGGAATACAGCTCCGGCATCACGGCGACCGACCGACCATGGGCTGAATGCCGCGGACTCGGACGCTCATTCGGACTGAACAGAAACGAACCGCTCTCAAATTACCTCACATCCGACGAGCTAATCCGGCATTTCGTGCAACTCGTCTCCGCTGGCGGCGGAATGACCCTCAACGTTGGCCCGTCTGCCGACGGCATCATCCCGCTGCTGCAACAAGAACGCCTCATTGATTTAGGCAAGTGGCTGCAAATCAATGGAGAAGCGATTTATGACACAAGACCGCTCTTTGTTGACGGCAAACCGAAATTCAACGACGAAAAACCTGTCTCCGTTAGCCGTCACGATGAAACGATTGACTTCGACTGGGTGAGAAACTCGCCCGACAAACTGATAAGTTGTGATAACTTCAACGCAGTCTGGACCGGCACTTTCACATCTGAAAAGACCGACGTCTATACATTTGATGTCGAAGTTGATGATAATGTGAAAGTTACAATAGGTGACAATGTTGTGATTGATTATGTCAAAGCTGCCAATGAAGAGTCGCAAAGTAATGCCGAAGAGTCTGAAACAAAGAATCTTACAACTGGGAAAATCAAATTGAAAAAAGGTGTTTCATATCCCGTAAAGGTTGAATATCAAGAGATTAACGTAAATGCAATGATAAAACTATATGTCTCATCCAAAGATGAAGAAAAACAAATTTTCAGACCTGATAATGGATTTGATGCGGTTTATTCGTGTATGCAGCCATACGTCTGTTACACCACGAAAGACGGTGCGTTGTACGCAATCGCCATTGAATTTCCGCAGGATGAGCTGATTTTGAACATCCCAAAACCTGCTGAAAGCGTGAAGGTGACTATGCTTGGATGTGACAAGATTCTTCCTTGGCGATACGAAAACGGCAAGATGATTATCGACACAACTCCGTTGAAATACAGTGACTTAAAGTCAACGGCGGCGTGGAGTTTCAAGATATATTAAATCCTTTTCTTCTGCCAGTTGGCGTATTTCACGTAAAGGAACGAAACAATCGCAATCAGTGCTCCATAGACGTATTCACAGGTCCAGACAAGTTCCACTTTTGTCGTCAAATGTGTCATCATCCAAATGAACCCGATGTAAATCAATAAGATACCGAACTCAAGCCAGAGTGCTGCGTTGGTGCTGCCGGTTCCGGAAACGGCTTCGAAAAAGATGCTTCCGATGGCCTGGAAAGCGATGGCACCGCAAATGACATAAATGGAAGGAATGGCGAGCCGGGCAAGCGCGATGTCTTCGGTGTAAATTCTCATCACACTCATCGGGAAGATTGCGCAGATGATAATGAACGGGATACAACATAAAATACAGTTGAGCGTCACTTTGTACAGCGTGCCCATGACCTCGTCAGGATGTCCCGCTCCGATGATTCGGCTCGTCAATGTGTTCGAGGTCGAGAGGAATCCAAAAACAGGAATGAACATTATCATGTAAACGCTTCGTACAATTGATGAGACACCGATTGCTTCCTCACCCATTTTCTCGACCAAGATGAAGAAGATGAACCATGCGCTGAATGAGAACAGCTTCTGGAACATCGTCGGGCCGGCTATCTTGAAGATGTTGAATGTCAAGTCTTTATCAAAATGATGGCGTTTGAAAATCCCGTAGTTTTTCTTTCCTAAAACGATGTAAGTGTATGATGTGAAGAAAACCGTGGCGGTGACTTCGGCCATGAATGATGCGAGAGCCGCACCGCCGATGCCCATTTCCGGAAGCCCGAACTTGCCGAAAATCAAGGCGTAGTCCATGATGATGTTCACCGTCGCCATGATGATTGTCGAGAAAGTGATGACCTTGGTGTTTGATAAACCGACGTAAAGCGAGCGGTATAAGTAATTGAAACACACGAAGATAATGCCGTATTGACGGTAGTTCATGTATTCCATCGCGCCGGCGTAGATGTTCTCGGAGTCAACGATGAAATCTAACAGTGAACTCGAAAAAATTCTCATTATCATGAATAGAATTATTCCGAAAAGGAAAATGAAAAACGCTCCGTGCTGGAAGATGCTTCCGATTTTTTCATATTGCCGCTCGCCGAACCTGCGAGCCACAATTATCTGAATGCCAATGGCAAAGCCCATCGCCATCGTGGTGAATACGAAATAGAAAAGCCCCGCCATCATCGAGGCTCCGAGCGCGACGACACCGAGATGTCCAAGAAACGCCGTGTCGGTGAAAGTGATGAGCGTCTGCGCAAGATTCCCAATCATAATCGGAATCGCAATGCGCCAAATTTCTTTTGTTGATATGCTTGTTTTCATGACTTAAAAATCGGTGCAAAATTAAGGAATTTTTTGATACGAGTTGCACGGGTTTTTTAACACGAGTTGCACGAGTTTTTTTAACACGAGTTGCACGAGTTTTTTTG
>JAKSMW010000015.1 GCA_024400395.1 Bacteroidales bacterium
ATACTTGATATTGTCACCTTGTTTCAATTTCAAGGTCGCAATTTGCGACCTTGAATTTAAGGTCACAAATTGCGACCTTGAAAATCCACATTCCTCCCAAGTCAACTGGAACATGAAGTCTTCGGGAAAGCGTTCGATGTTGCGGGTCACTTGTTCAATCAATCGTTTCGTCTCAACACCATACAATGCTGCCAAGTCGGAGTCGAGCATAACCTGTTGATTCCTAATGATTTTAATGAGATTTCTGATTGAGTTGTCGGGAATCATCAGGCTTGTGGTGCGTGCTTTAATCACGTCCTCGGCCCATGTTTTGAACTGGTTTATGCTCGAAGATTTCACTCGGTTTCCGACGCAAATTATCATTTCAAAGTTGTAAAAATCAAGGTTTCTGTTCACATTTCGGCTTCCTTCTTGCCGAACTACTCGAAATTTTCGAGTAGTTGCCTCTGGTTTCAATTCGCCAATTGAATAGATTTCCTTGATGTGATAAGTGATGGTGTTCTCTTTGACACCTAAAAGCATACAAATCTGCGCCTGCGTCAGCCAGACCGTCCCGTCTTCAAAAACGACCTCGATTTTCTTGGAGTCGTTCGTCTGAAAAATAATTGTCTCCTTCTCCATAATGATGATTTTTAACCATTTACGAAAAAATGGCCACCAAACGACCGCCGCGAGGCGACATCATTTGATAACCATTTCATCCGAGCCGCAAAAATACGGATTATTTTTCAGATGCAGGCGAGAAATCCGTGAAAAATAATGCAAATATCAATTCAAACATTACTGTCATTAAAAAAGTAAAGATACATTTGTATTATTCGTGCAATTCGTGGTGAAAAAACATTCATGTCATTCGTGCAATTCGTGGTGAGAAAAATTTCGTGGTCATTACCTCACCACAATTTTCTGTGTCATCACGTCTCTCCCGATGACTCGCACGATATACACACCTTTATTAATATGTGAGATGTCGATGTCGTTTGTGATGACATTTTCATTTATCAATATCCTTCCCATCATATCGATGACCTGAACCGTTCCTTCTGCGTTAATAATCAAGCTGTTTCCGTTTTGATATGCAAAGAAGTCATTGTTTTTGTTTTCACCGACAGAAGAAGGCAGTTCGCCGTAGGAGCATTTTGCTTTTTCCAGATCAAACTCTTCGGAGGCCATGTCGCCCCAGATGAATTCGACGAGTTCGGGGTAGTCGATGAACGGGTTGCGGTTGCCCTGAATGTCTTCGACGACGTTGTTGCGGTCGAGCTCTTTCTGGCTCACGGTGTCGTTGCGGTGCCATCGCAGAAGGAGTTCCAACGCCCAAGGCTTTATCGTCGTAAGATTCTGATTGTCAGAGGTGAACATATAATTTGTCTGCCAATGGATTTCGCCTTCGTAGGCGCAGACGACGTAGAGGTACATTCTTGCGAAGTCGCCTTTGTAGATGTCGGCCGGTTCCCACACTTTCGCCGCGTCGCCGAAGTTTTCCTGCATGTCGGGAGGCACGTTCCACACGCGGCTGCATACGTGGTCTTTACTCACGTAAAGATGTCCGTTATGATATTTGTCCTGAATAGGCCAGCTCAACGTAAGTTCGTCATTATCAGTCTTTTCGCCTAAAGGATAATTGCTTTTCACGTTATTGGCGGCGCCGTCGGCAGGCACGAGATGATGGAGGTCGGTGTAAGCCTCGGCGTTGCCGTTCTCGCCGCCCCACCAGCTGTTGGGCACGCTGTGCTCGCGGTTGATGCCGCCGGTCTGCGAATGGTCGTTGTCGGAATGGAACTTCGGGAAATACTGCATCCACGCATACATGTCATAGACGAGGTCGGTTTTTGAAAATCCGTCGGGGACGGAGTCGGTCGGGGCGGTGTCGGTCGTGACGTAAGAGTTCCACAGCTCGCCGTATGAAATCCTCGTGTGCGGATAAATGATGTCGCGAAGTGCGAGTTCGAGTCCGCGGCCGTTTTTCCCGTCGAGGGCGGAAGAAACATAATAGCCCAGCTGCGGCTGGGCAACCGACGACAAGACCGCCATCAACGAGACATATAACAACAGCAACCGTTTCATCGTAATTGTCAAAAAAAATTTAATAAAATTTATTTACATTTCAAACGATTGCAAAAATAATACATTTTATCAAAAGTTCAGAATAAAAAATTCAGGCACGGAAACACGCCGGAAAGCGCATTTCGTGCCTGATTAGAAGTTTGAGGAGACACATCTCCTCTACAGTCTCTTATCTGTCCTCTCTCTTCTTCGCCACGGCGTATCCCGCGCCGAGCGCCGTGAGGATGAGAAGGCCGGTGCCGAGCGGTGCATCCTGATTGCCTGTCTGACCACCCTGCGGAAGTGTCGGAAGATCCTGGTTTTCATTGCGTGAGCCGTCGCCCATGCTGTAGCTGCCGAAGAATCCGTCCGACTGCGCCGACGCGCCGAACGCCAGACCTAATGTTATCGCTATTGTCAATAATGTCTTTTTCATCTTTTGTCTATTTTTTTCTTTAGGGTCATTAGCGACATTAATGTCATCAATGACCCTAAATCTTTTAACTTTCTACTTTATAACTATCTTCTGTGTCTTGACTTCATTTCCAATCATTCTGACGATGTATGCGCCGGTGTTGAGGTTGCTGATGTCAACTCTTTGGCCGTGAACCTCTTCGCTGATGACCACTCTTCCGAGGACGTCGAACACCTGGAGTGCGCCTTCGCCGTCGATGACCAGCTCGTTGCCGTACTGATAGACGAAGTTTGAGACTTCGACATCGTTCTCCTCGATGCCGTTGCGGTGCAGTTTCACCGTGAAGCGGCCGGCATTGTCTTTCGGCGAAGCCGCAAACTTGTAGCCGTCTTCCATGAGCATGTCAATCTCCTCGCCTGTCATGTTGTCGATGAGGTGGAGATAGTCGAAATCGTTGTAGCCTTCATAGATCTGCGATGACTTGAGGCTGATTGTGTAGTAGCCTGTCGTCATGGCCTTGAAGCTGACCGGGAACAATGTGACGTTTTCGTCCATCATCGCGATGGCGAAGTCCTCGCCGTCCTGCGGGATGTAAACTTTCTGAATTTCGGCGTTGATATGGTCGTACTTCGGCAAACCATAGCCTTCGGCGAATGCTGCGTAAGCGCGGTCGCTGTAATTTGCGTTGGCGACGTTGATTTCGATGTAAGCGTAAGCGTTATCGTTAGAATCGCCGCGTTTTGCACCATTATTTTCTATTGCTTCAGCTGGTTTTGAAATTTTAATTGATGATGCACCTTCTGGAACGTTAACAAGGATGCCTGTGTTGCTCGCAACAACTGTAGTAATTGGTTCAGCCTGCCATCCACCTGCACCGTCGAGTGAGTAGTAGCCGACCATTGAAACACTGTTATCAAGTTCAAAGTTGCTGAATGCAATTGTCTGAGCGAATGGGTTAGAAACGAGGTTCCATCCAGTGTTGACTGAACGATTAACTTTTGCTGTATTGAGTTCGCCGACATATTTCACTGTTGTTGCAGATTGGTTGGAATAGATGTAACCGCGTCCGTTTTCAAGTGTGGTGAAACCAGGTGTGCCGCCTTCCTGACGGTAGTTTATCCAAGTTCCGGCTGTCATGTCAAGATAATATAAATCGTATGTCAATGCGCTCATGCAGCCGGCAGGAATAATGTCCGCAACATAGTTGCCTGTACTACCGTTAATAATAGGTTCTTTGACTGGTGAGCCGATTGTGTACCATTTATCAACTGGTTCGCCAGTGTGCGTGTTGCTTGCTTCAATTTGTTTTTTAACGGTTGCCATGACTCCGATATTTTTTTCATTTAAGATGAGCTGTGCGCCGTCTTCGATGATGAGGTTGGCAGCGGTTTCATTTGTAAGTTCGTATTCTCCCATGTTCAAAGTTGAATTAACAGGGATAATGGACGGGCCACTGATGGTGATGTTAGCTTCTGCGGTTTCGTTGAGGAACACGCGGGTGTAGTAGTGGAGTGTGCCTGGGATGCCTTCGTCTTTTTTGTAAAGGTCTGGTATTATTTGGGTTCCATCGTCGTAAAATCTAAAACCGCCATTCCCACCATTGTAATTAAATTGAATTGTTCTGCTACTGTTTGATGTGCTCGTAATCTCAATCTTTCCATCGTCATTTAAGATGAAATTAAACGAAGTGTTGTTGTTTTGCGTTTCAGAAGTGTTGAATTTGGTCTTTGCACTTGCTGATAAATAGTTGCCGTTGGAAATTTGCAAATAGTAATTTCCATGCGTTGAGGTTTCTCCAATTGTTATTTCATAACTATCAGTTGTTTGTGTCTTCGTGATAGTATTATCAGAGATGGTAATTTCAGCGAACTTTCCCCAATCACTAGCAATAATGTTGTTGAAGGCATAGCTTGATGTACTGTTTGTAGCTGCCATCAAATATGTTCCGCTCCAGTCATCAAGGTCTTCGGTTACCTTTTCATAATTTCCACTGCCTTGAGTACCGCCCTCAACTCTTGAGAATACGGCGTATAAAGTTACATCTGCATCAACGATATATGTTTCACCAATTGTTGTGGTGCTGCTTTCCGAATTGCTCCAGCCAGCAAAACCGAAGCCGGTAGGAATGTATTCGACTTCAGGTGTCGGAAGTGTGCCGATGGCTGAACTTGGTGTTACGTATGTGGGTTCAAACAAAGAACCATCGCCGTTGACAACAAAATTGACTTTGTATCTCTTTGTGTAGGTCGCCTCTGCAATTCCGCTGTCGTCCATGCCAGCTTTGGTGGCTTTGGCTTTTACGGTTGTTGTCTCTGTAATTGTAAATGAAGCCGTGTAGTTGGTTGATGTCGCCCAGTCATCTGTCGTGTAAACTATTGTTGCTCCGTCGGTTGCGCAATCTAACGACACTGCAAGGCTTTCATTGAAATATGAACCGCCTTCAGGTTTAAATGTAGGTGTTGCCACTGTCGTGATGGTGATGGTGTAAACGGCTGTTGCGATTTCGCTCACAGAACCGGCTTTCGCTGCGATGGCCTTGAGTGTGGTATTGGAAGTGAGTTCGATCGGGGCAGAATAAAGTGTGCTTTCAACTGTCGGGTCGCTGCCGTCGAGAGTGTAGTATATGGCTGCGCCTGCGGTGGCTGAAGTGATTTCGACAGTCTGGGCGGCGTTGTAGTTTCCGCCTTCAGGGGTGAATGTCGGTGCGGCAACGATAAGTACGATGTCGTCTCCACTGCGAGGAGCAATTTCCTTGGTATTGTTGTACTGGATGTACACACCTGTGAGGTTGTAGCGGTCGCCATTCGTGAACGACGGAAGTGTCATGAATGTATAGTAAGCCTTGATGGTGTTTTCGCCGTCTGAGAAAACATTGTCGCTTCCTGTATAGATTACGTTGCTTGCAATGATGACAGCACCAGTATTGACACCGCTGAGGTCGGCAATGCTGACTTCTGTTGGGGTAATAGTACCGCCTGTTGTAACTGTCAGACCGCTTGTCGTAGCAGTGAGATTGGTAAGTTCGGCGGAACCATTATACAGTTGCACTTTGCAAGTAACTGTTCCACTGAGGACATTGCCAATTTTAAATCCATGATTGGAAGTATAGATAATCAAGCCTTTTCCGTTATTGTCTGTAAGATAAGCGTTGCTGTTCTTTACGCCCGAAATAACCCAGTTGTTGAAAGTGACTTCAACCTCTGTAGCTGTGGATCCAACTGTGGTAGCTTTTTCAAAGATGGCATCCATTGTGGTGAGTGGGGCTTCTTTGACTGTGAGTGTGTAGCTTGCTTCGCCAGCCATGTAAGAGGCGGTTTCGGCAGTTGAAGCGGTGATTGTTGTTGTGCCAGCTGCTACAAGCGTAATGGTGCCTGTAGCGTCAATGGTAGCGGCATTTGTGTTAGATGAAGTGTATGTCACAGCGCCATCAGATTGTGTGTAGAATTCTGGGAATGTGTTTTCGCCGCCGATTGTTGCTGTGTAGGTTTCTGCTGACCATTGGTTTTCTGGGTCGGTCTTTTGTTCCGTGTAGGTTGCCGAGGCGATATCACTGTTTGCTTTACCTTCAACGACAGCCATTGCCTTGACGGTTGTCGTAGCATTGATGTTGATTGTTGTAGATGCGCCTGTGAAATTCGTGGTTGTTTCTGTTGTCGGGTCATCGCCGTTGGTTGTGTAATAGACCTTTGCGCCGGCTTCGTTGTTTGTGATGGTGACCTCAAATGGTTTCGTTGTGAATGTTTGAGACTCTGTCAGGGTCGGGGTTGCAGCTTTGTTTTCGGCTTTCTTGTAAAGAGCAACATCTGTCTGACCAGATGCATAATTTAAGAATCTTGGAGAGGAAGCATTATATTTGATAGAACCATAATTTGTATTAGTTGATGTAATGGTTGCTTTGCCAGAAGTAATTACAATGGTCCAAGTTGTTGTTCCTTCTCCAGTGTGATTCAACTTTTTAACCTCAGTGGTTCCGATTAATCCTTCTGATGTTGTAAATGTCCATGCGCCGGTTGTGCCGCCAAGAACAAGTTCAATGGCGTCGTCTGATGTAACTGTGTTGTCAGTAAGTGTAGCGTCTTTACTTGAAAAATAGGCATTGCTTCCCATTGCACCAGCGGCTTTATTTTTGGTTGGGCAAACCAGAATGTAGCTTGCGCCAGCCACCAAGTCGTTTACTGAAGTTACCTTTTCGTAAGTTACAACCTGTGATGGGTCGTAAGCAGAACCTGTAACTGAAACTATAGCAGTCGTCTCGCCGCTTGTGAAAGTGATTTCTCCTTCAAAATCATCAACTGATGTTGGAGTGTAGGTGAAAGTGACATCGGTTGCATCTTCACCAGCTGCGATTGTTGATGGAGTAACAGTGCCGATGGTGGAAGAGATAGTGATGCCTTCTGTCAGATTTGCTTGTGAAACGGAAATTGTTTTGGAAAGTTCTTCGTTTATTGGGCTGTCGTTCCATGTGATTGTCGTTGGGTTGACGGTGATTGAAGGGTCGGTGGAAGAGCCTGCTGTATATGAAATTGTGACTTCAGAAACGCCAGAACCTTTGCCGCTGCTTGCTCCCTTGCATTGAATCTTTATGTATCCGCTGGTGTTTCCAGTCGGATTTGTGGGTGAACTGATGGTGCAATTAGTCAGCGTTGTGTTCGTAGGAACAATTGTCCCCAATACAGTTTCATTTGAAGTTGCAGCATCGTACCAAGATACGGTAATAAGAGCTTGAGCGTCTGAAGGACCACCGTATTTGCGTGCTTTCAGGACAATGCTGGTAAAACCATTTTGAATGAAATTGTCTGTGGTGATGTGGTTGGAGGAACTAGTGAGTTGAATGTAGGAAGTGCCTCCACCATTCCCTGTCCATCCATTAGGAAGGGAGGATGTTGACTTTGTTTCATAAGTTGTGCCACTGACAACTTCAGCCCGTCCGGGGCTTGCAATCAGCGCAAAGAGCGCCATGATTAAAAATGTAAATTTCTTTTTCATTTTTGTTTGAGTTGTTATTTATTTTTTTAATTTAATTCAATAAAAATCAATCCGTTATAAATAAAAAAAAACCGAATTTCCACCCTTGTTTTGGAAACTGCAAAAATAGGAATTTTTTTTGAAAGACAATGGGAAAATTTGAGAAAAAATTGGTGGTTTCAAAGGGCTAAAAACCCGGTCGCTGAAAGCACTGAAGGTCAATTGAGGTCGGTTGAGGTCGGTTGAGGTCGGTTGAGGTCGGTTGAGGTCGGTTGAGGTCAGTTGAGGTCGGTTGAGGTCAGTTGAGGTCGGTTGGTTTCAATTAAAGTTAATTAAAGTCGGTTAAGGTCATTAATGACATTAATAGACATTAATGACACTAAAAAACCACTAAAACCACTAAAACCACAAAAAAACCACTAAAACCCCTCACTGTCTCCGCTGCTTCCCTTGTTCTTCCCTGCGGACTCTCGCCATTTTCTCCCTGAAACCGCCATTTTTCTTGAAAGCCCTTTCCAAGCTCTGAAGCTGCCGATGCAGCAAATAGTCTTCCTGGTAAAGAAGCACTATTGCCATGTTCGCAATGGTTTCAGCCGGACGTGTTGCTATCAGTTTACGGTAAAAAGAGGTGTCGCTGTTTTTTGCACCGAGTTTACGCATGGCTTCCTTCTCAACGGAGCCGTCCTCCCACTGCCAGAATCCGCTCCGGCGCAGGTAATCCTTGTAGTCTTCAAGCAACTCTTTGAAACTGGCTTTCGCCACATTGATCAGCTTGATTTCGGTTTCCGACGAAGTCGCCGAGGCAGCGCAACCTTCAACGATGTTTTGTTTTCCGCTTCTCGCAGACTGCACCATCTGGTCATAAGTGCGGTCGCGTTTGTCAACGAAATGCGAGCAAAAAAAAAATATGTAATGTCATACAAGACAGTCGCTTTCCTGTAAGTGAGCAACTTTTCATAGTTATCGCCCCTGTTAGGGATAATCCTTCCTTCCATAATAAAAAATTTAGCAAAGACCCCAATGTCACACTGCTGACTTATGCCATTTCAGCCTTTTAATTTATAACTGCAAAAATAGAGAAGTTTTTTGAAATTTTCTTACCTTTGCAGAAATTTTTCCGCGAATGGTTGACCTTCTGCAAACGAAAATAGAATACCTCAAAGGCGTCGGGCCGAAACGCGCCGAGCTTCTCAACAAGGAACTCGGAATCTTCACGTTCCACGACCTGCTCGACCATTTCCCGTTCAGATACATCGACCGCTCGCAGATCCACAAGGTGCGCGACATCTGCGACGACAGCGTTTATTATCAATTGGTCGGGACCGTCAGCAACATCAAGGAATTCGGGCAGCCGCGCACCACACGCATCACCGCCACCTTCACCGACGACAGCGGCTCCATCGAACTCGTGTGGTTCAAAGGCCTGAAATGGATAAAGACACGTTTCCAGCCGGGGAAGAAATACCTCATCTTCGGCAAGGCAAACATATTTAACAACCGCTTCAGCTTCACACACCCCGACGTGGAGGATTACGACCCGAACGACGTCGTCGCGGGCGAGGCGCTGCAAGGCGTGTATAACACCACCGAGAAAATGAAAAACGCCGGACTCGGCACGAAACAGTTCGCGAAAATCATCAAGAACTGCGTGCTGCAATCGTGCGACTTCATCCAGGAAGTGCTGCCCGAAAGCCTCGTCATACAAGACAAACTGATGCCGCGCAAGGAAGCGTATTACAAGATACACCTCCCCTCGAACAGCCGCGACATACAGCAGGCGACGCTGCGGATGAAATACGAGGAGCATTTCTTCTTCCAGCTGCGTCTTCTCATCCATAAGAAAGACCGTGAGAAAAACACGCAAAGCGTTGTGTTTCAGAACATCGGCGACTATTTCAACACCTTTTACAAAGAACACCTCCCCTTCCCGCTCACCGAAGCGCAGAAACGCGTCATCCGCGAGATACGTGCCGACCTGAAGAGCGGCCACCAGATGAACCGCCTGCTCCAAGGCGATGTCGGAAGCGGCAAGACCATCGTCGCGCTGATGATAATGCTCATCGCACTCGACAACGGATTCCAGGCCGCACTCATGGCGCCGACCGAGATCCTCGCCACACAACATCTCGAGACGATACGCCGACAGCTCGAAGGCATGAACGTGCACGTGGCACTGCTCACCGGCTCGACGAAGAACTCGGAACGGAGACAGATCCTCGCCGACCTCGCCTCCGGCGAACTACAGATAATAATAGGAACCCACGCCCTCATCGAAGACACCGTGAAATTCAAGAACTTAGGTCTCTGCATCATCGACGAGCAGCACCGTTTCGGCGTGGCGCAACGTGCTTCGTTCTGGGACAAGACGCCGTTCCCGCCGCACACCTTGGTGATGACCGCCACCCCGATCCCGCGGACCCTCGCGATGACCGAATACGGCGACTTGGACGTGTCGAAAATCGACGAGCTGCCGCCAGGACGGAAACCCGTAAAAACAATTCACGCCTTTCAGGAACAACGCCTTTCGATTATCGGCTTCATGAAAAAACAGATCGCCGAAGGCCGCCAGATCTACGTCGTATATCCATTAATAAAGGAGTCGGAGAAGATGGACCTCATCAACCTTCAGGAGGGCTACAATGCGATGTGCCGCGACTTCCCGGAGCCGCCGTACCACATCAGCATGGTCCACGGGCAGATGAAACCCGATGACAAAGACTGGGAGATGCAACGTTTCGTCCGCGGCGAGACACATATCATGGTGGCGACGACGGTGATTGAAGTCGGAGTCAACGTGCCCAACGCCTCCGTCATGATCATCGAGAACGCCAACAGGTTCGGACTCTCACAACTGCACCAGCTCAGAGGACGCGTCGGACGCGGCGCCGACCAGTCGTACTGCATGCTGATCACCGACCACAAACTCACAGGCGAAGGCAAGAAACGCATGGAGACAATGGTGCGCACCAACGACGGCTTCGAAATCGCCGAAGCAGACCTCCAGCTCCGCGGACCAGGCGAGACACAAGGCACACGGCAGTCAGGACAAATCGAGATGAAAATCGGCGACTTCCAACACGACGAACCGATAATAAGACACACAAGACGGATGGCAAATCTCCTCCTCGACAACGACCCCACTCTCTCAAAACCAGAACATTACGCCACGAAAATGTATTTCGTGAAAATGTTTGAAAGTGATTTCGATTGGAGCAGAATCGGATAAAGAAAAATCATTATTTTTGCAGAAATTTGAACATTTAAACTCACATACAAATGAAGAAAACACTTACACTTATCACCTTGATGCTTTTAACGACATTGGCGTTTTCACAGAACTTCGTGAAAATCAACGTTGACAATCTGAAAGATACACAAAGATTGTTCGACAACCCGAATCTCAAAATCCATTATTACAATGACGATTTCGTCCTCGCAACAACGCTTGACGGCTTCGACAACGCACAAAATGATGTCACCGTCCTCGACAACGACGCATTTACCGGCAACGACACTTATTACATCGTCTATTGCGACAAGGACAACCAGGATTCCTACATTTCAAATGTTAAAGAAAATTTACAAGTCCTTTACAGAAATGACAATTTGTTGATTGTTAAGTCTGCCGGAGGGACCGCATTGCCGTTCAAGAACGACGGTGTCGTCGCTGTTTTCAACAAGGAGGCGAAACTTCCGGTCGTGACGCGCGACTATCCTGTCATCACCGAAGAGAATCCAATCATCCGCGAGATGATGAATCAGGTGAACATGGACTCGCTTGAGGCGACGGTGCAGTTCCTGCAAGACTACGGCGAACGTTTTTGTTATGGAAGCAATGTTGCATTGGCAAGAGATTGGATAGCAGGGAAAATGCAGTCATACGGACTTGAGACCGAGATACAAGAATTTCATCTGGGCTTTTCTATCACTTGTCACAATGTCATTGGTATCCAGCGCGGTGTGCTTTATCCTGACACATACGTCGTTTGTGGATCTCATTACGATTCGTATTCATATGACGAAACTTGTCCTGGTGCTGACGACAACGCCTCTGGCACCGCAGCCGTCCTCGAAAGTGCCAGAATTCTTACTCAGTACGAATTTGAATATTCAATTATTTATTGCGCTTTTTCCGCAGAGGAAGTCGGCCTTTACGGAAGCGAGGCCTACGCCGACCGCTGCGCGAGCGAAGGCATGGAGATTCTCGGCTATTTCAACAACGACATGAACGGCTACCTCAACCCGGGCGATGAAATCCACATCGACTGCATCTACCCGAACTCCGTCGAGCCGATCGGCGCGTATTACATGAATGTCGGAAGCGTATATTTCCCCGAGATGCAGATCCAGCACGTGAACCTCGACTACGGCGACAGCGACCACACCTCGTTCAACAACGTCGGCTACATGGGCATCTATCCTTTTGAAGATGTGAACCATGAAAGCCCGTACATCCACACCTCGGAAGACCTTATCGGCAACAGCGTCAACAGCTTCGAGATGTCGCAGCGTTACACGCAGATGAACATCGGCTGCCTCACCGAGCTCGCAAACCCGACCGGCGAGGTGCCTGTCATCGCCTGCAACGCACCACAAAATTTCTTTATTGATTATCCGATCGGCAAGGAAATGACATCTTTGTTACTTTCCTGGCAGGCACCAGAAGAAGGCTCGACCGGCGACCTCGTCCGCTACGATGTCTATCGCGACATGAACCTGATTGATTCTATGGAAGATGAGTTGTCGTATATTGACACAATCACTGTCGGGGTCACGGCTTTGTACCATGTCGTTGCGGTCTATAGCGACGGCTGCGAGGCTTCGACCGACACGCTTGTCGGAACGGGAATCCCTTCTGGCATCGAGGAGAATTGTGAAAACGATTTTGCAATCTATCCTAATCCTGCGACGGAAATGTTAACAATCATTAACAATTCAAACATCGAGACGGAAGTTGAGATTGTGAATATGATTGGGCAAATTGTGAAGAAAGTTGAAATTATTGATAGAAAGGAATTGAATATCAGCGATTTGGAAAGCGGCGTTTATTTCGTGAAGATGAACGGCGATTCGATGAAGCTGATAATAAGATAAGAGATAAAAAACCCCACCTTTACACGAAAGGCGGGGAAAAACAATATAAAGATTATGAAAAAAATTTCTTTTTTAAAATTCGCTGCAAAGATAACACCTTTTTTTTATTCCGCAATGATTTTTTTGAAAATATTGCTGTTTTGCAGCTTTTCACATTTTTGCTTCTTGTCATAAAAGGCGACAAAGATTCACTTCATCAGGGAATTGCTTCCCCGATGAATCAAATCTTTATCAATATGCCTTTATTCACGATTTATTTTTTTGCGCCTTCCATGACGAGTTTTCCTTTGTAGTAAAGGTCACCGTCAACATAGTATGCTCTGTGATATACGTGAATTGTACCTGTTACCGGGCATGTTGCCAATGTTGGGCATTCTGCTTTGTAATGAGTTCTTCTCTTTGCGCCTCTTGTATGAGACTGTCTTCGTTTTGGATGTGCCATTTTACACTATTTTTTAGTTACTAATTATCTAATTTGTCTTTCAATTGTTTCATCAATTCATTCCAGGCCTGATTGGTGTCGTTCTCCCCTTCACTTTCGTCTTCATCGGCGTTGTACAACATGTCCAACACTTCCTGGTTGCAGTCGCTTTCATTCTCATGAACGCGGTGAATCGGCAGTGACAAGATGATGTATTCATAAAACAGATTGCCGAGGTCAAACTCGTTGTCGTTTTTTGTTATGAAGATGACATCACCGTCCTCATCGCTGTTTTCGGCCCCGTATTTAAGGAATATTTCGGCCGAACCTTCGACAGGCTGTTCGTAGTCATCGCCGCATCTGTCGCACTGAAGAATAACTTTTCCTTCAAAATTCAACGTCAAAATGAACATTGTCTCTAATTTTTCAACGTCCAAATGAAGGTTTACAACACCATTCTGAACCTCGGAATAATCTCTTTTTCCGAAGAAACTGTCGCCTATAACATATTGATATTCAGTATGTCCGAAGGCTAATCCAGTCAATGGAATTGTATATTCGTTTTCTTCTTTTTTCATAATACCAATTCGGGGTGCAAAGATATGAATTATTTTGATAGTCTTTACATTAAAAATATTATTTTTTTAACGCTTTTTGCAATATCTCGTCAAGCGGTTCATAAATCGGGTAAAACTCCTCATCGCTGAAGATATTACGTGCGACGTATGCCTTGAACAGAGGTCCCATCAGCTCACGTGCTTTTTCAACCTGTTCGTCGGTGCCGGTGATTTTCTTTTTCTTTGCTTCCTTCAAGATGTCGTTGAACATTTTTTCTGAAAACACGAAGTTGTCATTGAAATTCTTTGCGTTTCCATAGCCGAGGATTTCATCGCGATGTGAGTCGGAGAAGTCGAAGGCGTACTGGAAGAGGATGCTTGCGTTCACCACTTTGTTGAAGAAATATTCGGTTGTGTCTTGTTTGAGCGGCACATAGACATCTGGCATGATGCCTCCGCCGCCATAGACTATTTTGCCGCCTGGGGTCGTATATTTCAGAGAATCAGCGAAATGGATGCTGTCGGCGGTGAACATCTCACCTGATGTGTATCTGTCGTAAGCCTCGAAAAGATATTTCTCCCTGTCGCCGTCGTAAGGTTTCTGTATGCATCTGCCTGTGGGGGTGTAGTAACGCGCCACGGTGAGACGCAGTCCGGCTCCGTCGCCGAGGTCGAACTGTTCCTGCACGAGGCCTTTCCCGAAAGAACGTCGTCCGACGATGGTGCCGCGATCGTTGTCCTGCAACGCGCCCGCCACTATCTCGCTCGCGCTCGCCGAGCCTTCGTCGATGAGGATCGTCACAGGCATGTCTTCGAGCATGCCGTTTCTTCTCGCATAGATATACTGACGGTCGCGGTGTTCGCCTTGCGTGTAAACGATGAGGCTTCCTTTCGGCAGCATCTCGTCAACGATGTCAACGGCCTCGCCGAGGTAGCCGCCGCTGTTGCCGCGCAGGTCGAAGATGAAATTCGTCATGCCTTCGGCTTTCAGTTCCTTGACGGCCTTCACGAACTCCTTGTGCGTGGTGGCGATAAACTTCGACAGTTTCAGATAACCTGTCGTGTCGTCAATCATATATGCCACCTCGACGCTGTATGTCGGGATGACGTCGCGTGTGATGGTGAAGTCGAGAAGCTCGGCGATGCCGCGGCGGAACACTTTCACTTCCACTTTGGTGTTGCGCGGGCCTTTGAGGAGTTTCATCGCCGTAGCGTTGGTGATTCCGTTTCCGGCAACTATGCTGTCGCCGACGTATATGATCCTGTCGCCGCCCTGAATCCCGACCTTTTCCGACGGGCCGCCCTTGATGGTGCTGATGATGGTTATCGTGTCGTGTTCGATACGGAATGTCACACCAATGCCTTCAAAGCTGCCTTGAAGTTCCTCCGTGACCTCTTCCAGGACTTCAGGCACGAAATATTCGCTGTGCGGGTCCATCTCATCGATGACGCTCGTCACAGCATCAACCTGAAGCTGGTCGATGTTTACGGTATCAACGTATTCATTCTGAATAAGATAAAAGACTTTTTCTATCGTATTCAAGTCTCCACTGCCTTGAATGACGGTCTTATCGCCGTTGCCACGGGCGATAGCGATCCCCATGACGACGCCGAGAGTCATCGCCACGGCCATGAAAACCGGTGTCAGGACGTTTCGTTTCATTCTATTGTCGCGCTATTCAGTTCCAACGTCTTGAACGTTCTCTTGAAAAGACCCTGAAGCACGGTGCCGGGGCCGACTTCGACCACTTGGTTCACGCCCGCCGCGACCATGTTCTCCATCGTCTGCGTCCAGTGCACCGGTGACGTCAGTTGTTTGATGAGGTTGCTCTTGATGATTTCGGGGTCGTTCACGGCCTGGCCTGTTACATTCTGATATACAGGGCAGATACCTTCCGCGAACCTCGTTTTCATGATGGCTTCGGCGAGTTCCTCACGTGCCGGTTCCATCAGCGGGCTGTGGAATGCGCCGCCGACGTTGAGCGGTAACGCACGTTTAGCACCAGCCTCCTTCATCTTCTCGCAGGCGATGGCGACACCTTCGACAGAACCGGAGATGACAACCTGTCCGGGACTGTTGTAGTTCGCAGGAACGACGACCTCTTTTATCGATTCGCATATCGACTTAATCTTATCATCTTCAAGGTTTATGATGGCGGCCATCGTGCCGGGGTTCGCGTCGCAGGCCTTCTGCATCGCCATCGCACGCTGCGACACCAAACGGAGACCGTCTTCAAACGTGAGGACGTGGTTCGCGACCAACGCGGAGAACTCGCCGAGTGAGTGGCCGGCAACCATGTCGGGACGGAAGTCCTCAAGCATCATCGCCAAAATGACGGAATGAAGGAAAATGGCTGGCTGCGTCACCTTCGTCTGACGCAGGTCTTCATCAGTGCCTTCAAACATCATGTCCGTAATGTTAAACTTCAAAATATCATTCGCCTTGGTGAACAAATCCTTGGCTTTCGGGAACCTGTCGTACAAATCCTTGCCCATCCCAACGAATTGGGCTCCCTGTCCCGGAAAAACGTATGCTTTCATCTCTTTATATATTAATAAGGTGTAAATTCATCAGTCTCTTCTTCCGAAAAATCTCAAAAGATAAAGGAAAAGGTTGAGGAAGTCGAGGTACAGACTCAACGCCGCGAAGATTGTGATCTTCACCATCGTGTCATTCTCATCGATTCCCATCTGCCCTATATTTTTGATTTTCTGAACATCGTATGCTGTCAAACCTGTGAAAACAATCACGCCGACAACGCTGATGATGTATTCCAGACGTGCGCTGTGCGTGAAGAAATTCACGAGCACGGCTATAATCATCCCGAACAACGCCATGAGCAGTATTGACCCGAGTTTGGTGAGGTCGGTCTTCGTGGTGTAACCCATTATCGCCATTATTCCGAACATCCCCGCGGTGATGACGAAAGTCTTCACGATTGACGCACTCGTGTAAACATAAAATATCGAGCTCAGACTCATCCCCATGAGTGTGGAATAAAGCAAGTAAAGCAATATTGTCGATCTCGTGCTGAGTTTGCTTCCGCTGAACGACATGCCGAGCACGATGATGAACGGCGCGAATGTCACAATCCAGCCTAACATTGTCATTGACATCACGCCTTTCTCGTTAATGCCGTAGATGAGTGAGAAAAGCTCATCGCTTGTGCCGAAAAGATACGCCGCAAGTGCTGTGAGACCCATTGCCGCAAACATCCAGCTGAAGACGTTTGCCATGAAAGTGTTTGATAATGCCTTTGTTTCTTGATACATATAAGATTATTGGTTTTTAATTAATGTAAATTTTTTCCTAAAAGTTGTAAAAATTCGGCGCGTGTCTCGTTCCTCTCAAACGCCCCGATGAAATCCGAAGTCGTAGTGACGGAGTTCTGTTTCTGCACGCCTCTCATGCTCATGCAGAGATGCTTCGCCTCTATGACGACCGCGACGCCGAGCGGATGAAGTGCGTCGTTGATGGCGTTCTTGATCTGTGTCGTCAGTCGTTCCTGCACCTGAAGCCGGCGTGAATAAGCCTCCACCACTCTCGCTATCTTGCTCAGTCCGGTGATGTAACCGTTGGGTATGTAGGCGACGTGAGCCTTCCCGATGAACGGAATGAGATGATGTTCGCACAATGAGTACAGTTCTATGTCCTTGACAATCACCATCTGGCGATAGTCTTCCTTGAAACGCGCCGATAGAAGAATCTCCATCGGGTCGAGGTTGTAGCCCTGTGTCAGGAACTGCATCGACCTCGCCATCCTGAAAGGTGTCTTCAAGAGGCCTTCCCTGTCGGGGTTCTCGCCGAGGAGATGGAGAATCGCCCTGTAATGTTCCATCAGTTTCTCCGTACGTTCCGGGTCAAATTTCTCGATTTTCTCGTATCCTATGATTTCATTCATCTTTTGCTTTCTTTTTCTTTACAAGCTGATAAGTCTCAAAGACGCTGTAAATCACGTAGTAAGCTAAAAACGTTAGCATGAAACGTTTTGAATCTTCTTTGAAATTCAGCGAATATATTGTAAGAATGGAAAGATACACGACGAGTTTCACCACGGTTGAAACCATGTAGAAATTGTAAAACTTGCGCATGTCTTTCTGTCTTGCCTTCTCGCAGCAGCGGTACATCACCAAGCTGACGATGAAGAAAAATATTATCATCAGCGGCCACCACACCGTGGCGAACTTGGCGAGGCCCAACGACGCCGCGCTGACAGCGAGCGTCAGCCATATGAGGCCTGAAAGGAAACCCTTGTCTTTCTTCGAGATTCTCATGATCATTTCTTTTGAACTTCAGCAGGTTTCTGGCCCATTTCGCATTTGCCGGTGAAAATCGCTCCCACTTCTATGAAAAGCTGTTTCGTGTAAAGGTCAACTTCAAGACGCGATGTTGACTTCAGAGATGTGAGTTCCTCGACTTTCAACGTGCCTTTCACTTTGCCGGAGATGTCGGCGTTCTTGCATATCACGGTGCCCTCGACATAGCCTTGCTGTCCGATGACGACCTTGCCGCTTGATTTCAACGTGCCTGTGATAGCACCGTCGATACGGATGTCGCCCGACGCCTCAACGTCGCCTTTGATGTTCGTACCGCTGCCAATGAGGTTGTTCCTGCCTGTTGCTTCTGATGTGTTATTTGCCATGTTACTTGTTGTTTTGATTCCAGAACTCCATATATTCATCGATGTTTTTCTGCTGATAGAATATCGGATAGTTGGAAATTGATACTTTTATGATTTTGTAATTTCCGGCTTCGATGCCGCCGAAAACGTAGTCGTTGTTTGACAATGCGTTGTAATAGTCATTCGCCGCCGAGAGGTTCTCGAACTTCTCGATAGTGATCATCGCCTCCTCTTTGCTGTACATCAGGTTCTTGACAGTGAGCTGCAACAGCCTGAAATTGTTTTTGTTGAAGTCGCTGAGGCGGACTTTCAGAGGGTTGATGCGCACGTTTTTCGTGTCGCAAATCACCAAGATGTAATAAGGTTCATCCAGATTGAACGTGTAAATCGATTCTTTTTCCTCTTCGGCGACTTCTTCTTTCGGGCGTGCGCTCTCGATGTTCAGGCCGAGATTGTACATGTCGTTGGCCTTTAGAAGCACCTCCATCGCAAACGGCTTGATGCTGCTTTCGGGATAATTCTGGACGAGGCGGTAGAGTGCGTACGCCATCGAGTCAACGACTTCGACATAGCCGAGTGAGATGGCGTCGAGGAATTCGAAACGTGGCATGAGGAGGGTGTCTTCCGCATAGAGTCTCCTCGCGCGTTCGACGTTCATTCTCACGCGTTGGTATTGTCCGTTCTGATAGGCGTCGAAGGTCTTTGTATAGAACTGTTCGGCTTCGGCGCCTTTCTGTGCTTCTTTCAGGAAATGTTCCGGGTCGAGGATGAGTTTCGCCTGGTTTGAGTCGGGATATTTTGTCAGGACGAGGTTCTTGTAGTTGTCCGCCTCCGTCTCCTCGCCGCGTTTGGTGTGCATCCTGTAAAGGTAGAACCATGCCGACAGCTCGTTGTCGTTGTCGGGATAACGTTCCGTCAGCTCGGTGTAAGCCTCGATGGAATGTACGTAATCCTTGAGGTCGTTGTAATAGATGAACCCGACGTTGTTGAGAGCTGTGGCGATCTGTTTGTTTGCCTCCGCCTTGGCCTCGTCGGTGAACGGAATCTGACGAAGGTAATAACCGCGGTCGAGCTGTGTGTATTTCGCGGTGTCGGCGGGGGTGTCGCTGAGTCCGTGCTCTTTCATATACGACGCACGTTCCTCTTCCGACATTTCCGCAAGTTCCTCTTCTGAAAGGAGTTCCTCATCGCTCTGGTTCATGCTTTGCTTGTTGGTGATGAACCAGTAATCCTCAAGCACGCGTTTGCCCCATTTCTTCTGGAAGTCGTTCATGCCGCGCGTTCTCGTAGTCGAGTTGTAGAAATACCAGCTGGAGTTGTCGCCTGTAGGCATCGACATCTGCGGGTCGGCGGTGCCGCCGAGAAGCTCAATCTGGGCTTTCGTCTCGGCTTCTTTCGCCAGACGTTCCTGTTCCGCCTGATAGTCCTCGATAATCTTGTCAATCACGGCATAAAGATGAACCGTGTCCATGACTGAAAGCCGGAGCAGGCTGTCGTTGAGGTCGTATGTCGCAAGGTTCCCGACGAGGTCAGAAAGCATCACCGAGAGGTTGAGGAGGCTGTCGTAACCCGGATACGTCCTGTCCATCGACATCACCGCCGTGTCAAAATAAGCCTGCGAAAGCACATATTCCCCATCGCTGAAGAGCATGTCGGCGACTTCCATCGAGGATTTTATCTTCTGGTTCACGTTGGTATTGCTCGCCGCCACCGACTTTCTCAGATAATCTATGCCAGTCTGCCTGTCGCCTTCCCTGAGCACCACGTCGGACATGGCGTAGTAAATGCGGTCTTTGTAATCGGTGTTCTTGGTGTCTTTGAGCATCTTGCGGAGCATCTTGAGCATCGCCGTGGTGTCGCTTCCCGTCGAGCATTTGGCGATGTTCATCCGTGACTCGAACGTCATCACGTATTCCGGATGTGTCTTGATGACGTTCTTGAACTGCTCTGTCGCCTTCGCGTATTCCTTCTGGTCGGCGTAGATCTGGCCGAGGATGAACATGGCGCGGCTCTTGTTGTATTTGCCTTTCGCTGTGAACAACGCGCTCCGCAGGTATTTCACCGCCTCTTTTTCTCTTCCAACCGCAATGTAATAGTCGGCGAAGACGAGGTCGAGGTTACGCTGCACGTATTTCGGGAGTTTCTCGCCTGACGCGCTTGTCACGAGCAGCGACTGCAAAGCGGCTTCCGCCTTCTCATATTCCTTCGTGGCGATATAAGTCTTTGCAAGCCAAAGATTTGCTGTGTAATGGTCGCGGCTTGTCGGATAGCTCACGTTTGCATAGTCGAACGTGCGGCGTGCGGGGACGAAATCCTGTTTGTAGAAATGAGCCTTCGCCATGTCGATGAAAGCGTCGTCGATGCATCTGACGTGTTCCTTCCCGTTGAAACGCATCGAGTGTTTCTGGATGCATATCGCCGACTTCTCTATTGTGCGGTCGAACTTGGCGTTCTGGGCCGTCGCGTTCTCCTTGGTGCCGTAGTTGAACACCGGCAACGTCTTGGTATAGTCGTCGATGGCACTCTGCCGCAGCGCCAGTTCGCCCTCCTTCATGCTCTGGTTGCCGTTCCACCACACGTTATAATGACCGGTCATGTTGTGCCACGCCCTTCTGCTCCAAGTGTTTTTCTTCGTCGAACACGACACCAAAACGAATGCGGCCAAAGCTATCGCAAATACTCCGAATACCCTGTATGCTATCTTCTTTTTCTTCATTTCAAAATTCTGTTAATCCAATATTAACTCATGAATCACGTTTTTATTTTCCGCTTTTCTGCGAACTTGCAAAAATACTAAATTAGACTGAAATATACATCATTTTTTAAAAAAATATGAATAGTGCCTTGCCTTTGTAAAAAAGTTTGTATTTTTACACGCTGAATAAAAGGCTAATTTTTGATGGAAAATTTTATTGTATCGGCGAGAAAATACAGGCCTGCGACGTTTGAAAGCGTTGTGGGTCAACATGCTATAACATCGACATTGCAGAATGCGATTCGCAACAACACGCTTGCGCAGGCGTTTCTTTTCTGCGGTCCGAGGGGTGTCGGAAAGACCACATGCGCACGTATCATGGCGAAAACCATCAACTGTCTGCACCCGACAGACAGCATGGAGGCGTGCAACGAATGCGAGTCATGCATGAGTTTCAACAACAACGCTTCGTTCAACATCTTCGAACTTGACGCGGCGTCGAACAACAGCGTAGAGGACATCCGCAACCTCATCGACCAGGTGAGGATCCCACCGCAAATCGGGAAATACAAGGTGTATATCATCGATGAGGTGCACATGCTGTCGTCAGCGGCTTTCAACGCCTTCCTCAAGACTTTGGAGGAGCCGCCGGCGTATGCGAAATTCATCCTGGCAACCACCGAGAAACACAAGATCCTCCCGACGATTCTGTCGCGCTGCCAGATTTTCGACTTCAAGCGCATCACCATCGACGACATCACGAGACACCTGCAGAACATCGCCGCAAAAGAAGGTGTCAACGCGGAAGAGGAAGCCCTGAACATCGTCGCCCAGAAAGCCGACGGCGCACTCCGCGACGCGCTTTCAATCTTCGACCAGATGGTCAGCTTCTCCGGCAACAACATCACATACAAAGACGTCATCGCAAACCTCAACGTCCTCGACTACGAATATTATTTCAGGGCCGTTGACAACATCTTGGCCAACGACATCAACTCTATTCTCCTGCTTCTTAACGACGTGATTAACAAAGGCTTCGACGCACAGAACTTCATCCAGGGGATGGCGAGCCACCTGCGCAACCTGCTTCTCGGGAAAGACGAGCGCGTCGTCGGACTCATGGAGGTGAGCAGCCAGCTGAAGACGAGATATTCGCAACAGGCGGCGCAATGCAGCACCGAGTTCCTGCTCAAGGCACTGAATCTCGCCAACGAATGCGACATCAATTTCAGAAGCGCAAACAACAAACGCCTCCATCTTGAGATCACGCTTCTCAAGATGACGCAATGTTTCAGCCAGCCCGTCCCTGTCCAACAGAATACGGCGCAACCTCAACAGAATACGGCTCCGGTTCAACAGCGGCCTGTCTATGTTCAGCAGGCTCCGGTTCAACCACAGCAGGCTCCGGTTCAGCCACGGTCTAACACGGCAAATCCGGTTCAGCCGAATCCAGTTCAAGTCAAGCAGACTCCGGTGGTCACGGTTCAGCAGCCGACAGCGGAGCCGGTCCGTCCTTCCGGAAGAATGCACCGGCCAAACACTGTTTCCATCTTCGAGGAGGACAAGAAGACTCCGGCGGAAGAAGCACACGAAGAGGTGAAGAACCGCCCTTTTACGGGTGAGATGCTGACGGCTGCGTGGAAGGAATTCGTTGACACACATAAAGACACGTGTCCGATTTTCGTCGCCGGCATCGGGAAATACACACCCACGCTGAATGAAAACAACGTCATCGACTACCAAATCGACAACATATTGGTCGCCAACGACCTCGCAAACATGGCGAAGCTGCGTGAACATCTTGTCAACAGGTTAGACAACAATCAGTTCACCCTCGTCCATCATGTGGTTGAGAAACCCGTTGACGAGATCGCCTACACCGACCGCAGCAAGTTCGAGAAGATGGCGGAATTGAATCCGAATGTAATAACTTTAAAAAAAGGCTTGGGCCTTAACATTGACATATAAAAAATGAGTTTCAAAAAATGGATAGGCGAGAAATATCTGAAGCTCCGCGGCTGGACCGTGGTGGGCGACATCCCGCCTGAAGAGAAAAAATGCATGATAATAGAGGCGCCGCACACCTGCATCGAGGACTTCCTCATCGGGCTGAGTTTCTTCTGGGCGCGCGAGAAAGAAGTGAAATTCCTTGTGAAAAAGGAGTTTTTCGACAACCCCGTCCTGCGCTGGATCCTCAAACGCACCGGCGGCATCCCTGTTGACAGAAGCCGCGGCAACAACATGGTCGTGAAAACAGCCGCCGTCTTCAAACAATATGACGAACTTTACATCGTTATCTGTCCCGAAGGCACGCGCAAACGCGTCGAGCGGTGGAAACGCGGTTTCTATTACATCGCCGAGATGGCCAAAGTGCCCGTGGTAATGGGATTTATTGACTATAAAACAAAGACATGCGGCTACGGCCCGCTTTTCTATCCTTCGGGAGACTTCGATGAAGACTGGAAATTGATTGAGGGTTTCTACAGAGGAAAACAAGGTAAGACAAAAGGGAAATTCAACTTGGAGTGAAGCCGGTGTAGCAAAAAATAAATTATGAAAGGTAAAGGTTTTTTCAACAATTTCAAGAGCAAGTTCAAGATTGTAATCCTGCATCCGGAGACATACGAAGAGAAGGGCGGGTTTAACATGAGCAAGATGAGACTCACCATTTTCATGGTTATATCCGTGATTCTCATCATTTTAGGGACAGCCGTGCTCATCGTGTTCACGCCGATTCGCGAGCTCATACCAGGCTATACAGACGTCACCTTGAACCGGCGCGTCTATGAGATGGAATGTCGTGCCGACTCAATCGAGAACGTGCTGGTTCAGAAAGACCAATACATAAAAAACATACGCCGCATCATCTTTGACGACGAATTCCCAGACGACAGCCTCGCCGCAGTCGCATTAATTAATAAAGGTGTAAAAAAAGTCCCCACCGTTGACGACTTCAAATCAGAGCAGGACAGCCTGTTCCGACTTCAGTTCGAGGCGGAGTCACAATACAATCTCTTCGGTTCGGCATTCGTCAGCAGCAACGGCAGGAACAACATTCCCACATTCTTCACGCCACTCGAAGGTCTGATTACCAATCGTTTCAATCCAAATTCAAAACATTTCGGAATCGACATGGTCTCCAAGTCGGATGCCGTCATAAAAGCTGTCGCCGACGGCACGGTGGTTTTTTCCGACTGGAGCGTTGAAAAAGGATATGTCATTGGCATTCAACATGCCGGAAACATAATTTCAATATACAAACACAATTCTTCGCTGCTTCATAATGAAGGAGACGTGATACATGCCGGCGACGCCATCGCCATCATCGGCGGTTCAGGCAGCATGTCAACCGGGCCGCACCTGCATTTCGAACTATGGTGCAACGGGAAAGCACTGAATCCGGAAGATTATATTTCTTTTGAATGAAATATTTTTTGTATGGCATTTTTTTGTATCTTTGCACCCAAAAATTTATCGGATAACGAAGAAATAAAATGGTAGTATTAATAAAGGTCTTGCAACTGGTTCTCGCGCTCTCTATCCTCGTGATTATCCACGAGTTCGGGCATTTCATAGCATCAAGGATATTTGGAATCAGGGTCGAAAAATTCTATATGTTTTTCGACACAAAATTCTCGATTTTCAGATGCAAAAAGGTGAACGGGAAGTGGCGTTTCAAATTTTTCCAGAAGAATGAGCCTGAAAAATACAACACCATAGAGAACATCGACCCGGTAACAAAAAAGAAATCATACACTTACGAGCCGATAGACCTGAACACGCTTCCGGACGACGACTGGCGCAGAGCCGAAGACACCACCGAGTTCGGTCTCGGCTGGATTCCGCTCGGCGGCTACTGCAAGATTGCGGGGATGATTGACGAGTCGATGGACCAGGCGCAGATGGCACAAGAGCCGAAACCGTGGGAGTTCCGCACCAAACCGGCATGGCAACGACTCATCGTCATGGTCGGCGGCGTGCTTATGAACGTAGTGCTGGCCATCCTCGTCTATATCGGACTCACGGCAAGCTACGGCGAACAATACCTTTCAACGGCAGAGGTCAACAAAAACGGAATCACCGTTGACAGCCTCGGATATTCATTCGGACTGCGCGACGGCGACAAAATCGTCTCCGTTGACGGAAAATACATCGAGAATTTCTATAAAATCCCGATGGAACTCATCCTCGAAAAGACGCAATACATTGAAGTTGAACGCGATGGCAGGGTAATGAAAGCGTATCTTCCGGACGACGCGGTGAGGAACCTCCTCAAACATCAGACGTCGTTCATTGACTTCAGGATCCCGTTCATCGTCGGCGAAGTGCTTGAAGGCGAGGCCGCCGAAAAGTCAGGATTGCTCGCAGGCGACAGAATCATCAAGGTTGACGACAGCCTCACGCTTTACTTCAACGACTTCAGGAAACAAATCGTGAGACACAAGAACCAGGAAGTCAGTCTGACAGTGTTGAGAGGAGCGGACACCGTCGTCATGCAGGTAGCCGTGCCTGAAAACGGCCTCATCGGGGTGCGCAACCAATTGACATTGAATTTCTCCACAAAAGAATATACATTCTGGCAGGCGATACCGCACGGATTCGTGAAGACGTTCACCGAAATCGGCGACTATTGGAAGCAGCTGAAACTCATCTTCAACCCGAGCACCGGCGCTTACGAGAGCCTCGGCGGATTCATCGCCATAGGCAGCATCTTCCCCGACTCTTTCCAATGGCAGCAGTTCTGGCGTCTGACGGCGTTGCTGTCGATCATCCTTGCTGTGATGAACATCCTGCCGATACCCGGACTTGACGGCGGACACGTCCTTTTCCTCCTCTACGAGGTGATAACGCGCCGCAAGCCGAGCGACAAATTCCTTGAAAAAGCTACAACGATAGGTTTCATATTCCTTCTGCTTCTTTTGATTTACGCCAACGGAAATGATATTGTCAAACTGTTCAGGTGATGCTTTCGGGAGGCTATATATTAATAAGGTGTTGAAAAGTTGTTGAAAACTTTTGAATTTAACACAATAAACAAAATAGTATTACGTTTTTGAAAATTAAAATTATAAACGTGCGAAAATTGAGAAACATAGTATTGATGATGGTTATCATATTGATGACAGCAGGGCTTCATGCCCAGCAGGCACCTATGTTTACCAATTACAGCAGGTCATACGCCGCGTTCAACCCGGGATTTTACGGTTTGAGCGAGGGTGTCAACATCAGCAGCATTTACCGTGATCAATATTCCGGTTTCGATGACTGGTCAACCGGCGAGCGGGTTTCGCCCCGTACATTCCTTATTTCCGCCGACCTTCCGATTCCGGCAATAGCCGGCGGTGTCGGTCTCTCGGTGGTGAAAGACAAGACCGGCATGGAAGACAATGTCGGTGTCAACCTCGGTTATTCATATCATCTCGACCTCGGCTCCGGCACGTTGGGCATCGGCTTGGCCTTGAATTTGACCAACAGGTCGATTGACTTCTCGCAGGCGAGTCCAATTGAAGAAGGCGACCCGAGCATCCCTAACAGCAAGCAGACCGACATGCTCTTCGACGGGAACTTCGGTCTGTTCTACATGATCCCCGACCAATTTTATGTGGCGGCATCCGTCACGAATTTCCTTGAGTCAAAAGGCAAAGTCTTGGCGGCGAACGCCACCTCAAGCGCGAGTTTTGTGGGCGACCGCACGTTATATTTTGTCGCAGGATATGAGTTTCACTTCACAAATTCGTATTTCATGCTGAATCCGGAAATGTGTCTGATGAGCGACATCGCCAGCACGCAGTTCAACATCGGGGCGAAATTGTGGTATAATGAAAAGTTTTATTTCGGCACAAATTACAGATACCAAGAGTCAGTCGCGGTCATGGCGGGCTTGAATATCAAAGGGTTTGTGCTGTCTTACGCATACGATATCAACACGATGGGACATGGTGTGAATGGCTCTCACGAAGTGTCATTGAGTTATTGCTTCAAGCTCGACCTCGAAAAATCACCGAGAATTTACAGCAATGTCAGGTATCTGTAAAAATGTTGATAACTATGTTGAATTTTTTGTTGTGCAAAATAAAAAAAACGCTATTTTTGGCGCGATTTATTTTAGATATTGAAATATAGGTAAAAACAAATAATAAACTATCGACAATAAGATGAAAAAGTTCGTTTTATTATGCCTCATAGCCGTTGTCTTCGCCAGCTGTACAAGTACTAATCATGGTGAATTGGTAGGTGTCAGGAAGAAGTCAAAACCATTTTATCAGCCAGACCCATACGGTATGGTGTTTGTGCCAATGGGAAGTTACACCATGGGTGTAGGAAGTCAGGACATCACAGCGAGCAATGTTGCGAATGCGAAAACAATATCAGTTTCGTCATTCTACATGGATGAGACCGAAATCACAAACAACGAATACCGTGAGTTCGTGTATTATGTCCGCGACTCCATAGCGAGAAGACTTCTCGGAGAGGTCAACCAGGATTTTCTTATCACTGAAAATTCGAAGACGGGTGAGGTGTATGACCCTCCGCACCTCAACTGGAAAGAGAAAATCGACTGGAAGAGCGACGAGAAGGATGTCAGAGACGCACTTGAGGAGATTTTCATTCCAGAAGAGGAGCGTTTTTACGGCAGGAAGGAAATCGACGCGAGAAAACTCATATTCGAGTATTTCTGGATTGACCTTCACGCGGCTGCGAAAAAAGACTTCAAGAGAGAAGGATTCGGAGACGCCGCCGACTATCACAACGCCAGCTTCGCCGACCGTCCTCAAGGCATGACAAACCGTAGGTGTTACATCATCACGGAAACCATAAATGTTTATCCTGACACGTTAGCCTGGATTCACGACTACGCATATTCGTTCAACGACCCGCTGACGGAGAAATATTTCTGGCATCAGGCATACGACAACTACCCTGTAGTCGGTGTCAACTGGAATCAGGCGCGGGCATTCTGCGTGTGGCGCACGAACAAAATCACGAACTACAATTTAAGCCAGAGGAACGCATCCATTCCTTCGGAGTTCCGTCTCCCTACGGAAGCGGAATGGGAATGGGCGGCGCGTGGCGGCAACCACCTCAACCCGTATCCGTGGGGCGGCCCTTACACACGTAACGACAGAGGATGCCTCCTCGCCAACTTCAAACCATTGCGTGGCAACTATATCTCCGACGGCGGAAGCTCGACAGTCATCGTAGGACATTACAAACCAAACGACTGGGGACTTTACGACATGGCCGGCAACGTGGCAGAATGGACAAGCAGCGCATACGACCCGGCTTCATACAACATCACATGGGACTTGGACCCGGAATATGTGTATAATGCAAAAGCAGACGAACCACCGGTGATGAAGAGAAAGGTCGTCCGCGGCGGTTCATGGAAAGATATCGCACACTACATCCAGGTGAACACACGCAGCTATGAATACCAAGACACCGCTAAATGCTACATCGGTTTCCGCTGCGTCCAGTCATACCTCGGAAGAATGAAAGGCGACGACCCACGCAAAATGTCAAGAGTTTATTGATAATTAACACATTCGTCAAAATTATAAACTAATAAAATAAAAACTTACAAAAATTGTTATCATGAGCAAAATTTCGGAAATTTTAGCCGGTAAAGGCTACAAGAACTTCATGGCGAAACTTTATGGTATCGGTGCTTCAATTGTCATGATTGGCGCATTGTTTAAACTTGAACACTTTTCTATCTTCACACCAAAAGATGCCACATACATGCTGACACTTGGCTTGATTGTGGAGGCCATCATATTCTTTTTCTCAGCTTTCGAACCACTCCATGCAGAACCAGATTGGAGCATTGTTTATCCCGAACTGTGGGACTCACTTCACGAGGGTGAAGAAAGACCAGAACAGCCAATGGTTTCGACAACAAGAAGACCGACGACGACAACGGCTCCGTCGATGAACCAGCTCGCCGAAGTGTTCGAAAAGGCGAACATAAATGAAGCTACACTGGCCAAACTCGGCGACGGCATCAACCGACTCGGCGACACAGCCAGCAAACTCGCCGACATCAGCCAGGCAGCGTCAGTGACAAGCGAATATACAAAGGCTATGGAACAGACTGCCAAGTCAGCAGCCGCATTAGACATGCAGCTGAAGAATGCAGGTGCGATGGCCGAGACGAACAACAGACTCAACGAGTCGATGATTCAGTATATCGAAAAAATTAACGCAACAGCCAAGACACAGGAAGACCTCAACAAACAGCTGAACGAGATAACAAAGCGCATGACAGCAACGAGTGCCGTCTATGGCAATATTCTTTCTGCAATGAATATCAAAGCCTAACGACCTTTGTTTAATTTACTTATTATTTACCTATAATAAATAAAAACTATGTCAGGAGCAAAAGAAACACCAAGGCAGAAGATGATTGGTATGATGTATCTCGTCTATACCGCTCTGTTAGCCATGAACGTGTCAGCCGACATTCTCGACGCCTTCGCCATCGTCAACGACGGTCAGGAAAAGACCAATGCGAGCATTGAGTTGAAACTCGAAGAACAATATGCGGCTTTCGAACACCAATATAATAAGGAACCTGAAAAAACACAACTTTATTGGGATCAGGCATTGCTCATCCGCGAGAAGACGGACTCAATCGTCAACTATATCGAAAACCTCAAACTTTATCTTCTCCTCAAGACAGAAAACATCTCGATGAACGACTTATGGCATCCGAAAGATCCTGAAAAAGTCATCATTAATGATGGTACCGACACCACCGGCCGACGTATCAGTTATAAGTTTAACTTGAGCAACATCAGTTCCAAGGACAACTATGACGCACCGACCACAATCATGATTGAAGATGAACATAAAGCGACTGAACTGAAGCATGCCATTCAGAACTACCGTAATTTTATTGTCAATTCAGTTGAGTCGGCAGGTGTGAAAAATTATTCCAAACACGTAGGACTTCTCACCGACACCGACCTGTCAGGAGAACCAATAAAGTATTACAACAAAGCGAAACAGGAGGTTTCGTGGGAACAGAAACACTTCGACAAGGTGATCTTCGTTGCGGAGATGGCACTTCTCAACAAGTTTGTGGGTGAGATTCAAAACACCGAATACGATGCCCTCTCGGAACTCTCAAGACAGATTGGCGCCAGCGATTTCCATTTCAACAACTTGGAAGCCAAGGTCATGCCCAAATCAACATACGTTATTTCAGGCAGGAACTATGAAGCTGACATCTTCATCGCAGCACAGGATACGACAAAGCAATTCAATGTGAGATACTCAATGGGTGTTGACAAATTCAATGTCGAAAACACAAACGCACCAAGGATTCAGAGTGAAGGCGGTGTTGTTAAGTTGAAATTCCCGGCAGCAACTCAAGGTTTCCAGAAATACGCCGGTGTCGTAGAGGTGGTTGACCCTGTAACAGGCGAGGAGGTCCCTTATCCCTTCTCGGCAAGTTATACCGTCGCGCCGCCGTCAGCGACAATCGCGCCTACAAAGATGATGATATTCTATCAAGGCCTCAAGAACCCTATCTCCGTGTCGGCGCCAGGTGTCGCCCACGAGAACATCCGCGTCAGCGTTTCTGATGGCGCCACCCTCTCGAACGGCGAAGCCCCAGGCACATACTTTGTTGAAGTCGCAGCGGGAACGAAGAACGTCACAGTCACAGCATCAGGCGAACTCGATGGAACACCCGTGGTCCTCGGAAGCTATAACTTCCGCGTGAAACGCGTCCCAAGCCCCGAAGCACAGATTGCAGGCGTCTCGAGCGGCAAAGTCGCAAAAGACGATGTCCTTGCAGCTGGCGGCATCATCCCTGACATGGGCGACTTCGAATTCGGAGACTATACCTATAAGATCGTGTCATTCAAACTCTTGACCTCCATCGGTGGCGATATCAAAGAAGCCACAAACAAAGGTGGCGCGTTCAACGCTGAAACAAGGAAGTTCATCCAGAATGCAAGACACGGACAGAAGCTCCTCTTTGAGAATATCCAGGCACAAGGTCCTGACGGCGCGACACGTACGTTGAACCCTGTTAACATTGAAATCAAGTAAATTCAAGAAATATGAAAAGAATTATTGCAACATTAGCTATCGCGGTTGTCTGTCTCTGCGGCGCATCAAAGGCCTCTGCTCAGATTCTCGACAAGACCTATACAGATGGCCTCTATCCTGAACAGGGCACTGGCGTGAAAGCACCGTTGCCGTTGCCAGACGTGAGAGAAGCTGATGTCATGTGGAAAAAAAGAGTATGGCGCGAGATAGACTTCCGCCAGAAGATGAACCAGGGGTTCTACTATCCGACAGTTCCTCACCAAGACTGGAGGAACTTCATTACCGTCGTGATGGACGGCCTCAAGGAAAGAAAGATTCAGGCATACAACGTTGAATCTACTGGTACTGACGAGCTCCTTACCCCGATTTCATATGAACAATTCATAGCCTCACAGTCGGATACATCGTACAAGACCTATAGAAGAAACTATCCGCCTTACGAGAAATACGACACCATGATAGTATCAAAGTTCGACTCGACACTGGTGAGGCGTGTCCGTATCAAGGAAGACTGGTATTTCGACAAGCAGAGAAGTCAGCTGATGGTCCGCATAATCGCCATCTGCCCTGTGATGATGAGAGAAATCGAAGGCGGCGAAAAAATCGAAGGCGGCGAAGAAATCGAAGGCGGCAAAAAAATCGAAGGCGGCAAAAAAGAACCACTGCCTCTCTTCTGGATCCCTTACGAAAGCGCACGTGAGGTGTTCGCACGCGCCCCTTTCTTCAACAGGAGCAATTCCGCAGCACAATTCTCATACGATGAGATTTTCAGCAACCGTATGTTCGACAGTTATATCTACAAAGTGGAAAACGTCTATGACCGCAGCATTAAAGACTATGCCCAAGGCATTGACGCAATGCTTGAGTCAGAACGTATCAAACAAAGCATCATTGATTTCGAACAGAATCTTTGGGAATATTAAGTTTTCTATAAATTCGTGACATAAATAAAAACAGCGACTTGAAATCAAGTCGCTGTTTTTCATTCATTTAGTAACGGTATCTCCTGCCGTTTTTTCTTTCCGGTCTGTCGTCGTCAAAGCTCTTCCTTCTCTTTCTGTCGTTGCCTTTGTCCTCCTGACGGCGGCTCCTTCTTGATTCGCGGCGAGGCCTGTCGTCGAAATCATCGAATCCGCGGTCTCTGCGGGAACGCTCCTCATGGAAACTGTCTTTCTTTTTCCTTGACTTGCGTTCAGGCATCTCAAAGTCATCGTCTCTGCGTCTTTCCCTTCTGCCTTCGTCAGACTTTCTCCTTCCGCCTCTCCTTTCGCCGCCTTCCTTCGGCTCGCCGGTCGTGATTTCAACACGGATGCCTTCAGGATTTTTGCTCGGGTCGGCAAAGCAATCAACGATGAACTTCGCCTTGTCACCGTCAACCGCCACAAACGAGAAATTCTCCATCAAATCAATGTGACCGATCTCGATGTCCTTTGTTCTTGTGACATCATTGATCTTTCCGATAAGAATATTCGGCTTGATTCTGTCTCTTTTTCCCAAACCGAAGAAAAGACGGACCTTGTTGCTGTCGTCACGATCTTTCTTTTCCTTCTTGTCTTTTTTCTTTCCGCTTTCTGATTCATCAACATTAAGGTCTTTCGCATCTTTGTAATAATCAAGGAAGCGATTGAAATTCAACGCAACAACGCGTGTGATGAGTTCCTCGCGTGTGAGCCAGTTGAGTTTCTTGAAGACAATAGGAAGATAGTCGTCGATGTCGTCTCTCATGATGTCAACCTTCTCAAGGTTGTCGATATGACGGAAAAGTTGTTTTTCGCATACTTCCTGAGCTGTCGGAATCATCGCTTTTTCAAGCGGACGTCCGAGCTGTTTCTCAATCGCCTTAATCTTTGACTTCTCCTTCACATGGACGAGGCTGATGCAGATGCCGGTCTTGTCAGCGCGTCCGGTTCTGCCGCTGCGGTGGACGTAAGTGTCAATGTCATCAGGAAGATTGTAATTGATGATATGTGAAAGATTGTTGACATCAAGACCGCGGGCCGCCACGTCGGTTGCGACCAAAATCTGGATGTAACCTTGTCTGAAATGGTTCATCACGAGATCGCGGGCAGGCTGTGAAAGGTCGCCGTGCAAAGCCGAAGCGTTGTAACCGTCGTGGATGAGGTTGTCGGCGACTTCCTGTGTTTCAAGTTTCGTGCGGCAGAATACGATACCGTAAATTGACGGATAATAGTCAATGAGACGTTTCAGCGCCAAATATCTCTCACTTGCGCGGATGAGATAATAGTTGTGTTTGACGTTGGTAGAGCCGGAGTTGCGCTGGCCGATTGAGATCCTTTTCGGGTCTTTCATGTAACGTGTAAGAATCTTCTCCACCTCGGCCGGCATTGTAGCAGAGAAAAGAAGTGTGTTCTTTTCAGCCGGCATATATTCGAGGATGGCATCGACGTCTTCCTGGAAACCCATGTCGAGCATCTCATCAGCTTCATCAAGGATCATCCATTCCACATTGCTGAAATCCACACGGTTACGGCGAATCATATCCTGAAGTCGTCCAGGTGTCGCCACGATAATCTGCGGTTTCTTGGCTAAATCCTTGAATTGCAATTCGATACTTGCGCCACCATAAACCGGCACAATCATTATTTCCGGCATATATTTCGCATAGCTGCGGAGGTCTTTCGTGATTTGCATGCACAACTCACGCGTCGGGCATAAAATAAGACCTTGAATACAACGTTTACTGCCATCGATATTCTGCAAAAGCGGGAGTCCGAAAGCAGCCGTCTTGCCCGTTCCCGTCTGCGCAAGTCCCACTAAGTCAGTGCGTTGTGATAACAATATTGGAAGCACTTCCGCCTGTATAGGCATTGGCTCTTTGAATCCTAATTCATCTATCGCCTTTAGGATTGAAGGGTTTAAGTTAAAATCTTGAAACATAGAATAATTTTGAGGGTGCAAAATTACAAAAAATTTTATTATCTTTGCAAGATTTTTGAAACAGAAATGAAATTAAGATTTTCGATATATTTTATCTGCATATTGTTGTTTTTCAGCTGCAAGAACAATGATAATGAAATGTTTGAGCAAGAGGAGTATGAAAACTGGCCGAAGGTGAACACCGACAGCATTTTCATAAATCTTGACAAAAAAAAGATTGAAGACAAAGCTGCGCAGGTTGACAAGGTATTCATCAAGCTGAAGAAAAAAACATCATTTAACGGGGTGATGCTTTACGCGGAAAAAGGACGCGTCGTGTTGGAGAAGTCGTATGGCGTCAGCAATTTGAGAACACAGAAAGGACAACTGAAAAATGACGATGTCTTCCAGCTCAGTTCGGTCTCGAAGATGTTCACCGCCGAGGCGATAATGATACTTCACAACCGCGGACTTATTGACTACGATGCTGACATTCAGACATATATCCCGGAATTTCCGTACGAAGGAATCACGACGAGGATGCTTCTGACACATCGTTCCGGGCTTTCCCGTTATGAGTCGCTCGCCGATGAGCACTGGCCTGACAAAAGAAAATTTTTCACCAACGACGACCTGGTTGAATATTATGTGAAATACAAGCCGGACCCTTACACCACCCCCGACCGCACTTTCCATTACTGCAACGTAAACTACGCCTTGCTTGCCAATTTGGTTGAACGCGTCACGGGAACGAGTTTCGTTGACTTCATGCAGCACGAGATTTTTGATGTCATCGGGATGAAAAAATCCTTCATTTACGATGCGCCGAAAGACGAGGACATGCCGACATATCTGCCATACGAGTGCGTGCAGGGATATTACCTCGGTCGCCGCCGTCCGCGTCAGGCGGAGAACGAATACCTCAACGGAGTGAAAGGCGACAAGATAATGTTTTCAAACGTCGAAGACATGTACAGGTTCTGGGTCGCCGTTGACTACGGCCTGCTGGTCCCTGACAGCATTCAGGCCGAGGCGTTCAAGCCGGGCAGCCCGATTCGCAAAAAGAAACAAGACAACTACGGCTTCGGATGGCGCATGACATACAAACACCCCGACTGCGTTTATCATTTCGGATGGTGGAAAGGCTATCGCTCGTTCTACATGCGCAACAACAAGGAAGACCGCGTTTTAATCGTCTTGACAAATACCGACAGAGGCCCTAACGCCGATGAATTCTGGAAGTTGCTGGAAGACAACACTTCATCGTTGGCGCCATCCTCAACCAACATCCACTACATAGAATATGAGGAAGGCTTGAGATTCCCGTACTCGTCATATCTCCTCAGAGAATAAACGGGTCATTTGTCGGTGAGTTTGTAACCGACCCCGTGAACATTTTCGATGTTGACATTCGGGTCATCGCCGAGTATGTTCCTCAAACGCCCGACATAGACATCCATGTTCCGCGCACTGAAATAGTTGTCCTCTTTCCATACAACTTTCAAGGCAACCGGGCGTTCCACCACATGCCCTTTGTTCTCACAGAACAGATGCAGAAGATCCAACTCCTTGGTTGTCAACTTGTATTCCTTGTCATTACGAGTCAACATGTGCCTCACGGTGTCAAGCTGATAGGAACCTATCCTGAAGAAATGCTGGCTTTTCGCCCCGATTTTAGTCCTTTTCCAGATGGCCTCGATGCGCAGAAGAAGCTCTTCCATGTTGAAAGGTTTTGTGATGTAGTCGTCGGCACCTATTTCAAAACCGCGGAGGATATCGGACCGAAGCGATTTTCCGGTGAGAAAAACAATCGGGATTTCCTTGTCGGATGCGCGCACAAACTTTGCAAATTCAAAGCCGTCAATCCCTGACATTACTACATCCGTGATTATCAAGTCAAAAACGTCATTCTCAAAAAAATCCTTTGCGGTGATGCCATCGTGACATAAGACACTCGAAAAACCGTGCGAAGCCAAAAAAGACTTCAAGATTGTCCCAAGACATTTGTCGTCTTCAACAATCAAAATTCGTAATGACTTTTTCATATACTGAAGTTTTTGTTATACAATAACAGGCAGTGTTATCGAGAAAACCGAGCCTCTGCCCTCTTTACTCTCAACCGAAATTGTTCCATTAATCCGATGTAGATTTCTCTTCAAGAAATACAATCCCACACCCGTGTCCGACAGGCTCTCATCCGAATGAGTTCCATCACTGCAACAACCTCCCTCAAAAATAGATTTCAATCTGACATCAGCGATTCCTATGCCGTTGTCGGAAAAACTTATACGAATTTTATCACCAATATTGGAAGTGGAAATATTGATTTTCAAAGGACGTTCAGACCTATATTTTCTGGCGTTTTCAATCAATTCCCTGAAAGCAGATTCGATGTATTCCGCATTCCCTTTCACTTTGTGCCGCGACGCCATCATATATAATCCAAATTCATTGAAATCAACACTTCTCACAACATTTTCGAGAATTTCATTTATATCACAATATTGATTTATGTTTATATCGAAATAATTGTCTTTCAAGGAGTTAATTGTTTTTGTGATGAGATTTTTCATCCGAAAACACTCATTTATTATCATGGTCAAATACGACTCTTTAGCTTCATTATCAATATTTTGCGTTCTGATTATATCTGCGGCAAGCATAACCGTCGTCAGCGGACTTTTCAATTCATGAAAAGCATTGGTCACATATTCAAATCTTTCGTCCTCCATAGTCACGTTACTAATTGATGCCACAAAGATAGAAATTAAATTTTTATGCAATCTTAAAAAAATTGTAAAAAACTACATTTTTTATTGTTTTTTACATTTTTTTCATTATAAGACAAAAAATCTTAAAAAAATTAACTTTAGTTCAAAATAATGTTGTATTTTTGCGGTGCGAAACAACGTTCATCCATAGTTCTCTTGAGAGCTAACGTTGTTCGTAAAGGTTTCATAAATTTTGGTTTTTGGTTCTGGAGACCTCCCACGCTCAATGGGGGGTCTCTTTTTTATGGATTTTTTACGTCTTCAGATTCAAATTTTTTTTGTATTTTCGCAAAAATTTAAACCTATTGCATTATGACAGACATTAAAGTTGAATTAGGACAAATTAAAAATTTTGTATCTGACAATCAAATAGATACGTACAATAAAAAAATACAGGGCACATTCAGGACGATTTACGGCCGCACGGGTGCCGGCAATGATTTTCTCGGCTGGGTCGATCTTCCGTCAAGCATCACCGCTGAATTCATGGCCGACATAAAAAACAAGGCTGAAGAATTGCGGAAAAAGTCGGAGGTTTTCGTTGTCATCGGCATTGGCGGTTCGTATCTCGGGGCGAGGGCGGTCATCGAGGCACTCGTGAATCATTTCTCAAATCTCGTCAAAACCGATTCGCCGAAAGTGATTTTCGCAGGTCACACGATGAGCGAGGATTACATGGCCGACCTTCTGAAACTCCTTGACAGCAAAGACTATTCGATGACGATGATATCGAAATCCGGGACGACGACCGAGCCTGCCGTGGCGTTCCGCATCCTGAAAAACCACATCGAAAAGAAATACGGAAAAGAAGAAGCCCGCAAACGTATCGTCGCCATCACCGACAAGGCGAAAGGCGCGCTCAAGGTGCTGGCCGACAACGAAGGTTACAAGACATACGTCGTGCCTGACAACGTGGGCGGACGTTATTCAGTGCTGACACCAGTCGGCCTCCTTCCTATCGCCGTCGCCGGCATCGACATCGAGAAATTCATCGGCGGCGCACAACTCATGGAAAGATATTGCATTGAGAATCAAAATGAAAGCAACGTGGCCGCAAAATATGCGGTGGCGCGTCAGACGTTATATCATCTCGGAAAGACAAACGAAATCCTTGTGAACTACGAGCCTCGTCTGCAATATTTCAGTGAATGGTGGAAGCAGCTCTACGGCGAGAGCGAAGGCAAGGACGGGAAAGGCATCTTCCCCGCAAGTGTCACATTTACAACCGATTTGCATTCAATGGGACAATATATCCAGGAAGGTCTGCGCAACCTCATGGAGACCGTCATCTCTGTCGAGAACCCTGACAGCGACATCCGCATTCCTGAAGACGATGCCAACCTCGACCAGCTCAATTACATCGCCGGACGCCGTCTTTCAGAAGTCAACCTCACAGCAGAGAAGGCGACAATCCTTGCTCACGTCGATGGCGGCGTGCCAAACATCCGCATCGCAGTGCCGAGAATCGACGCCGACATCATGGGGCAACTCATTTATTTCTTCGAAATGGCTTGTGCATTAAGCGGTTACATGCTTGAAGTGAATCCGTTCAACCAACCGGGCGTGGAGGCTTACAAGAAGAACATGTTCGCGCTTCTCGGCAAAGCCGGATATGAAGAGTTGAGGGAGAAGTTGTTGGAGGAGAGAGGAGAGATGAGAGATTAGAGATTAGAGATGAGAGATTAGAGATGAGAGATTATAGAAGTTCCAATGAGTTTGAATTATAACGACATAGAGGTGATGGCGCCGGTGGGGTCTTACGAGGCCCTGTCGGCGGCAATCCAAGCGGGTGCGGGTTCGGTGTATTTCGGCATCGGCCGACTGAACATGCGCTCAAAGTCAACGAAGAATTTCACTCTCGACGACCTCCATGTCATCTCCGAGATCTGTCACGAACATAACGTGAAGAGCTATGTCACCGTGAACACCGTCGTTTTCGACGAGGAAATTGACGAGATGCATGCACTTCTCGATGCGGTGAAGTCAAACGACATCTCTGCAATCATCGCCTCCGACCAAAGCGTGATTCAATATGCGAGGAAGATTGGTGTTGAAGTCCACATGTCAACGCAATGCAACATCACGAATCTTGAGGCGGTGAAATATTATTCGCAATTCGCCGACGTGATTGTCACCGCCCGCGAGTTGAACATCAATCAAGTAAAACACATAACCGAAGAGATTGAACGTCAACATATTACAGGGCCGAAAGGCGAGTTGGTTAGAATAGAGACATTCTGTCATGGTGCGTTGTGCATGGCCGTTTCCGGGAAATGTTACCTGAGCCTTGACAACTTCGGGACGAGTGCCAACCGAGGTGCGTGCGTGCAGCCTTGCCGCCGCGGTTACGAAGTTACCGACCGTGACAAAGAAATTACCTTGGCGATTGAAAATGAATATATTATGTCGCCGAAAGACCTCTGCACGCTTCCGTTTTTAGACAGGCTTCTCGCCGCCGGTGTGAAGGTCCTGAAGATTGAAGGCCGCGGCCGCTCGCCGGAATACACCAAACTGACAGTCAGCGTCTATCGCGATGCCGTTGACGCGATACGTGACGGCTCGTTCACGGAGGAGAAAGTCGCCGCCTGGATGGAACGACTCCGCAGCGTCTATAACCGTGACTTCTGGGACGGTTACTACCTCGGCAGGAAAATGGGAGAATGGACAAAGAAATACGGATCGCAGGCGACAAAGACAAAACTCTTCGTCGGCACGATAACCAATTTCTTCGCGAAGATAAACGTGGCGGAAATCAGGATGGAGACTCACGAACTCAACGTCGGCGACGAGATAATGATCATCGGCCCGACAACAGGCGTTTATGAAGATACAATCAAGGAAATCCGTGTTGACCTCCAACCCGTTGAGAAAACCGTCAAAGGCGAATTATGCTCGATACCGGCACACGACATCGTCAGACGCGGCGATAAAGTTTACAAAATCGTTCCAGGACAAGAAGAAGACAATTAAACAATATTTTTTTGATGCAACATTTTAATTTACATACACATAGCACATATTCCGACGGGAAATGCCCGATGGAGGAAACCATTGAGGAAGCTGTAAAACAAGGCCTTCACACACTCGGTTTCTCCGACCATTCCATGGTCCCGTTTGAAAGCAACGTGTCAATACAAAACGATAAAGTTGACGAATATGTCAACCATTTAAAGGAATTGAAAGCCCGCTATTCCGACAAAATCACGATTCTGTCGTCAATGGAAATGGAATTCATCCCCGACATCGTGACCGATTTTCAGAAGACAAAACACGACCTCGGCCTCGACTATCTCATTGGTTCCGTGCATCTTGTAGGAACCGACCCCGAACATCTCTGGTTCATCGACGGGAAAAACATAGAGCCATACGATGAAGGATTGCGTGATTATTTCGGAGGCGACATCCGCAAAGGCGTGCGCGCTTATTTCGACCAGGAAAACCTGATGATTGAGACGGAGAAATTCGACATCATCGGACATTTCGACAAGATTAAGATGAACGCACGCGGCCGTTATTTCCAAGAAGACGAGAAATGGTACCGCGACATGGTTCTGGAAACGCTTGACTTGATAAAACAACATGATTTGATTGTGGAAATCAACACACGCGGACTTTACAAACAGCGTTACAACGGCTTTTATCCGGCGGAATGGCTGCTTCCGCGGATGAAAGAATTGAATGTTCCCGTCGTCATTTCATCTGACGCACATAAATATTTCGAACTGACATATTATTTTAAAGAAGCTGAAGAAGCCTTGAAATCGGTCGGTTACAAAGAAACGATGTGTTTCAGAAACGGGCAATGGGAAAGTGTTTCACTTGATTAACAATAATTTATATTTTTAATGGACACGATAAGAATAAACGCAATCATCCTGGCTCTCGCCATTCTTCCGGTCATCGCACTGATGATTTATGTCTATAAAAGCGACAAATACGAGAAAGAACCCATCGGAATGTTGATTAAAGCGTTCCTCCTTGGCGTGGTTTCAATTCCATTGGCGTTATGTTGTGACGAAATCTTTGCGGAGATGTTACCTGGCAAAACAGTGTTTTTTGAAGCATTTTTCCAAGCCGGAATCCCGGAGGAATTAGCAAAATGGGGGCTTTTCATGCTGATAATATGGAAAAACAAGAACTTCAACGAGTTTTTCGACGGCATCGTCTATGCGAGTTTCATCGGACTCGGATTCGCTTGTGTCGAAAATATCATGTATGTATTTGACAATGAGACATTTAGTTCGGCAATTCACACCGGCGTGATGAGAGCCTTACTTTCAGTTCCGGGACATTTCCTCTTTGCCGTGATAATGGGCTATTATTTCGGCTTGGCGAAATTCAAAGAAAAAGGAAAATTCAAGTTCTTGATATTCAGCATTTTATTCCCAATTTTGGCACATGGGCTGTTTGATTACATGCTGATGCTTTCGTCAGCTTTCGCCGAACAAAATGTCGAATGGTTGGGCTTGCTGCTCTACGTTTTATTCATTTATCTTGACATAAAACTGTGGAAAATATGCCTGAAACACATCAGGAAAATGCAGGAAGAAAGCCGTATTGAACACAACAACGACATTTTCAAGAAAATTTTCGGGTGATTTTGCATTTAAATTTTGATGAAAATAAATTAAATTATAAAAAAATGAAAAAAGTATTTTTAACTATCGCATTGATTATCGGCGTGTTATATGCAAAAGCCGATGAAGGCATGTGGCTTCCTTACAGCCTCAACAACCAAAGTTTGCAGGAGATGCAGCGATTGGGCTGCCAACTCACGGCAGAACAGATTTTCAACCTCAACCAGCCGAGCGTTAAAGACGCCATCGTTCAGTTTGGCGGCGGTTGCACCGGCGAACTCATTTCTCCTGAAGGACTTCTGCTCACCAACCATCACTGCGGACTGAGCTACGTCCAGAAACATGCCACTGTCGAACACGACTATCTCACCGACGGTTTCTGGGCGATGAGCAAGGAAGAGGAACTGCCGAATCCCGGCCTGACAGTGTCGTTCCTCGCCTTCGTGGAAGATGTGACGACAGCCGCCCTCGAAGGCGTGACCGATGAGGCGACACGACGCGATGTCATAGACAAAAACATTGAGAAGATTTGCAAAGAACGCAAGGGCGACCGCGACGTTGAAGTGGAAGTCGTGGCATTCTACTCTGGAAATCAATATATTATGTTTGAATATGATGTCTATCGCGATGTGCGTCTCGTGTGCTGCCCGCCTTGGGGCATCGGAAAATACGGCGCCGACACCGACAACTGGACATGGCCACGCCATAAAGGCGACTTCAACATTTTCCGCGTTTACACCGACAAGGACGGCAAACCGGCAAAATACAGCCCCGACAACATCCCGATGAAATCGAAGTGGTTCCTGCCCATCAACATCAAAGGTGTGAAACAAGGCGACTACGCGATGATTATGGGTTATCCTGGTTCAACAGACAGATATTCAACATCTTACACTGTGAAAAATATCATCGAGTCGGAAGGCCCGGCTACCATCGACTGCCGCACCACGAAACTCAACGAATACCGCAAGCACATGGACGCCGACCAGGAGGTGTTCATAAAATACGCTTCAAAACAGGCAAGCGTGTCGAATTACTGGAAATATTACATCGGTCAGGTGAAACAGCTGAAACGTAACCATGTGTATGAGAGACGTTTGGCTCAGGAAAAGGCCTTCAACGAATGGGTCGCCGCCGATGCCGCACGTCAGGCGGAATATGGCGGTATGTGGGATGGCATACAGCGCAAATGGGAGATCATGGATGACATTGAAAAGGCGTTCACTTATCTCTATGAAGCCGGCTGGAACGGCGGTGAGGCAGTCGCGTTCTCACGCAGATTTATGAAAATCAACAAGTTGATAAATGAAAAAGGCTCAAAGGAAGAAATCGCAAATCTGGCGGAAGGTCTCAAAGACCGCGCAGAGGCGTTCTTCAAAGATTACGACATGCCTCTCGACCGCGATGTCACGGCGGCGTTGCTCAACCTCTACTACAAAGACATCACAAAGTACGTTCCCGACATGATGGAGAAACTCGGCGCGAAAAACGGCGGCGACTTCACGGCATGGGTCGAGGCGGCATTCGAGAAATCGGTGTTCACCGACAAGGACCGCCTTGAGAAATGGCTCGCGAAACCGAAAAAACTCGACAAGGACCCGATTTATATGTTGGCGATGGGCTTCGTGAGTGAATACAACGATGTCGTCGTCCCGCTTTACATGGAGGCCGCCCTCGCCGGAAACGCCGGTGAACGCCAGTACATGAAAGGACTGATGGAGATGCAGCCTGAGCGCAATTTCTACCCGAACGCGAACTTCACGATGCGACTCACCTACGGCACCGTCGAGCCTTACAAAGGAGCCGACGCCGTGAACTACAACTATTACACGACGATGGACGGCGTGATGGCGAAGTACGTCCCGGGCAACTGGGAGTTCGACATCCCGCAGGACGTCCGCGACCTCTACGCAGCCCGCGACTACGGACGCTACGCCGATGAAAACGGCGACCTCGTCGTCAACTTCATCACTACCAACGACATAACCGGCGGCAACTCCGGCAGCCCCGTCATCAACGGCAAAGGCGAACTCATCGGCCTCGCCTTCGACGGCAACTGGGAGGCGATGAGCGGCGACATCATGTTCGAACAGAAAGTGCAGCGCACAATCTGCATGGACGCACGCTACCTCCTCTGGTGCCTCGAAAAAGTAGGCAAAGTGCAGAACATCATCGACGAATTAGTGATTGTTGAATAATATTTAAACGAGGAACTTTACTCGTTATGAAAATAAACGACATTTTACATAGGAAAAAAACGTTTTCGTTCGAGGTCTTCCCTCCGAACCCGCAGACTGTTGACATCAACAACATTTACGGAACAATTGATGCTCTCCAGCAGTATCATCCTGATTTTGTAAGTGTTACGTTCAAATCGACAGGCGATTTCGCGCAGAACACCATCAATTTGGCGAGTTATATCAAGAAAAACACCGCCGCCGAACCTTTGGTGCATCTCACCTGCGGGGCCTTGGATGAAAACGATGTCGATAACATCGCTCAAGTTCTTAATAATGAAGGACTTGAAAATATCCTCGCTCTTCGCGGCGACCGCCCCGCTGATTTCGACGGCGACTATCTGAAACATTTTCAGCACGCCTCCGAACTGATGGGACATCTCAAGTCAAAGTACGATTTCTGCCTCGGCGGCGCGTGCTATCCGGAAGGCCATATCGAATGCTCAAGCCTTTATGAAGACCTTGTAAACATGAAAATCAAACAGGATATGGGCGCGGAATTCTTTGTAACTCAATTGTTTTATGATAATAATTATTATTATCGTCTTATGAGAGCCGCAAAGAAAATCGGCATTACGGTTCCAATAATCCCAGGCATCATGCCGCTCACCTCGACTAAGATGTTCAACAAAATCATGAACATGGCCGGCGCGAGCATCCCGTTTGAGATGCGTGTGCTTTTCGACAAGTTCCAGAACGACAAGCTCGCGATGTACGAAATCGGTATTGCCTACAGTGTCAATCAGATACTCGAACTACTCGCCAACGATGCCGACGGCATCCACATCTACACGATGAACAACGCCAAGGTCGCTGGCGACATCTACGAGCGAATTAAAAACGTGATTGAAAAGGAATTGAGATAAGAGAGGAAAGTTAAAAGAGGAAAGTTAAAAGAGGAGAGAATGAAAGTGAACTCGTGAAACTTGTGTTAAAAAACTCGTGAAACTTGTGTTAAAAAACTCGTGAAACTTGTGTTAAAAAACTCGTGA
>JAKSMW010000016.1 GCA_024400395.1 Bacteroidales bacterium
CAAACAACGTGAAAATCGCCCTTAACTATCAGTATGTCAACAACGACCGCTATGCTAACGGCAAAGGCAAACTCTACTGCGGCCTTGATGCTAACGGCAACGCCACAAAAGACTACACCCAAGTTGTCGGAGATGACGCCGGCGTAAACTACCACATGCTTCTCGCACGTTTCCAGATCGCATTCTAAATCGTAAAGTTAATAATCTAATAGTCAAAATTAAAATTTAAAAATATGAAGAAGATATTATTTATGGCATTGGCCATCGTTCTCGGATTGGTATCATGCGTCAAAGACGAAAAATATCCAGGATTGACAATAACAGACGTGAAATACACCCCAACAGCTGTTTCATATTTCAATAATGTGACGGTTTATGCTACAATCAAGAGCTTCACAGGAGTCACAGCGGAACTCGTTTACAATGCAGGCGCCGAGGATAAAACCGTTGCGATGACAAACGTTGACAACATTTTTTCAGCTGTGATTCCCGCACAGCCAAACGACACAAAAGTCAGCTTCTATGTAAAAGCGAAAAATGAAAACATGACAAATATCTCTGCGACAATGGAATACACTGTCGGTGCCGTTCAGATTGACTATTCAAAACTGCGTCTCAACGAGCTTAACGGCAACGACAAGTTCATTGAAATCTACAACGCTGGTGCTGAAGCCATCAACATGGCTGGCTGCTATATTGAGAAAGACGCCGAGCAGAACTGGTCTGGCACTGCTGACATCACAATCGAAGCCGGCGGTTATCTGCTGCTTTACAGCGAAGATGTCGCCGCCGACCATCCTGAAGTTCCGGAAAATCACATCTTCCACAGCGGGCTGTCGGCAAAGAAGAATGTCAGAATACAGCTCTTCACCCCTGCCGGTGAATCGATCGACGACTTCAACTTGGTGAACATTGACTTGAACGACCCGTCAATGATTCCGGCTCCGGCTTCGTACAGCCGCAACGATGACGGCGAGTGGTATTATGCCGACGCGACTCCGGGTGCGGTCAATGTCAACGGCTCAACTCCGCTTTTAGGTCTTGAGAACGACGGCCCGACACCTCCGGCCGAGCCCGACTATACCAACTTGGTTTTAAATGAGTTGAACGGCGACACAAAGTTCATTGAATTTTACAACAAAGGCGACCTCGACATTCCCGTCGAAGGGATGTATCTCGTGAAAGACGACGGCACAGAACCAACATGGATCGGTGCGGCTGGAACAGTCGTCCCTGCATACGGCTATCTTCTCCTCTACAGTGAAGATGTTGTGGTTCCTGGAGAAGTACAGGAAGGTTATCCAGAAGAACTCGTATTCCACAGCGGACTGTCGGCAAAGAAGACAATAAAATACGCTCTTTACATGTCTGACGGAACAGAAAGAGACGTCTTCACAAGAGGCGAGACAGGCGAATGGGGACAAACCATCAGCAATGTCGCGCCACAGTCATACGCACGCACTCCTGACGGCGGCGACTGGAAACTCGCCGAGCCGACTCCAGGTGAAGCAAACCCAGACAACGGCGAAGAAATCCCACAGGTATAACAAACATTTTACGTCTAACCATTGTCAACCCAAATGGCAAGACAATGGTTAGACATTCTTGGTTTTTAAAATAAAAGAAATGGCAAAAGAAGAAATGAAAATCGGCGAAGAGTCAAAGCCGAGATTTGAGTTCCGTTCATTCGGACAATGTTTCTGCGACGCGCACAGACGCATGGCACGTCTTTCAGCTCCGGTACCGGAAAAGGTATGGGAACGCCTAAGCGATGAGATATACATCATCTCACGCAAAAACGACATCAACAACACCAAAATCAGAAACGGCAAGATGGACATCAAGACATTCGTCCAGACTGTTGACGGCCTTGAGCAGTGGAATCCATTGATGAAAGGCGAGTTTCCGATGGCGAAGGAAATGCTTGAGAACGAAGTGTTCCCGGCATTCATGGTCAACATGCCGAAGCTCACGAAAGACACCTACACATACGAAGAGTTCATGGAGATGGTGAAAGCCAACCCTGACCTCGCCGCCGTGCGTGTGCACAAGAGACGCTGGGGCTACATGGTCAACGACACCATCTGCGAAGTTGGCGAAGTGCTCATCAACGGCGCGAAGGTGATGACGATAAACTCGGAGTCAACGGAGATCGAAGACATCAAGAAGACCATCAAGGAGACAGGGCTTGAAGGTGTCGAGAACATAAATTATTTACAGGCTATCAAGCGCGTCATCGGCATGTCCGACAAACCGCTCGCAAACGAATAACACATTATGGCACAGGAAATTGAAAAGAAATTCTTAGTCAAGTGCGACTGCTTCAAGAAGGAAGCCTTCAAAGCCACACGCATCACGCAGGGCTATCTTTGCAGCGTCCCGGAACGCACCGTGAGAGTGAGGGTCAAGGGCGAAAAAGGATACATCACAATCAAAGGCATCGGCAACGCATCGGGTGCGGCACGCTTCGAATGGGAGAAGGAAATCCCCGTCGAGGAAGTGAGGTCGTTGCTCGAACTCGCCGAGCCGGGCGTCATCGACAAGACACGTTACCTCGTGAAGAACACCGACGGCAAGCACACCTGGGAGGTTGACGAATTCTACGGCGACAACGACGGCCTCACCGTCGCCGAAGTGGAGCTTGAAGACGAGAACGAACCGTTCGACAAACCATCATGGCTCGGCGAAGAAGTCACCGGCGACCCCAAATATTTCAACTCAATGTTGATGAAAAATCCATATAAAAACTGGAAATAATTCTTCTCCGACAAGGCGGAGATGTCATAACCGGCGTCTCCGCCTTTCAAACAAAAAAGATTCTGAAAAATCGTTCAATCAAAAATTAACCTCTATACCATGAACACTTTTGACCCATTGGACATGAACAATTACAGGGTGGAAAAGCTGCCCAAGATGCAAAAATCCAACTTCGAGAAATGGATGGCGCGGCTTGGCGGCCCGCTCGCAATTATCGCCTTCGTCATCATCTATTGGTTCTGTCATATTGACTTCATCGACAACATCGACACGAACGCATTGACAGCCAAGGCGTTGAAACGTTGTAATGACATAGGTTACGACATGTTCCTGCGGACAAACTATGCGATGCTTGCGATTTTCGTGGCGAGTCTCATCCTTTGGATTACAGAAGCAATCCCCAATTATCTCACCTCACTCCTACTCATTCTCGGCATCGTGCTTTGCAACGTCACCACACAGAAAGACGCTTTGGCACAACTCGGACATCCTGTGATGTGGCTTAACATCCTCTCATTTGTCCTTGCCGGAATGTTAGTGAAAACACAGTTTGCCAAACGAATGGCGCTCGCCTTCGTGATAAAATTCGGCAAAAGTGCAAAAGGAGTGTTATGGAGTTTCCTGATTATCAACATAATATTGTCGGCATTCATATCGGCGACTACTGTCAAGGCGACAATCATGCTCCCTATTTTCATGACGGTCTGCGCCATTTACGGTGCTTCAGGCGACACCCGGAACAATTTCGGACGTAACCTCGTGATACAGAATCTGTTCCAGGTCAATATCGGCGCAAACGCCTTCTATACCGGCAGCGGCGCACACCTACTCGCAATATCACTCATCGCCGGATTCGTTGGGACATGCGACTTCGGCTATGCCGACTGGCTCTTCACCTGCGGCCCGATGAGCCTCCTGATTCTCATAATAGGTTTATTATTAGGTATTTACGTCTTCTTCCCCATGAAAAAAGAAGAGCAGAAACCTCAGATTGAAGGCGGCATCGACCGTTTGAAAAACGAACTCAAAGCCATGGGAAAAATGAAAGCCGAAGAATACAAAGCCGTTGGTATTTTTGTCTTAGTTCTTTTCCTGTGGGTGACGAAAGGCACTTTCCACGACATCGATGAAACGATTGTAGCGTTGCTCGGAGCAATCCTTGCACTTCTTCCGGGCATCGGAGTGGTGAAATGGAACGATGTTGACATCCCGTGGCACCTGATGCTTTTCTCGGCCGGTGCTTACACCCTCGGCTCCGGCCTCAACGCCACCGACCTCCCGAACACCATGGTAAACGCAGCGTTCGACGGACTCGGGATAACATCCGACACTCCTTTCTGGGTGCTCTACGTAATCCTCACCTTCGTGATGATGTATTCAGGCCTGGTCTTCCAATCAAAGACAATAAGAACCATGGTATTCGTGCCGATTGCTCTGGGTGTCGAAGCACGTTTCGGATTCCCAGCCATGAGCATCGCCCTGCCGGTCGCAATGCTGATTGAACACTGCTACGTGCTGCCATTCAACAGCAAACCCGCCCTTCTGCTTTACAATACAAACACATACAGCATGACCGACGCTTTCAAATTCGGAATCACAATGATGACAATATCATGGATCTTGATTCTCGTCTGGGGCGCAACGGTCTTGAAATGGGTCGGCATCACACCAGGTTTGTTCTTCTAACTGATTTGAATAATGATTGACGTTGAAACAAAAATACACGACAAGTTCTCCATCGAATTCAAAATCGGGTTTTCAGGACAGGAAAGTTCAAAGAAAAACGACTTCAGCCTGAATTCCTGGATCTTCGTGCCTAACAGCCTTGACGTGAATAAAAACACCTACGACAAGGAACGTTTTTACAAAGACATGAGGTCCAACATCAGACTGATCACGCCGGTTTTCAAATTAAATGATATTGTTGAAAACCAAGCAATTCCATTGAACAATGTCAAGACGTCTTTTCAAAACATCCTCAATGAAAATTCCGACAAGAACCGGATTGACTTGGAGTTTCAACTTAAACTGTTCGGCGCAATCTTCAAAAGTGCCGTGAGAGACAACGTCAATTCAATCAACTCAAATATTAAAAATCCCAATGCTGCCGAACATTGTTTCAACTACATTGACGGAGTAAAAACGATTTTCAAGAAATATCGCGAATTATATTCTTTAGCTAAAAAAACACATGACGAGAGCATAATTTCATTATACGCCTTCACCGATGAATTCATGAGCCATCAGGTTGAAATGCGAACCATCAGAATCATCAAAGCCATTGACAGACAAAAAGATACATCATTAAACAAAGCAAGGAAACGCATTGCTGACTTTATCATCAAAGAACAGGAATACAAGAGGAAACAAGGTTATAAAGTGACTGTGAAAGACAAAAATGATTCTAACAAAGAACTGCTTTATCGCAGAAGCCTCCTGAAAAAATACATTGAGAGTTCGCTGTATCTAAAAATCGACAAAACCGAAGACGGGAAGGCAATACAACAGGTCTCGTTCAGTCTGGCGGCAGGATTAGCAATGCTGGTTTACAGTTTGGTGGCTTTGATTTTCCAGAAACATTTCGGCTCCTACCCGGCGTTGATTTTCATATTGTTAGTGGCGGCTTACGTATTAAAAGACAGGATCAAGGACCTGACCCGTTGGATTTTCGCAAAAAAACTAAAGGACAAGTATTTTGACATCCGCAACGACATCAGTATCAAGAAAAAGAAAATCGGCTGGATAAAAGAAGGCGTGGATTTCATCACCGACGAGAAAGTCCCCGCTGAAATCATGAGATTGAGGAATCGTTCACAACTTGAGACAAACAACGATTTCTTTGACGAAAAAATCATCCTTTACAGGAAAAAAGTCTCGATTGACAATGAAATGCTGAAGAATTACTACGATTACGACTTCAAGGGAATCAACGACATATCGCGTTTTAATATTAATTATCTGAAATACAGGATGGACAACCCGATTGTTTCCGTCGATTACCTTGACAACGACATGAACGTGAATACCGTTTCAGCCGAGCGCGTTTACACATTGATTTTCATCCTGCAATGCAGCACCGAGGATTCTGTACAATACAAAGCCTTCAGGCTGACGGCCAACAGAGACGGTATAATTTCGATAGAATAAATTTTTAAATTATTTTACTTCATCATCAAGAAATCGAGCGTCACCATCGCCGCCATCGCTTCGACAACAGGCAAGACGCGCGGGACTACGCAGACATCATGGCGGCCTTCGATGCAATATTCAACTTCATTTCCTTGAATATCAACGGTTTTTTGAGGACACATTATTGTCGGAATCGGCTTGAACGCAACGTTGAAACTCACGTTTTCGCCATTCGTGATGCCACCCAAAACGCCACCGGAATGATTTGCGGAAGCCTTGACTCTTCCGTTTTCGTTGACAAACAAGTCATTGCATTCCGAGCCGCACATTTCGGCAGAATGAAACCCCTCGCCTATCTCGAATCCTTTCGCCGCGTTGATGTTCATCATCGCTTGAGCCAAGACAGCATGGAATTTGCAGAAAGCCGGTTCGCCGAGACCGATTGGAACATTTTGAATCTCACAATGAACTACAGCACCGACAGTGTCATTATTGTTTTTATATTCGGAAAGAATTTCTTCTATTTCTTTCATCGAGAAACCGTCTTGGCACGTTTTTTGTCCTATTTTTACAACAGATGAAATAATTTTAACATTCTGTTTTTCAAGTATTTGTTTTGCTATGGCACCAGCCACGACACAAGGCATCAGCGTTCTCGCCGACGCACGTCCGCCGCCACGATAATCACGGATTCCGTATTTCATCTGATATGTGAAATCGGCGTGGGAAGGACGGAAGACATCCTTGACATTATCATAATCAGACGATTTCGCATCTTTGTTTCTTATAACAAACGCAATCGGAGCGCCAGTCGTCTTGCCTTCAAAAAGTCCCGACAAAAACTCCACTTCATCAGGTTCTTTTCTCATCGACATTATAGCGTTTTGACCAGGCTTTCGTCTTTTCAATTCATTCATTATCAATGAATAATCTATGGTAATTCCAGCCGGGCAGCCGTCAATTATACCGCCGACAGCCGGTCCGTGCGACTCGCCGAAGGTCGTCAGGCAGAACGCGTTTCCAAAAGTGTTTGAGTTCATAACAATACGATTTATATTAAAACGGGGAGAGAACGCCTTCCCTCCCCGTTTGTTTCAACTAAATTTTCTTTTACTGCTCGTTGAGGATCTTAATCTTGGCTTCGAGGACCTTAACGTCGTTCTTGATTTTCAGAATCTTCTTCTCGTATTCGGCCTTGAGGATTTCCGACTGTTTGCTGTTTGCAAAGAATCCGATGTTGTTCTCAAGTGTAGCGATTTCATCGCGGAGTTTCTGAATCCTGTTCTGAAGGTTTGTACGTTCTCTTCTGACTTTGTCGCGTGAGTCCGGATCTTCCTTCATGCCGGAGACGATGTTACGATATTCAGCTGTAGTCGCTTCATTATCATTGCTTCTCATCTTGTCGAACAAGCCGTCGATAAGGCTGCGGTATTCATTCTGAATAGCGTCTTTAACCTTCATTGGCACATGACCGATGGTCATCCATTCTCTCTGGAAGCCACGGATCGCCTCCATATTCTGATTGCGGTCTTTCTGAAGCTCGTATGCCTTGATGCGTTCAATGATTTCCTGTTTCGCCTTGAGGTTGCTTTCCTCTTCGCCTTTTATTCCTGAAAAATGTTCAGCCTTGTTCTTGAAGAACTCGTCACAAGCGCTGCGGAAACGTTTCCAGACCTTATCGGAATGACGTTTCGGCACCGGACCGATGGTCTTCCATTCTTCCTGAAGTTTCTTGATATAGTCTGTCGTCTTCTTCCATTCTGTCGAATCCTTGAGGTTTTCAACTTCAACGCAGATCTGGAGTTTTCTGTTGTAATTTTCCATCTGCTGAACCTTCAGCTTGCTGAAAAACTCCTTCTTGCTCTCAAAGAAACTATTCATTGAGGTCTTGAAACGATTCCAGATTTCATCGCTCTGTTTCTTGTGGATAGGGCCGACCTGTTTCCAAAGTTTGAACAAGTCATTGACCTCATTTGACTTCTTTTGATACGCATTGATGGTCGTGGCGGCTTCATTAACAATCTCTTCAATCTTTTCGCAGATTGCCACTTTCGCATCGTAATTAGCCTTCTGCTCCTCTTCTATCTTTGCGTAATGCTCGCGACGGATCTGATTGATTTTGTCAGTCGTGTTTTTAAAACGTTCCCAGACTTCATCTTTCTTGTCTTGCGTGACAGGACCGATTTCCTTCCACTCGTCATGATATTTCTGAAGAAGCTTGAACGACTTTGTCAACGACTTCTCAAGGAGGAGTTCTTCGGCTTTTTCGCAAAGAGCAATCTTGGCTTCAAGGTTTTTCTTAAGGTCAAGGTCACGTAACTCTCTGTTAATCTTTACCTTATTGAAGAATTTCTCGACGAGGAAATGATATGAGTTCCAAATGTTTGAGATTTCGGCAGCCGGCACTTGGCCGATGGATTTCCATCTTTCCTGCAATGCGCTGAAATCATCGTATGTCTTCTTCAAAGTCTCTTCAGAATCAATGAGTTGTTTGAGTTCTTCAAGAATCTGAAGTTTCTGTTTATGATTGTCAACTTTCTGTTGTTCAAGAATTTCATTATATTTGGCCTTGTTTGCCTTGTAAATGTTGAAAGCAGCTTTGAAACGCACTTCGAGAGGATCGTCTTTATGCTCGTAACTTTCCTTGTCACCGCCATCAAGGATAAACTGCTCCATTTCCTTGTCACGGTCTTCCTTGTTGAGCTTCAGGAAACAGACCTTGATGGCAGTTACCTTGTCCTTGATTTTGACGACATCAGAGTCATTGACTGTTTCTTCAAGTAATTCAACAAGTTGCAGTTTGTTGAAACCTGAATAATCCACTTCAAGTTCTTCTTCTTCCTCCTCATTGTCATTTGCCAAATCAATTTCTTCATCATTCTGAATTGGTTCGTCTTTTGACAACATTTCTTCATTTTCACCAAGAACGATATTGACGTTCACGGCGTTAGGTAAAATTGTAGAAGCATTCAGCTCTTCAATTTCTTTGCGTTCAGCAGCATTCATTTTTTTCTTTTTTAGTTCTCCATCCTTTGGGGACTTCGATAGATGTTTATAATAAAAGTTAATTCAAATCGTTATCCTGCATCATTTTACCGACGCTGATATTAGAAATAAAACGGTGCAAAGATAACAATTTATTTACCTTGAACAATCATTTTTAAAAATATTTTTCATCTTTTCCTTTCAAATAAAATTTGTACTTTTGTGAAATTAATTTCAGACCGAAATAATTGTTATGCTAACATCAGAGAAAATAAATGAGATATTCAAAAAATTGATTTTCAAAACATTGCATGAAAATGTAAAAAAAATCAGCGTCATGCCCGCGTCAGGTTCTTCGAGAAAATATTTCAGAATCACAACAGAAACGAGAAATTTGATCGGGACTTACAACAGCAACATCGAGGAAAACGAGGCGTTTTTTGAATTTTCAAAGCATTTTTTAAGATGCGGCCTGCCGGTTCCGGAGATTATTGCAATCAACGATGAAAAAGATTTGTATGTCCAGTCGGATTTCGGCGACGACACCTTATTTGATTACGTGGAACGCTGCCATAAAAACGGCAATTTCGATGACGAAACCATTGAACTTTACAAAAAATCATTAGATTTTCTTGTTGATTTTCAAATAAATGGCCATAAAGGTCTTGATTATTCCAAGGCATTCCCCACCCCGAAATTTGACAGGACATCGATCATGGACGACCTGAATTATTTCAAATATTGCTTTCTGAAACTCAATGAAGAAATTTCATACAACGAGACACGTCTGAACAATGATTTTCAGCTGCTTACGGATAATATTTCAGAAGCTCCGTCAGATTTCTTCATGTATCGAGATTTTCAGTCAAGGAATATAATGATTAAAAACGGAGAAACGTATTTCATTGATTACCAAGGCGGAAGAAAGGGACCTTTGCAATATGACGTCGTTTCTTTGCTTTATCAGGTCAAGGCGCGCATTCCGGCTGAAATTCGGGAAGAACTGCTGAGTCATTACCTGAAAACTTTGGAATCGAAGTCGGAAGGAAACCTCAGCCCAACCGAATTCATGAGGTTTTATCCGAGTTTCAAGATTTTACGTCTGTTGCAAGTTTTAGGTGCATACGGATTCAGGGGATTGATACAGAAGAAGTTACATTTCATGCAAAGTATTCCTTTTGCGATTCGGGAGCTTCAAAATCTTATCGACGGAGGCACTTTGACGCTGGAGCTTCCGGAATTGAAATCTGTAATAAAACAGTTGAGTAAATTACTGCCAAAATACGAACAAGTTGATTCAGAAACACTTACGATAAGAATCAACAGTTTTTCGTACAAGAACGGAGGCGTTCCTGCGGACTTCAGTGGCAACGGAGGCGGTTTTGTTTTCGATTGCCGTGCCCTGCCGAATCCTGGCAGATACCCGGAATTTAAAAACAGCACGGGCGAAGATGATGATGTAAAAGAATTCATGGAATCATACCAAGACACACATTTCTATATGCAAAACGCACAAATGCTTGTCTTTCAATCCATTGACAACTATCTTGAACGTGGATTCAAAAACCTGCAAATCAACTTCGGCTGCACCGGCGGCCAGCACCGCTCGGTGTTTTTCGCCCAAAAAACCGCGGAGATGATTCACGACAATTATCCAATGGTAAAAGTTATTGTCAATCATATTGTTCAACATAAAAATCATATTTATGAACCCAAATAGAAGAACAGCATTCATTCTCGCCGCCGGACTCGGCACACGACTTAAAGAATTAACGTCAAACAAACCTAAAGCATTGATAAACATCAATGACAAGCCTTTACTTAAAGTTACACTTGAATCATTGATAAGTCAAGGTTTTAATCATTTTGTAATCAATATCCATCATTTCGGCGAACAGATTATTGATTTTTTAAACAAAGAAAATTTCAATAATATTGAAATAGAAATATCAGACGAGCGGGCGCAACTCATGGACACTGGCGGCGCCGTCATACAGGCTCTGCCCTATTTCTCAAAAAGTGAAGCCGTTCTGGTTCATAATGTTGACGTCCTGACCGACATAAATCTCAAGACACTTTATGATGATTTCTGCAAAAGCGAAGAGGCGGCCTGGCTTCTGACGCAAGAACGCGACAACAAACGGAAATTGGTCTTCGACAAAGACGACAACTTCATCGGGAAATACAATATTGAAACAAACGAATTTGACGGCGGTGCCACACTCCCATCTGAAAGTAAATTATTGTCTTTCAGCGGAATACATATTTTCAAACCTAAATATTTCAAAACTTTCAAACTTAAGCCGAGATACATTTTCGACCTGTATCAAAAAATTGAGATGGCATCAAAATTCACAGGCACGGCACATGTAAAGTCAAAATTGGTGACTTCAAACTACTGGTTCGACCTTGGCACTCAAGAGCAACTTAAAAACGCAGAATCATGGCTTTCATCGAACAGATAACCAATTATATCACAGAACATTACGATTTGGCGAAGGAAAACCTGACCATTGTTTTCCCAAACAAACGTGCGGCTCTGCAACTCAGAAACGAACTTGAACGACAAATAAAATATAACTTCTGGATTCCGAACATCGTCTCCATTCAACAGGCCATGGAGGAATGGAGCGGGCTTCAACTCATTGACAATGTTGATGTTATCTTTGAATTGATAAAAATAAATGACACATTTCACAACAATTCAGAAATCAACCATAATTTCTTCGGACTTGCCGCACAAATGGCAAAAGATTTCGATGAAATAGACCAATACGACATCGACGCCGAAAGTCTTTTCAAGCATTTGACAAACGCCAAGGAGATTGAAGACTGGAATTTAGATTTGAACAATCATATAGAATCAAATTATGTAAAGTTCTTCGCTTCATTAATTCAATATTACAACGCTTTGCGTGATCAGCTTCAAAGGAACGGTCAAGGTTATTACGGATTGATTACCAGAAAGATAGCCTCATATGATGACACCGTTTTATTACATCAAACCAAAGACAGGAAAATCATTTTCGCAGGTTTCAACGCCTTGACAAAAACTGAAGAAAACATAATAGTACGTCTCGTTGAAGCCGGGAATGCAATAATACTCTGGGATTTAGACAACTATTATTTCCAAGATGAGAAACAGGAAGCCGGCGTTTTCGCGAGAAAATTTTTCAAGGCGCACCCAAATATTGAAAAAACATTCATCGGCGACAATTTCAATCAGCAGGAAAAAGAAATAAATATCATTAACGTTTCAGGAAATTCAATCCAGACAAATGCACTTCAAATTCAACTAAATCAAGAAGTTAAACAGAATACTACAAACAAAAGTGTCATCGTTCTGGCTGACGAATCGTTATTGATTCCAACATTAAACTCCATTCCCGATTCCGTTGACAGTATTCAGGTAACAATGGGCTACCCTTTCCAAAAAACGACAACTTACCATTTTATTGATAAATTGTTCAGATATCAAAAGGGGCTTTCATCAGATGAAAACAAGATTTATCTCTGGACTTTCATCAGATTCTGCAACTCTGAATTTATCAAACTGATTTTCAACGGGAAAGATTATAACACTCTGTACAATTGGTATTTCAAGCGAGCGAAAAACGCACAATATTATTTTGAGAAAAAAGAATTGGATGAATTAAAGAGTCAAGGTGAACTATTTGATTTCCTGAATGTTACGCTTTCAAAATGGAACGACACGACATCGTGTATCAGCTCAATAAAGAAACTGCTTGCAATTGCGATGCAAAAAATATCCGATTCATCAAACAATTTTGTAAAAAATCAAATCAGTGTGGCAAGCAGAATCACTAACAGAATTGAATTATTGTTAGATAAATACAACAAATACATTCAACTCGATGATTTACAAGCACTTTACACGCAGGTTGCCGCTCAATCAACAATCAATCTGAAAGGTGAATCCGATGGTTTGCAGATCATGGGACTTCTCGAGACAAGAAACCTTGACTTTGACGTGATTCATTTTTTAAGCGTAAACGAAGGGAAAATTCCTATTTCAAAAACCAATAACAGTCTGATTCCGTTTGACTTACGCAAAACATTTGACCTGCCCACCCACACCCAGCAGCAAGCCGTTTACGCATACCATTTTTACAGATTGTTGCAAAACGCAAAACGTATCAACTTGTATTACAATTCGTTGGCTGACATTTCAAGTCTTGGCGAACCAAGCCGTTTCATACGCCAACTCGAATACGAATATGCAAGAAAAAACGATAAAGTAAAACTTCATCACATTCAATATAAAAGTCCGAAAATCAATGAGAAACGTTGTGAAATAAGCATAACCAAAACCCATGAAATGCTCGAAAAAATCACGGCGTTTTCTCCGACTTCAATAGGAACTTACGTGAGATGCCCGCTTCAATATTATTTCAAATATATCGAAGGCATTAACGACAAAACGCCGGAGGAAGAAATTCAGGTGAACATAATCGGAAGCATCGTTCACAAAACACTTGAACTGCTTTACAACGAGTTCAAAAACGACATTATCACGAGCGAACTTTTCGAACTTGTATATAAAAAACATTTTAACCGATGTTACAAGGAAGCCTTGGAAGACAACGGATTCAGTTCAGGATTGCCCGAAACCAGTTTTAATTTTCTATCCAAGACAGTGATTGACAGCATGTTAGCAAACTTCATAAAAGAAGAGAAAAACTTCATAAAAAACGGAGAGGACGGCGGTGAAAAATATACATTATCAATGATTTCAACAGAAAAAAATTTCTGCCACACTTTTGATATTAATGGGAAGTCCATAAAACTCGAAGGTTTCGCCGACAGAATCGACAAGGTCAACGACACAATTAGGATCATTGATTACAAAACCGGGAAAGTACACAAACCCGACGTGAAAGTCGCTGCTAATCAGACAGATATTGTTTTGATGGCCGAAAAGTCAATTCAACTTTTGGTTTATAAATATCTTTTTTTGAAAGAAAATCCAGATGTCAAAGCCGAAAATGTCGAGCCAGGGATTATTGGTTTCCAAAAACTTACAAATGGGATATTCAGTCTTGAAACCTTTGAAAATCAAGATTTTACCAATGATTTCTCAACAAATTGCGAGAATTATTTCATCAGATTCTTCAATGAGGTCATGAATCCTGAAATTCCATTTTCACAAACTGACAAGGAAATCAATTGCCGTTCATGTAATTTCAAATCGATTTGCAAAAGACTTTGATTATTTTTCAGACAGCAGATTAAAGAAAAAATCTCTGATCTTAAATTGTATGTCGTAGAAATTTTCGTTTAATTTTTTGTCTTTGTCGAGATGCAAAGCGTGTCCCTGACCCGGATACGTGTTTATAACTGCCTTAATACCAAGCTCTTGCGCTTTCTTTGTAATTTTATTTGAGCCGTACATTCTTTTGTGGACGAGATTCAGTCCCCACACTGTTTTCATCATCAGACCTTTTTCGTAAGGCACAAGTTTATCGGCATCGCCATGAAATGAAATAATCGGCACATTGTTATTTTCCAAGATTGACAAATCATAAACTGCGCCCCACATATTGGCTAACCCTTTAATTTCAAATGTGTTAGCATAATCATTACCGGAAGTTTCAATGTCGCCGCAATCGCCGCCACGGTAGGTTGACTTCAGTCTGTTTTCATTTTTCATGTATGCCACCGCCAACATGATGATGCTTCCGGCACTCGTTCCGGCAGCGAAAATATTGTTTGTATCAATTCCGTATTTTTCAGAATTTGCGATCAAAAACCTGAATGCAGCGTGCGCGTCCTGCATTGCTCGGTATTCACATTTCTCAATGTTTCTTGTTGTCAAAAAAGGAAAACCTAATCTGTAATCAATTGATACACAAACATATCCAAGAGAAGCAAAATAGCTGCACCATTCTCTGTAAGCACTTACAGCCTTATATCCGATGTAAAACGCGCCGCCGTGCGCAAAGACTATCAACGGACGTTTTTTCAAAGTGTCATCCTTGGGAAGATAGATGTCCATTTTCAAATCCAGCTCAGTTTTTTTATGTTCAGAGAAGACGAAATCCATCAATTCTTTTGCATTGACGCTGTCATCCGGATACGAATCCCAATAACCGATAACGTGAGCGTATTCGACGTCTTTTATCACCTCAACATCGAAAATTTCATCCTTATATCGAACCGAATCATTTTGCATATTACAATACAAATTTTGCAACAAATTGAACATCAATATTATACAAATAATAAATTTGATTTTCATTTCAAAATATTTAGGTTGTAAAAATAAAAAAATTTTCGATTCAATCCAATTAATCACTATCTTCGCAAAAATTTTGGAAAACATGAGAATATACAGAGCATTATTAATCTTAACTTTGGCAATTACATTTGCTTCATGCCAAAAGAGAGTTCAACAAATTGATTATCAAGTCGTCCCATTACCAAAAGAAATTAGTCTGACTGACGAAGCACCGTTTGTTTTAGATTCAAAGACGATAATCACATATCCGAAATCGCAAGGTGAAATTTTGAAAGAGGCGACATTTCTTGCCGACTACATTGAAGAAGCATTGGGGTTCAGACCTCAAATCAAGATTATCGACAATGAGATGAAAAACGCTATAAACCTGAAAATCAACGTCTCACAACTTGAAAAAGATAATCTTTACAAAATCAATGTCACGAAAAGCAACATCAATGTTTTTGCGACCAATGCGGCCAGTTTGTTTTACGGCATCCAGACTTTGAGAAAGAGCATAAATGTTGTCGGCAAAACTTCAAAAATCGAGTTTCCGTCAGCAAAAATCGTTGATTATCCGCGTTTCGACTACCGCGGGATGCATCTTGATGTGAGCCGCCACTTCTTCCCTATCGAAAATGTGAAGACATATATCGACATCATGGCGATGCACAACCTCAACAAATTGCATTTCCACATCACCGATGACCAGGGATGGCGCATGGAAGTCAAAAAATATCCGGAGCTGACAGAAGTCGGTGCCTGGCGTTCCGGCACAATCATCGGAAAGACAATGGCTTACGACAGCATCCGTCACGGCGGGTTCTACACGCAGGACGAGCTTCGCGACCTCGTGAGATACGCCGCCGACCGCCACATCACCATCATTCCGGAAATCGACCTTCCGGGACACATGCTCGGAGCACTCGCCACATATCCGGAACTCGGATGCACCGGCGGCCCGTATGAAGTTTGGCAGCATTGGGGCGTCTCCGAAGACGTGATTTGCGCCGGAAACGAAGACGCGATGAGGTTTCTGGAAGATGTCCTTGAAGAGGTAATGGACGTGTTCCCGAGCGAATACATACACATCGGCGGCGACGAATGTCCGCGCGTCAGATGGGAGAACTGCCCGAAATGCCAACAGAAAATCAAAGAGTTAGGCATTAAGGGAGACAAAAAACACACCGCCGAGGACTATCTTCAGAGCTATGTGATGTCGAGAATGGAGAAGTTCATCGAGGGTCACGGACGCCATATCATCGGCTGGGACGAGATGCTTGAAGGCGAGCTGGCGCCGAATGCCACGGTGATGAGCTGGCGCGGCAGCGAAGGCGGTTACAAAGCGGCCAAACTGCATCATAACGTAATCATGACACCTAACGACTACATGTATTTCGACTATTACCAGTCGTTGGATTCCGACAACGAGCCGCTGACGATAGGCGGATACGTCCCCGTCGAGAAAGTTTACGGCTTCGAGCCAATACCGGAAGGCCTTGAAAATGACGAAGAGAAATACATCCTCGGAGCACAGGCCAACCTCTGGACCGAATACATCGGCGACTTTAACACATTGACTTACATGATGTTACCACGAATCGGAGCACTTGCAGAAGTCCAGTGGTGCAACCCCGAACAAAAAGATTACAACGACTTTGTGAAACGCGAATACCGCCTCTCAAAACTTTACGATTTTTATAAATGGAACTACGCCACACATATTTTTGACATCAATGTCGAAATCACTCCGAATGTCGAAAATGGTTGTCTCAAAATAAATATGTCGAAAATGGTTGACGGCGAAATCAGATATTCAACAAACGGAGAAAACCCAGCGGTAAAAGGCGTTTTATATAATGAACCATTGAAAATCAATACAAATTGCGATTTCAAGGCGGTTGTGATTCGTCCCGACGGCACGACAGGCAAGATGTTTGAAACGAGCTTCGACTTCAGCAAGGCTTCGATGAAACCGATAACGTTGAAAAACCAGCCGAACAAGAACTACACTTTCGATGGCGCCAACGTGCTGATTGACGGCTTGAAAGGCACTTCCAACTACAGAAGCGGCAGATGGCTCGGATTTTTCGGTGAGAACATCGATGCCACGATTGACATGAAGGAAGAGACGGAAATAAGCAAGGTCAAGTTCAACAACAACATCAACATGAACGACTGGATTTTCAACGCGAAGTCGGTCAAGGTGTTGGTTTCCAACGACGGGGAGAATTTCACTGAAGTTCACAACAAAAATTTCGACCTTTTGCCAGCTGATTTTGCGCAAGCGATATTGCCTGTTGAAGTTGAATTTGAAAGTGTAAAAACGCGTTTCGTTGAAGTGGTTATCGAGCCGTTTGACTGTCCGGAAGGCCATTCGGGTTACGGTTATCCCGCCTGGGTTTTCGTTGACGAGATTGGGGTTTATTGACTTGTCATCGGTCACAAGTGCATTTTGAACGCACATTCAGTACAATCTACTTAGATTGTCAAGATGGATTTATTATTTCTTAACATGCAAACGGCCGGTTAAAATCATCATTAACAATGACATTCAAGAAATATTGTTTGTAAATTCGGTGTAATGGATAAATATTAGTTTTTGACAAATAGGTCAAAATACTTCCCCGAAAGCCGTAATGGATTCGGGGAAGTTGAGATTTGATTCAATTATCGGAGTACCAACGGCAGAACTCTCTGTTCTATACCAATATATCATTCCGAAGAGCACTCATTTGGTGGACAAATGCTTGGTCTTTCCAAATATTGAATCGTCACCGGATTTGAATAAATGGTGTCGTTTGGTTCATCCACAAATGCCGCCAGTATCGTATATGACCCGTAATCATCATTAGGATAGTCTTGCTCATCTTTTATAAAATGATTCATGTAGAAGGTATGACAACTTTTAATTGTACCAAACCATAACAAATGTTTCCGTGGCAATTCATGCTTGTACAGAATCACAGATTCATTATATCTGTACTCAACGCCTTCATGCGTGACGAGCAAAAACAACTCACCATTTTTAACTCCTTCTTTAACAGTGTTTTCAGAGATGCATTTGTTGGTAAATACCATTTTCGGCAATAAACATTTATTGACAATTGTAACGCCTATTTCAAAAGCACAACTATCATTGTAGCAGGTATCAACAGAAAGCCTGGCTTTAATTTCAATACCCCTATGGCTATGTTGACCAAAACAACTGATTTGCAATAAGACCAAAAGTCCTAAAAATAAATAATACTTCTTAACCATTTGACAAAAGTGTATTTGGGTAATTCTCCAACCGATATTTTTAAAGCATCTGCGCAATCTAAAGTCATTTTTATCAATTCTTTATGTTGTAAAAATGTCAGTCCGTTTTGTTTTGCATTGCGCAACCCTTATCAAAATGCATAAAGATCAAGTAATGAATTCTCTGCATTTTCATACCAACCCCTTAACAATCAATCATCCCGCAGCTTTTTTGTGTTGGAACGATGGTCTTTCAGAATATAGCTCATTACTCCGTCATTTTTCTGCACCCAGTCAATACCCGTATTTGTCTTTCCATTTCGCCTTCAGCGAACGGCGCAGCTCAAGCTCCTTCGGGTTTTCCTGCGGCGAGTAAAGACGCGTGCCGGAAATCTCCTCAGGCAGAAACTCCTGCTCAACAAAGTTTCCCGGAAAACTATGGGCATATTTGTAGCCGTCGCTGTAGCCGATGTCTTTCATCAGTTTTGTCGGGGCGTTGCGCAGATGCATCGGCACGCTGAGGTTTCCGGTTTTCTTCACCAAAGCCTGCGCCGAGTCAATCGCCACGACGGTAGCGTTGCTCTTGGCCGAAGACGCAAGGTAAGTCGCTGTCTGAGAGAGTATTATCCTGCTTTCCGGGAAGCCGATCTTGCTCACGGCGTCGAAGCATGCGTTGGCGAGCAGAAGCGCGTTCGGGTTGGCGTTCCCGATGTCTTCGGATGAAAGTATCAGCATACGCCGCGCAATGAAAAGCGGGTCTTCGCCGGCCTCAATCATCCTTGCGAGATAGTAAACCGCCGCATTCGGGTCGCTGCCGCGGATCGACTTGATGAAGGCCGAGATGATGTCATAGTGCATCTCCCCCATCCTGTCGTATTTCAACAAGTTACTTTGTATGTACTTCGTCGTCATTTCGTTGGTGACAACAAGTTTATCAGAATCTTGGTTCTCGTCATCCAACATACTGACAACCAAATCGATGGCATTCAGAAGTTTACGTGCGTCGCCGCCGCTTATCTGCATCAACGCTTCATCTTCCTCAATGACGATTTCTTTTTTATACTCATCTTTCAATGTCTCGACTGCATTGACAATCAGTTGCTTGAGGTCATCTTTTTCAAGGCTTTTCAGGATATAGACCTGGCAGCGGGAGAGCAAAGGCGAAATCACCTCGAAACTCGGATTCTCCGTCGTCGCGCCTATGAGTGTGACGAGGCCTTTCTCTACAGCGCCAAGCAGCGAGTCCTGCTGCGCCTTCGAGAAACGATGTATTTCATCAATGAAAAGAATCGGTGCTTCTGGAGCCATCCGCGCACGGTCATATATCTCGCGGACGTCTTTCACGCCGCTGCTCACTGCACTCAGAACGAAAAACTGCCGTTTCACCTGCTTCGAGATGATGTACGCCAACGTTGTTTTCCCGACACCCGGAGGTCCCCAGAAGATCATCGACGGGATGTGCCCGCTCTCGATGGCGCGGCGCAACACCGCATTTTCACCAATCAAATGTTTCTGGCCGATATATTGGTCAAGCGATGTCGGACGGAGTCGCTCCGCCAAAGGCTTTGAGTTTTTCATGGCTTACCTCTTAAATCTTTCCCCGCTTTCTTCAATCACGGCTTTTTTCCAGAAATCGGGATAGCCGGGCTGCTGCGGACGCACAGGATAACCCCACGGATTACGTTTGAACTCACCGTTCTCTTCTTGTTTCACATTGCTGTCCAAATATTTGACTAACAGATAGTTGTCAAGTTCCTTCCATCGTGCCACGGTGTTTGCGCCAGCTTTCGATGAAAAATCCGTCAACATTGCCACCGCTTCATCAATCTTATTGTTTTTCAGAAGTTCTAATGCCTGATTATCAACAGTTTTAACTTGATTCTGATATGAATTTTCAAGTTCGTTCTGAACCTTTTGAATATCACCAATCACACGGTTGTAGAACAGATATTTGAAATGAGCGAGACGGTTGAAGACCCAGAAAGCGGCATTGTCGGAATATGTCAGCATGTCGCCGTTCCCTTGGCGGAACTCAACCGGCACTTCGGAAATCGAGCAGTAGAACGGCGTGTAAACCGTTGAGTTTGTGTCATCTACGCCGAACCAGATGATTCCGCCAATCTGATTCGGAAGCCAGTTTCTTGTCTGCGCGATGAACGAGAAACCTGTTTGCAGGGCGACAGTGCTTCTCTCGTTGAAATATTTTTCGCCGTCGTATTCCCAATAAAGCGGGTTCATCCGATAAGGCGAGCCGCACGGTCCAGCGCCGACACCCTGCGATTTGTCAAGTTCAGTCCCCTGATAATAATTACGCATAAAACCCATCATGTCGCTCAAGGAAATCTTTCGGTTCGGCTTGACATACAACGGCATACGTCCGTGTCCGAGGTCTTTTCCTGTCACGTAATCCCAATATTGATCCATGTCGTCGCACACCTCGTTGAACATCGCCCAGACGCGGAGGTCGCAGATGCGGGCGGCGGAGAAATCAACCGGCGCGTATGCAGCACTGAAATCAAAGTCGGAATCCTTGCCGCTGAAATAGCCTTTCTTACGCGCGAAAGTGATGACATCATGTTTATAAATCCCTTCAACGTCTTGATTATAAAGTCGTTTCCAGTCTTTATCAGTAATGGATTTCTTGCCGTCTCTCAACGGGAAATTCTGAATTCTCGCGGCGTTTGCGTGTCCCGAGACACAGCCGTCGGGAATGCGGATTGCGACCCACACGCAGCCTCTCTCCTCGCCTTTCCCGATGATTTCCATATACCAGACCTCGTCTTTGTCGGAGATCGAGAACGACTCGCCGTCGCTTGCGTAGCCGTATATTTCAACTAGGTCGGCGATGATTTTTATCGCCTCACGCGCCGAGGTGCTGCGTTCGAGTGCCATGAACATCAGGCTGCCGTAGTCGATGAGTCCGTTTTTGTCAATGAGTTCCTCACGGCCGCCGAAAGTCGTCTCCCCCATTGCCACTTGATTTTCATTGATATAGCCAACAACTTGATAGGTATGCGGCGGCTGCGGCACCTGTCCGCGCGGCTCTGCCGTCCCACGGTCATAAATCGTCCTCATGCTTCCCTCCGGCCAGTCGGCGGCGGGAGTGAAATACAACTCACCATATCTGATGTGCGAGTCGGCGGCGTAGGTTATGAAATTGGAGCCGTCAACGGATGCTCCTTTTGTGACAAGGAAATTCGTGCAGGCAAAAGAATTCAAACCTGCAAAAAGTAATAAAGCCGTGATAAACTTTGTTATTTTATTCATATTCAATTATTTATGCATTAAAAGATTATTTTTCAATAATATCAGAATACACCTTATTATATATAGATTCAGCGTCGAGACCGAAATGATGCATCAGTTCGCCAGCCTTCCCCGACTCGCCGAAACGGTCATTAACGCCGATTCTGACAATTCTCGTGGGCATTTTTTCAGAGAGAAACTCCGCCACCGCACTGCCAAGCCCGCCTGTAACCTGATGTTCTTCAACGGTGTAAATCGTTTTGAACCGCCGCGCCACATCAAGCAGAAGCTCCTCGTCGAGCGGCTTTATCGTATGAATGTTGATGACCGTGGCACGAAGTCCGTTCTCCTCAAGTCTCTCGGCGGCCTTCAACGACTCCCACACTTCATGACCCGTCGCGATGATACAAGCGTCATCGCCATCTCTCATCACCTGACCTTTCCCGATTGTAAAGTCCTGATTTTCAGATGTAAAATCAGCCACAGGTTCACGACCGAAGCGAATATAGACGGGACCATTAAGTTCGAGAATCGCCTTTTCTGTTGCGATGCGTGCCTGTGTCGCGTCGCATGGCGAGATGACTGTCATTCTCGGAAGCACGCGCATCGTGGCGATGTCTTCAAGTGCCTGATGCGTTGCGCCGTCGGGACCGACAGAGACACCGGCGTGTGCGCCACCAATCACCGCATGTAAGTTATTATAACACAGCGAAATGCGAATTTGGTCGTTGGCGCGGTGCGCAGCGAAGACTCCGTAAGTGCTGAAGACAGGAATCTTGCCAGAGAGCGCGAGACCTGCCGCCGTCGCGACGCAGTTCTGTTCGGCTATCCCCAACGAAATGAAACGTTCAGGAAACGCTTCAGAGAAAATATTCATCCCGACCGACGCGGTGATATCGGCACCGATGCCGATGACGTTTTTGTTTTTCATCGCCGCATCGCGGACACCCTCGCCGAAACCCGTTTTGGTCGGTTTATCACCTTTATTAATATACGTCATAATTTTTTATTTAGTCCATTCAACAGCCTGTTCTTTCGTCGGCACTTTTCCGTGCCATTTGTTGTTATTCTCGATTTCGGGAACGCCTTTCCCCATAATCGTATGTGCGATGATTATAGAGGGTTTTCCTTTGCAATTCTCAGCTTTAACCAAGGCATCTTTTATCTCAAAATGATTATGTCCGTCAATCTCGATGACGTTCCATCCAAAAGCGTGCCATTTGTCGGCAAGCGGCTCAAGTGCCATCACGTTTTCGGTGTTTCCGTCAATTTGAAGGCGGTTTCTGTCGAGGATTGCACATACGTTGTCAAGCTTATAATATGCCGCAGCCATTGCAGCTTCATAGACACTGCCCTCCTGAATCTCACCGTCACCCATCACGCAATAGACACGATATTCTTTCTTGTCAAATTTCGCCGCAAAAGCCATGCCATTTGAAATTGACAAGCCTTGTCCGAGTGAACCAGCCGATGTTTCAACACCAGGCAGTTGTGAGTCAAGACTCGGATGTCCTTGAAGACGACTTCCGAATTTACGGAGCGTCATCAACTCTTCTTCAGGGAGAAATCCTGCCGCCGCCAATGTCGCATAAAGCACAGGCGCAGTATGCCCGATAGAGAGCACCACTCTGTCGCGGTCTTCCCATTTTGGATTTTTATTATCATAGCGTAAATGGTTGAAATACAACACCGTGAAAATATCAACCAAATCCAAGGAGCCGCCGGTATGTCCGGAGCCAGCTTCCGCCAAGGCTTTGATTATCAAAGTCCTGATATGTTTTGCTTTATCTTCTAAATTCATATAATTATTTTTAATTGAATGCCAACATCACAATATCTTTCACCATGAAAAATCCAATGACGAGTGTGTAAGCAATTTTCATCAATGTCCCGGTCAGGAAACCGAGGAACGAGCCGAATGCCGAACGCCATGCCAAAGTGTCATCGTGACCGGCATTTTTCTCGGCGATGTACGCCCCGACAAATGGTCCGCCAAGAAGTCCGATTATACCGAACGGTCCGATGACAATTCCGAGTAACGGAAGAACTATCACACTGACAATCAATCCGATAGTGCTTCCACGTGCACCGGCTTTTGTTCCGCCGAATTTTTTTGTACCCCAAACCGGCACGACATAATCGAGAACTGTTATCGCTGCGGCAATAAGTCCGGTAACGACAAGAAATTGTGCTGAATAACTGATTTTGTCGGTCCAATGAAGAATCAACAAAGCCAAATAAGTTACCGGAGTGCCTGGTATTCCGGGCAAAATATCACCTATCAGACCGATAATCAACACGATAAATGCGACGATTATTAGTAAAATATCCATAGTAAAATTTTTGCACAAATTTATACAAAATTATTGACATGTCAGAAAAATTATGTATTTTTGCCGCGATTTAGCATGTGAGGACAGCCTCGCGTTTTTTAGTTTTTTAATCGAAGAGCCATGAGAAGGAATCTTTTGATGATAGGCTTGTGCCTATTTTACACTTTTTGCCATGCATGGGAGCTTGGCAGCCCGGTCGGCAGCCGCAGCTCGGCCATGGGCAATTGTTCTGTAGCACTCCAGGACTTCTGGAGCATCCATAACAATCCAGCTGGTTTCGCCGGGTTATACAACATTTCAATTGGAGTTTCTTACGAAAACCGTTTCATGATGAAAGAGCTTTCGTATCTGAATGCTGGATTTGCCACACCTATTAATAATATAGGAGGTTTAAGCCTGGCATTCAGCAGGTTCGGCTTCACAGATTTCAATGAAAACAAGATTGGAATCGGTTATGCACGCAGTTTCGGACCGCATCTGAAGATCGGCTTACAGATTGATTATCTGTTATTTAAGTTTTCAAATGATTACAAAAACAGACAAACTGCGACATTTGAGCTTGGTATTCAATCTAACATTACAGAAAAATTATGCGTGGGTGCATACATTTTCAATCCGATAAACGTGAAACTTAAAACATTAAATAAAGAAAAAATTCCAATAGTTTTCAGAATCGGACTTTCATATAAAATCACAAAGGATTTTTTAGCGACAACGGAAATAGAATACAATTCCGACAAAGCAGTCGATTATCGTATCGGATTGGAATACAATATGTTAAAAGGATTTTTCATACGAGCAGGTGTTTATACAAATCCGGCTACGGCATGTTTTGGCGCAGGTTACTCATTGAAATTTTTCACCATTGATGTTTCCGCAAAAATGAACCAGATTACAGGCGTTTCACTACAAGGAAGTTTGATTTTCAAGTTATGAAAAAGTTTTTAACAACCATATTATTTTTTATTCCAGTGATTGTTTTTTGCCAAAACGAAATCACCGACGAATTGATTATCAATCAAATAGAAAAAATGATTGACAACAATGAAGAAGAAACCGACTACACCGAACTAATCGAATCATATTGGGATTTATACGAACAAAAAATAAATGTAAACAATCCCGAAGAACTATCACAACTAATTGAATTTCATCTAATTAGCACTTACATTATTGAAAGCATAAATGAATACAGAAAAAATTTCGGCAATATATTATTTTTCGATGAACTAAAAACCATTGACGGAATCGATGAAATGACAATTTCCATTCTCGAACCGTTGCTTTGCTTTGAGAAAAAAGAGAAATCAGAAAAAAATTCATTCAAAAACATCTTCAAATACGGCAAACATCAATTGCTTTTTGAGATTGATCGTAATTTCAACAAAAAAACTGGTTATCAAGATGTTAGCGATTCCATTCTTTATGAAAATCCGAACAAGAAATATCTCGGCGGCCCGCAACGTTTATTTTCGAGATATAATTTTTTGTATCGTGACAAAATCGAAGCCGGTTTTGCCTTGGAAAAAGATGCCGGCGAATATTTGTTTCATCCCAAAATAAACGATTCAATTAAGAAACTTCTTGAAGGACATCTTTATAAAACTGTAGATTTCGGGTCAATACATTTCCTTTTCAAGGATATTAACATTTCAAAATTATTAAAAATCAGCACATTAGCAATTGGAGATTATCAAGTCGGCTTTGGTCAAGGTGTCACAATGGGATCCGGTGTCGCATTTACCGGCGGTGGCGGCTCGCTTCTGCGAAAAGCTAAAAACATAAGAGCCTCAAAATCAGCGAATGAGGTGAATTATCTGCGCGGCGCAGCAGCAACAATCAAGTTCTGGAAATTTGACATCACCGCTTTTTATTCAAACACGAGAAACGATGCCAACGTAAGTGCCGTTGACAGCTTGGGCGAACCTGAACAAATCTCATCGTTGCAACAGACAGGACTTCACAGGACGTATGGCGAACTCATTGACAGACAAGCAATTATAAAACAACTTTTCGGCGGGAACATGAGTTTTAAAACGAGTAATTTCCAAATCGGATACACTATTCACAGAACAAATTTGAGTTGCGGATTATTTCCCGACCCGAGAGTTTACAATACATTTTACTTCAAAGGTAAAAGTCTTGTAAATCAAGGAGTTGACTTTTATTATGTATTGAAAAAATTATCAATTTACGGAGAATTTGCGATAAGCGACAACGTGGCTCCAGCCGGACTTTTCGGAACCACTTTCCAACCATCGGGATTTATTGATTTCACGATACTTTACAGATATTATGACAAAAAATATCAGAATTTTTACAGCAACGCTTTCGCCGCCGGAAGCGGTACACGCAACGAAAAAGGTTTTTATCTCTCAACATCAATGACGTTTGCACCACGATGGAGACTTCTCGCCACCGCAGATTTTCCGCAATCCGATTGGCTAAAATCAACTGCATACGCTCCGAGCAAAACGCAAAATTACAACCTTCAAATCAGTCATCAAATTAATAGCAAATCATTGTTTTCCATACAGTTAAAATACAGAGACAAAGAGAAAAACGGAAGCGGCGAAAATACATACATGCGAAAACTAATTCACGAACGAAAACTGATGATGAGGTTTCATGTCACATACACAGCCGGAGAATCAGTCACATTGAAAAACAGAGTTGAATACCACCTAAACCGCACTGATTATCAAACAAATACAAATTCTTACTTGATATATCAGGATGTGATTTTCCAACCTAAAGCAAAACCTTTCAGTTTCTCTTTCAGATACACTCTGTTCGACAGTCCTGACGGTGCGGTATATGCATACGAAAACGACGTTTTATATTCATTTTCAATCGGTTCACTAAATCATAAAGGTATGAGAATGTATTTGGTCTGGAAGATGAAAATCGCAAAAAAGCTTTCAATTAATGCAAAAATCGGCTGCACGATTTACAGCGACATCAATGAGATAAGTTCAGGACTCGAACTGATTGAAGGGAACGTGAAGACAGACGGAAAACTGCAAATGATTCTGAAACTTTAACTAACCAAGTTTTTCCCTTTTGATAAGATATGCTGTCAGCACCTGGTCATATAGTTTATATATGTCGGCTTCCACGTAATCAACTTGATACTGGTAACAATGACGAAGGAGTTCATCCTTTCGTTGTTTCATGATTTCCTCGTATTTCTCCTTGATTTCCACTGGGTTAAGTTTCACCACATCGCCTGATTCAAGGTCAATGAAACGATACGGACGGTTTTCAAATTCAAGTTTCTGTTCGAGAAGTCCATCGTGGACATGGAATAACACGACTTCATGTTTGTTGTAACGCAGGTGTTCCAACGCCGCAAACAACTCATTGTACGAATCAAGATTCTGAATCATATCGCTGAAAATAATTACGAGCGAACGTCGGTGTGTCATTTCAGCGATTTTATGCAAACATGCGATTGCATTTGTCGATTTCCTTTCAGACTTGTCGTAAGCAAGCAGTAGCTCATCCAACTTGCTGTAAATCAAATTTATATGAACGGGTGACAACTTAGCGTCAGCATGAAAATCAATATTTTCATCGAAAAGATCAAGTCCGACCGCATCACGTTGGCGGCGCATCAGTTCTACCAAAGCCGCGGCACTGTATGCCGAAAACCACAATTTGTTAGGATGTTGATAATCAAGTTTTTGGCCTACTGGAAAAAACATACTGGAACTTGTGTCAATTACAATCTGGCAACGAAGATTGGTTTCCTCTTCGTAACGTTTTACAAAAAGTTTTTCCGTGCGCCCGAAAAGTTTCCAGTCGATATTACGAATCGGCTCGCCGGTATTGTAAAGGCGATGTTCAGCAAACTCAACGGAAAAGCCATGGAACGGGCTTTTATGAAGACCTGTGATAAAGCCTTCAACAATCTGTCTCGCATGAAATTCGAGACTGCCGAGATTCGCAATATCGTTCCTTTGTATTGGCAATTTTAGGAGTTTGAGGTGTTTAGAAGTTTTAGGAGTTTGAGGTATTTGAGGTTCCTAATTACCTTAAACACCTATTTACCTCAAACTCCTGATTACATGTTAGATGAGTTTCTTCAATTTGTCTTCGAACACTGATTTTGCAGCGCCGCCGACGTTTTTGTCAACGACTTGTCCGCCCTTGAAATAAAGGACTGTCGGAACGTTTCTGATGCCGAATTTTGCGGCAAGACCTGCGCAATCGTCAACGTCTGCTTTGAAAACCAATGCTTTACCAGCATATTCCTCGCTAAGTTGTTCCATATAAGGAGCAATCATCTTGCATGGGCCGCACCATGTCGCACCGAAATCAACCATAACCGGAAGTTCAGCCTTGAGGACTTCCTGTTCAAAAGTTTCTTCTGAAATTTGTTTTGCCATAATTTAATTATTTAAAGTTTATAATTCATTTTTAGATTTGCAAAGATATATCATTTCGCCAAATCGTAGGACACCAAATCTGCAAAGTCGGCATTTTTTTTGCAAACATCGTCAATCTTTTTGAATACCGACTCTATGTTTATCTTCGTTTTCTCCGGATGAAGCGAGCATGTCATATTCTGCTGTCTGTCAACAAGCATCACAGAAAACTTCTGATCGCCTTTGTTTTCCGAAAACAAACCAAGTATTTCCTTAACGTTCACGCTGTCAAGATTGTTCACATTGAAAGTGAATTTTGCCTCTCGCTTTGTCTTCGCAAACACATTTTCGAGAAGGTCAACATCAGTGATTTTCAACTCATTAGGACGTTTCTTCTCTTCAGGCATATCTCTGTTATAGAAAGGTTCTTGAATGACTCCCGTAATAAACAAAGGTGTTCCGACCACAAACATGTAACCGAATTTCATGAAATCTTTTGAATACAACGGAAATTCAAAACTGCCGGACATATCTTCCACCGTGTATTTTCCGAATTTGTTTCCAGATGATTTGGCGACCATTTCCGTACACGCCGTTACAATTCCCGCAAAATGAACCGTTGCGCCTTTCTTTGTCGATATTACCTCGTTGATGTTTTCAAGTTCGACATTGGTGAAAAATTTTATCGTATGTGCATAAGTTTCAAGTGGATGTGAGCTCAGATAGAAACCGATCACCTCTTTTTCCTCGTCTAGCATTTTGATATTTGACCAATGTTCGCACTGCGGCACGGCAAGTTGGAACAAGTCCTCGCCTTGGGCTTCAAGTTCGCCGAACAGGTCAATCTGTGCATTGTTTTTACGCTCATTACTTGCATTGACCTGACGGATTGATTTTTCGATGAATGTCGCTTTCTCCCCCGGTGCAATGTAAAAATACGCAGCTCTGTGTAGTTCGGTAAAATCTCCGAAAGCACCAGCTTTTGCTAATGATTCCAACACTTTACGATTGAGGTTCTTCGCCCCCACCCTCGCCATGAAATCAGCGAAACTTGTGTAACGGCCATTTGCCTCACGTTCTTCTCTAATCACCTCAACAGCTTCTCCAACACCCTTGATGCCTCCAAAACCATAGTATATATTGCCATTCGCATCAACAGTGAATTTATATCCAGACTTGTTGACATTTGGAGGTAAAACACTGATTTTCATTCTCTTACATTCATCCATCATAAAGACAACCTCTTTTGAATCAGTGATGCAGCTGTTGAGGACAGCCGCCATAAACTCAGCCGGATAATGCGCTTTCAGATATGCCGTCTGATAAGAGACCCACGAATAACATGTTGCGTGAGATTTGTTGAATGCATACGAAGCGAATTTCTCCCAGTCAGACCAAATTTTCTCAAGAATCTTGGCATCATGTCCAAGTTCCTGACCTTGTTTCATGAACTTGTCCTTCAGCTCCATCATCTTGGCAATCTGTTTCTTACCCATTGCCTTTCGCAATGTATCAGACTCACCGCGGGTGAAATTGGCCAATTGTCTCGAAAGAAGCATCACCTGTTCCTGATAGACAGTCACGCCATACGTATCTTTGAGATATTTTTCCATCTCAGGGAAATCGTACTCAATAGGCTCTTTTCCCTGTTTACGTGCGATAAATGTCGGGATGTAATCCATCGGGCCAGGACGATACAAGGCATTCATTGCGATAAGATCCTCAAACACAGTGGGTTGCAGTTCACGAAGATACTTTTGCATACCAGCAGATTCAAACTGGAACGTGCCTATCGTATTGCCTGAACTGTAAAGTTTGTATGTTTCCGCATCGTCAATCGGGATTTTATCTATATCCAAATCGATGCCGTGTGTTTTCTTGATATTGGCAAGAGCGTCTTTGATTTGAGTTAAAGTCTTAAGCCCCAAGAAGTCCATCTTGATGAGGCCGACGCTTTCAACGACATGTCCATCATATTGAGTAACAAGGACATCCTCATTTGTTTCTTTATCTTTGATGGTGCAGACCGGTGCGAACTTCGTCAAGTCATCGGCACCGATGATGACACCGCAGGCGTGGATTCCGACCTGACGGTTCGTGTCTTCAAGTTCCTGTGCGTAAGTGAGCATCGATGAGATGTTCTCATCGTCACCCTCTACAAGAGCCTTCAGTTCAGGAACATATTTAAAGCAGTTTTTCAGATTCACCTTCGGAGCCTTACCTTTTTCATCTTTGATATTGTCGGGAAAACTCTTATCGGGGATATAACTCTTGATTTCCGCGACCGTCGTCAGCGGTATTTTCTGGACACGGCTCACGTCTTGAATGGCCGATTTCGTCGCCATCGTGCCGTAAGTGATGATATGCGCAACTTTTTCCTTGCCGTATTTCTTCGTGATCCACTCAAGCACCTTGCCACGACCGTCATCATCAAAGTCAACGTCGATATCAGGCAAAGATATACGGTCCGGATTCAGGAAACGCTCAAAAAGCAAATCGTATTTCAGCGGGTCAACGTCGGTGATTTTCAGGCAGTAAGCCACGACAGAACCGGCGGCCGAGCCACGGCCCGGGCCGACGCTCACACCCAATTCCTCACGGGCTCCTCTGATATAGTCCTGAACGATAAGGAAGTAGCCGGGGAAACCCATCGTCTTCATTATATGTAATTCAAAGACAATGCGTTCATGTTGTTCTTCGGTGAGATTCTCGCCGTAACGCATCTTCGCCCCCTCCCACGCAAGTTTCGCCAAATAATCGGCTTCGAGCTTGATTCTGTACAACTTATCGTAACCGCCGAGTTTCTTGATTTTCTTCTCCGCCTCCGCCTGACTCATCACGACCTCACCATGTTCATTGCGGGTAAACTCATTGAAAAGATCCTCTTCAGTAAACTTTTCACGATATTCCTCAACGGTTCCAAAGTCCTTCGGAATGTCAAACATCGGCATAATCGGGTCAGAATCAATCATATAAGACTCAACCTTGTCGGCAATTTCCATTGTGTTGGAAAGTGACTCAGGCACATCGCTGAAGATGTCCCACATCTCCTCCGGCGACTTCAGCCATTCCTGTTTTGTATAATGCATACGGGATGGGTCATCGAGATCTTTTCCTGTGCTAAGGCAGATAAGCCTGTCGTGCGCCTCACCGTGTTCTTCTTCCACAAAATGAGCGTCGTTTGTGGCGATAATCTTTGTATTTGTCTTTTTCGCAAGTTCAAAAATGACTTTGTTCACCTCAACCTGACGTTCATACACTTCTTTGTCGCCGCCGGGCTTGTCGGTCTTATGTCTTTGAATTTCAAGATAATAATCATCACCGAAAAGACTTTTGAACCAAAGTATCGTCTCCTCCGCGCCTTTAATGTCGCCGTTCATTATTTTCTGCGGGACTTCGCCGCCAAGGCAAGCCGAACTGCAAATCAAACCTTCGTGATATTTTTCAATCAGCGAATGATCGATCCGAGGATTATAATAAAAACCGTCGGTATATGCTATTGACGCAAGTTTGCAGAGGTTTTTGTAACCGGTTTTATTCTTCGCCAATAAAATAAGATGCCAGCCGCGGTCCTGACGTCCGTCGCGTTTTGCAATACTGACGGGGGCGCAGTATGCCTCGGTTCCGAAAATCGGTTTAAAAAACTGGCCTTTCAGTTTTTCTATTTCGGCGGCTGCGGCAGATTTTTCATCGTCGGTTGCATCCTCCTTATTTAATATAGCCTCCTGCTCCTTGATGCTGTCCTTGACTTTCCCGTTCACCTTGTTGGAATAATCAGCGAACTCTTTGATTCCGAACATGTTACCATGATCGGTAAGAGCCATCGCATACATGCCGCAACGTTTGCACTTGTCAACCAAATCAGGAACTTTCGACATTCCATCAAGAATTGAAAAATGCGAGTGGACATGAAGATGTGTGAACTGTATCTTTTCGGGTTCTGACGACAACGGTTTTGGCTCAACGACTGCCGATGGTTCGGATATATTTTCCTTATTTTCTTTCACCGGCTCCGCTGAATTTGAAACTATTTCAATATTCGCCGGCTGTATTGTCTCAGGATTGGCTTTTTTGAAATTCTCAAAAAAAGGTTCTCCTTCTGGAATATCGCTGTTGTCCAGCACACCGATTCTGATTAATTCCAAAAATATCCGGGCTGTAGCCTCGACATCCGCGGAGGCGTTATGTGCAGAATCAAATTCATTTCCAAAGAGAAGTTTATAGAAATTGATGAGTTTCGGGAATCTGAAACCGCCGTGCGTTCCGCCTGGAATCTTGCAAAAAGCGGCTGTTTTTTCAGTGCAAGTGTCAACGATTTTCCAATTCGGCAACGGATTTTCGCCTCTGTCCCTCAAGAACTCGCAGCCAAGGACGCTCAAGTCGAAATTGATGTTATGTCCGACGAGATATTTTGCATTTTTCGCTGATTCAAGGAACATGTCGAGAACTTCTCCGAGAGGTTTCCCGACTTCCAAGGCGTGTTCGGTGGAAATTCCGTGAACCATTTTCGCATTAATGGGGATGGTGAAGCCGTCAGGACGGACAATATGATTTTGTGCTTCAACAAAATTGCCGAATTCATCATGCACTTGCCATGCAAGCTGAACCATTCTCGGCCAGTTGCCAAAATCCGTCAGCGGAGCATCTTTCCGTAACGGAAGGCCTGTTGTCTCTGTGTCAAAAACTAAAAACATGGCCTTTAAAATATCTTAACACCAATACCGAATTGAAAATAAATCAACTTATAATCCACATCGTCAAACACCTTCGACATCTCCAACACAACGCGGGCGTTTATAGAACATGCGACATCAACGATCTTGAAGTCACATCCGAGACCGGCAACGAGACCCCAGTTCAACGAGCCGTATTTTTCTTTCAAATAATCCTTTTCACCAGTTGACACTGAATAATCAACCTTACAATATTTCCTATAATTTAATATTCCGCCAAGTTCAATCATCGGGCCATATCCGTTTTTCAAGAAATATGTACGAAACGCAAACGGCAGTTCAATCCCGTCAAAGGTGAACTTATTTATGACACCATAATCCAAAACTTCGTCATTATGACTATACTGGTATCCGGTCCTCGAATAATTCAAATCAACCGCAAGACCCACGTATCTGTTGAATCTTAATGTGTATTGTCCACCGATGTAGAATGTTGGATAAACCGAATAGTAATCACCAGTTGACCAGTTGATTGTTTCACCATAAGCATCTTTTCCATAAACATTTGAAATTCCCAAACCGCCCTTTAACCAAAAACCATGTTTAATTTTAGACTTGTTTTTTAATGTATTTCCATCATGATGAATTGATGAAGTAACATCAGAAACCTTCCTAAAGCCTGTAGTATCTAATTCGACGAAATTATTATCATCATTAGTAATATAAACTCTACTTAACTGATAATCATAATCTTCCCTTGCCATAGACTCGAATACTGGCTGTTTTTCCAGCTGGACATACAGATTCGTAACCTTTCCTTCATCAACTATGACAACAGTATCGACAGTGTGATAATCCTCAAGTTCAATCTTAACGGCGACGCTGCCTGCCATTATTTTCCCGGAAATACATGGAGTTCTTGTAGGGTATTTTATTCCATTGAAATAAACCATTGCTCCAAAAGGTTTGGTGTTAATTCTTAGCATTCCGTACTTCGGTTCCAGCTTAATTTTCACATCAAGTCTTGCATCTCCAACCACAATTTCCTCTTGATAGTCATAATACATTTCCTTTTTCACTGTGAGTTGATGTTTTCCGACCTCCACTTTCTTCAAGAATGGTGTATGTCCCACATGGATTCCATCGATAAAAACTTCCGCATCATTGTCTGGCGCTGTAAAGACACCCAACTCACCAACAATTACAACCTCTTGATTCTGAGCATTTAAAGAATTTGGTTCAAACGCAAGAGTTCCAAAAACAAAGCAAAAAACAACAATTTTAGTTAAAAAAAACTTAAGCCTCATCGTTTCAAATTTTGAACGACAAAATTAGTATTTTTTTTTGATAATAGTTAACAAATGTTTTAAAAAATATTTTTCATCGATATTCATTTCATTTCAAAAAAAGTTGTACTTTTGCAGCCGCAAACCTCGGGTAGGTTTGAAGCAACTAATTATAAATCAATTAAACACTAAAAACATTTAATTATGCCAGCAAAAATCAGATTACAGAGACATGGTAAAAAGGGTCAGCCTTTCTATCACATTGTAATTGCAGACGGTCGCGCACCTCGTGATGGTAGATTTATTGAAAAAATCGGAACTTACAATCCGATAACAAATCCAGCGGAAATCAGCCTTGATTTCGACAAGGCACTTGATTGGTTGAACAAAGGCGCACAGCCGACAGACACAGTACGTTCAATCCTTTCACGCAAAGGCGTCATGCTCAAGAAACACCTTCTCGTCGGTGTTAAGAAAGGCGCATTGACAGCAGAACAGGCAGAAGTCAAATTCCAGGCTTGGATGAAGGAAAAAGAAGCCAAGGCAGCTAATGACAACAAGATTTCAGCAGAAAAGAAGAGAGCTGACATGAAGGTCAGACTCGAAGCTGAAAGCAAAGTCAACGCAGCACGCGCTGAAGTGATCGCCCAGAAGAAGGCCGAACTCGCAGCAAAGGCAGCGGAAGAAGCAGCAGCAAAGGCGGCAGAAGAGGCAGCTACGGAAGCTCCGGCAGAACCAGCTACAGAAGCTTAAGACATTTCTTGGGAAAAAACGGACAGGGAGAAAACACGTTTTCTCCCTGTTTTTTTGCCGACTGAAAACGAAATCAGTTTATCTGAATTGAAACAACATCTTTGCAGACTAAAAGATTCAACTTATCAAAAAAGCATCGATTATTTCGATGCTTTTTCAAATTCAGATTTCGTTTAATTCCTGAAAACCAATACATTATCATCAATATCAACGATTATCGGCCTTTCTTTGTTCACTTTGTCGGCGATGACCATCTTCGACAGTTCGTTGAGAAGTTCGCGTTGCATCATTCGTTTCACCGGACGAGCTCCGTATTGCGGGTCGTAGCTGACGTGCGCCACGTGTTTCATCGCATTGGGTGTCATGTTGATGTCAATTCCGTTGTTTTTGAGCATTTCCTTCACTTTCTCGAACTGCATCGAAACGACTTCAACAATCTGGTTTTCAGTAAGTTGCTTAAACACGATAATATCATCGATACGGTTCAGAAATTCAGGTCTGAAATGAGCTTTGAGGTCGTTTTCCGGCACGTTTGATGTCATTATGATGATGGTGTTCTTGAAATCAACGAGGCGGCCTTTGTTGTCGGTGAGGCGTCCGTCGTCGAGCACCTGCAACAGGATGTTGAACACATCAGGATGTGCCTTTTCGATTTCGTCGAGGAGGACGACGGAGTAAGGCTTGCGCCGCACGGCTTCGGTGAGCTGGCCGCTTTCTTCGTAGCCTACATATCCTGGAGGCGCGCCGATAAGTCTCGAAACGGTGTGACGTTCCTGATATTCAGACATATCGATACGAACCATATTGTTCTCGTTGTCGAAAAGGAACTCGGCGAGAGCCTTTGCGAGTTCGGTTTTCCCGACGCCAGTGGTACCGAGGAAGATGAACGAGCCGACAGGACGTTTTGAATCTTGCAGTCCCGCCCTGCTTCTGCGTATTGCATCGGAAACGGCGGTGATAGCCTCCTCCTGCCCCACCACGCGTTTATGCAGTTCCGATTCAAGATTCAGCAGTTTCTCACGTTCACTCTGCATCATTTTATGCACCGGTATGCCTGTCCAACGGGAAACGATTTCGGCGATGTCGTCGGAAGAGACTTCCTCATCGACGAGCGGTTTGTCGCCCTGCACGACTTGAAGTTGTTCTTTCGCTTTGCTGATGATGTCTTCCGACTCGCGAATTTTTCCGTAACGCAGTTCAGCCACCTTGCCGTAGTTGCCTTCGCGTTCAGCGACGTCGGCCTGATGCTTGAACATCTCGATGTTTTTCTTCTCGCGTTGAATCTTCTCGACGAAGCCGCGCTCGGTCTCCCACCGCATCCGCAGATTTTCGCGTTCCACGTTCAACTCATTGATTTCCTTGGTCAGTTCGGCTACTTTCTTCTCGTCTTTCTCGCGTTTGATAGCCTCGCGTTCGATCTCGAGCTGGCGTATTTTCCGTTGAACATCTTCAAGTTCTTCCGGAACTGAATTTATTTGAAGTCGAAGTCGGGAAGCCGCCTCGTCAATCAGATCGATGGCTTTGTCAGGCAGGAATCTGTCGGAAATATAACGTATTGAGAGGTCAACGGCGGAGACGATAGCCTCGTCGAGGATGCGCACCTGATGATGCGTCTCGTATTTCTCTTTCAAACCACGAAGTATTGAGACCGCCGACTGTTCGTCAGGTTCGTCAACCATCACGATTTGGAAACGACGTTCGAGAGCCTTGTCTTTCTCGAAATATTTCTGATATTCGTTGAGTGTCGTGGCTCCGATGGCACGCAGTTCGCCGCGGGCGAGCGCAGGCTTGAGGATGTTCGCCGCATCCATCGCACCTTCACCGCCGCCGGCACCGACAAGCGTGTGTATCTCATCAATGAAAAGTATCACCTCGCCATCGCTTTCGACGACTTCCCTGATGACTGATTTCAGTCGTTCCTCGAACTCGCCCTTATACATCGCACCGGCTATAAGTGCACCCATATCAAGCGAATACACCTTCCGTGACTTCAGATTTTCAGGAACGTCACCGCTCACGATACGCTCGGCGAGACCCTCGGCGATGGCTGTTTTCCCAACACCAGGCTCACCTATTAATATAGGGTTGTTCTTCGTGCGCCGCGACAGAATCTGAAGCACACGACGAATCTCTTCATCGCGGCCAATCACCGGATCGAGTCTGCCTTTTTCAGCAAGTTCATTGAGGTTTCGAGCAAACTTGTTCAATGACTCAAAACCCTGCTTCTGCCGATTGTTTTTTGTGTTATTCTCCATTGTTTTTTACTCCTTTTAAAATTTTGCCGCAACGTCATCAAACAAATAACCATCTCATGTTTTACGCCAAATTGACATATTTTTTTTGTAATTACTAAACAAAAGATGACATTTTGACAGCCAAGCAAAAAAAATCACAAAACATTCTTACTTCAATGCAATCAAAACAATTTCATTTTCAAAACAATAAATTATTTGTTTTAGCATTATTATTCAAGATTTTTATTATTTTTGCAAATCAATATTTTTAAAATGAAAAGTTATAGAAAAACATTAAATAAAATCACATATCTAATTGTTTTACTGACAATTACTGCATTTTCCGCAAAGGCGCAGTCTAATTGTGAAATATTATTTGACGGCGAGATAGTCGAAGACCCGATTACGGTTTGCTACGGCGAGACAGTTAAACTATCGGTGGCAGGTTACAATCCAGATTACAAATACACATGGATGCACAATGGCGTTGTCTGTGATACAATCAACAATTACATTGAATATATCATAACCGAAAACAACAACATTTTTTCAGTAAATGTAAGAAACAAAGTTACATTTGACGAATGCGATGACGTGATTACCATCATGATGCATCCGAAATTGAACATCATTTTCAACCAGACAAAACTCACATGCAGCGTGAGTGACCCGGAAGTTGGCGGGACAGGCCAAGTGAGGGCTTACGTTGAAGGCGACACCGTAAAGCCATACAGATACATTTACGAATGGAACACTCCGAATCAGGATTTCAACGACCCGCAGGTGGCGAAATGGCTTCTGGCAAAAGAATATGAAATAACCGTAACCGACACAGTTACAGGATGTTCCCAGACGGAAAAGTATCGCGTCAGGTCATATCCGAACCCCGAAATTGAGATCTATTCTGACCCGCAGGACACGGTTTATCTTCAGCGGCCTTTTGTGACATGGAGCTTTGAGAACGAATCGGACACAATCGGCGTTTCCAATTTCTTCTGGAAGTTCAGGGAAGACGAAACGAGCTACAGCGAAGAAATGCCGACCATCACCTACCTTGAAGAAGACGAGGGCAAGCCTGTAAAGACATATCTGACGGTGACAAGCGACTGCGGCTGCGACACGACTTACGAAAGTGAAATTCTGGTTTTACCTGTGAAACTTAAGATTCCGAACATCTTCACACCAAACGGCGACGGCAAAAACGACTATTTCATCATCGGATACGATGAGTCGGGCGGAGAACCTGAAGGACGCGGATTCGAATACGAGAAATATGTCACATTGAGCGAATATTATGTAAGCCATGAACTTATCATATTCAACAGATGGGGACGAATCGTCTACGAATCAAAAGATTACAAGAACGACTGGGATGGCGGAAAACTTCCGGACGGAACATATTTCTACGTCTTGGAATGCGTCGGGAAATACAGAAACGACAGATACCAAGGTGCAGTAATGATTTGGGACAGCGGACGATAGTATTCAGGTATTTAGGTAATTAGGTGTTTTAGGTATTTAGGTATAAAGGTTAAAAGTAAATTAGTTGTTATGATGAAAAAGATATTTTTACAGGTTTCGATTACGGTTTTGGTTATGGTTTTGGTTTGTTCTTGCGAATCAAATGACGGCAAGATTTCGACAAATTTGGTGAACAATCCTGCATCGGCGACTGTGGGCACAAACACAAAAGAACCGAAAATCGTATTTGACGTCATGGAACACGACTTCGGCAAGATGCTTCAGGGCGAGCAGGTTTCATTCACATATAAATTCAAGAACACAGGAAACGCACCTTTGCTCATATCATCTGTTGACAAAACATGTGGATGCACCGACATCAAATTCCCGCAGACACCAATCAAAGCGGGCGACCAAGGTTCTATCACTATTTCCTATAACAGCGAAGGGCACAAGGGTTTCCAGAACAAACGTGTTGTCGTAAGGTCAAACACAAACCCTGCGGAGACGGTCCTGAGATTCAAGGCACTCGTTGAAACAGCCGACGGATACTAATTAGATTCAAAGATTCAAAAATTCAAAAATTTAATAATTCAATATTTAATATATGAACACATTATTTATTTTACTTCAGCAGCCTGCGGCGCAGCAAGGCGGCGGCTGGTCAGGAATCATCATGATTGTTGCATTATTCATCGTCTTATGGCTGTTCTTTATCAGACCGCAAAACAAGAAACAGAAAGAAGCGCAGAAATTCCGCGAAGCCTTGCAGAAAGGTGACAATGTCGTCACAATCGGCGGCATCCACGGCAAAGTCGCAGAAGTGAAAGAGACAACAGTCTTTGTCACAGTTGACAACAACGTAAAAATCGAGGTTGAGAAATCAGCACTCGTCGCATCTCCGGCACAGGTCGGACAAGCTTAACAAACACCAAAAAGAGTTTAAGGTTTGTGACGGACACATCTTCGCCAGAACCTTAAACTCTGCCCTCATGTGATATGAAATCAACAGACAAAAACTCAAATATCAACCGGTTCGGAGGATTCCTGATATTTTTCAGCGTCGCCGCATTGTCATGGTTAGTGATGAAATTGTCAAATGATTACACTATCACTTTGAAATTCAACGCCAAGTTTTCCGACGCACCGGCAAGCAGAATCATCCCACAAAAAGATTATCCCATCGATGCGACAGTCACCGCATCCGGATTCAAACTCCTGAAATATTATTTCAAACCAACAAATTCAAGAAACATAAATGTCACACTTAAAGATGCCAAATACAAGATTTTAAGCGACAACAGATATTCTGTAGGGAACACTTTGATAAAAGAATCAATTGCCGACTTCCTCGAAATCAACATTTACAACATCGAACTTCCACAGGCTGACTATATCTTTACGATGAACAAACTCGCATCCAAACGAGTCAAAGTCAACCTCCAGACCGACATCAGTTTCAAAAGCCAGTACAACATCTATGGTGAGCCGTCAGTATCACCGGATTCAATTACAATTTTCGGTTCTTATCACGACATAAAAGACTTACAATTTGTAAACACCCAAACAATTGCAATGAAAAATGTCGTAGATGACATCAATGAATCTGTTGATTTGAAATTTGAAGACGAAACATACGCAGAAATCAAAAAAGTAGATGTAAACATCAGAGTTGAGAAATTTACCGAAGCGGAAATGACGCTTCCTATCAACACGTTGGGTGTCAACAACTTGGTTATTTTCCCCGACAAGGCAAAAATAAAATACATTGTCGCCCTGGACGATTATCCGAACATCAGCACTATGTCTTTCAACATTGAAATTGACACGACAAATTTCAAAACATCGGAGTTTTTGCCACTAAAACCCGCCGTTTATCCGAACAACACTTCTATTATCGGGATCTATCCAGATAAAGTCGAATATCTCATGACAAAATAAGGCATGATAAAGATCGGCATCACAGGCAACATCGGCAGCGGAAAAAGTTTCATCTGCAACATATTTGAAAGAAAAGGAATTCCGGTTTTTTATTCCGATGACGAGACGAAACAATTGTATTACGATTCACAAATCAAACAACTGATTATCAATCGCTTCGGTGGAGATATCTATTTAAAAGACGGAACACTTAACAAGAAGTTGTTGAGCAGTTTGATTTTCGGGAATGATGACAATTTAAAATTCATCGAAGACACGCTCTACCCTACTCTGTTTCAACGTTTTAACGAATGGTGTGAAAACCAGACTGCTTCGTTTGTATTGTTTGAGTCGGCGATATTGTTTGAAAAAAAACTCACAAACCATTTCGACAAAATCATCTTCGTTTCAGCACCAGAAAGCATTCGTATTCAACGTGTTATTGAACGCGACAAATGCACAGAAGACGTTGTAAGAGCGAGAATGTCACTGCAATGGAGCGACGAGACAAAAATCCCGAAAGCTGATTACGTGATTGTTCACGACGGGAACGATGATGTCGAAAAAGAAGTCGGAAATCTGATTAACGTTTTATCTCACACAAATACCACATGCTAATGCTGCAGGCTTACCTGCCCACTGAGTCAGAACAATAACGTGTAATTTTTTATTAACAATTTTTAATGTCTGATTTTACAATTTTGTATTTTTGCAAACTGAATGAAGAAATGTAAAATAGAAAATAATTGAATAAAAATTAGACATAACTAAAGCATAAGCTTTATTCTTTCGAGTCCGAAAGTTGGCGCTTAAAGGGATTACTAACTGAAAGAATAGGTTTGATGCTCACGTCAAAAGCGTGGGCTTGACTTATTTGAAGTTAGTATGGTACGCCAACACCACGGACTTAAAACAGTCAAGTTTCACGCTTTTATATGTCTGCAAACCCTTGAAATATGGAATACAACATCGGACAGGCAATAACGGACTACATGAGGGAAAACAAAATAAGGCAGGCAATGTTGGCCAAGATGTTAAATTATGATCCTGGAAATTTGAACCGTCTCCTGAAAAAAAACAACATGAGCCTTGACATGATATTGAGAATATCGGTCGCGCTGAAGTTCAATTTCCTGCGCGAAGCCTCGTGCCGGCTCACAGAAGAAATCATGAAGGATGAAGTGTATGTAGTGCATCCATTTCTTTAGACCATTTTGTTGCCAGGTTAAGGTGATAAATCCACGCTGGTTTTACGTTGTAAAATTTTTTTGCATTTTATCAACCTGCCGAGATACGCAGCCTTCGACGCATTCGTGATTGCTGATTCGATATTACACTTCTCACTGTGGATGAAACTGCGGACACGCATGATGCCATCTTGAACCAACTCAAATTCATCAGGGTCTTCCCGACCTCGCAACACAATGCACAAAGACGTATTGTAAATGTCATCGAGGACAGAATCGGCATGCTTCCGCCTGACGGCGTTTTTTAAGACCTTGGGAGATTTGCTTCCTGCCGTTGACGGTGATGTGAACCCAGCGGAGGAACTCCTGCCTGATGTCGGGGGCGTTGGGGTTTATATTGCCGATGAAGTAATATAAATTTTCAAATCTTTCTATAGATTGATAGAGTTGGTATAGCGTTGGTATAGCGAAGCCGACTTTTTTCAACCATCACATGATTCTTTTCTTTGCCATAATCCTAAATTGTTACAATTTTTACACGCAAACCGAGTCTTTTAGCGGTGTCAATCATATTTTTGGTGCCACGAGATTTTCCATCCCAGAAGGCAATCAAGGTGCCAGCCATGCGAGCCATCTGCTCATTTCGACGAGGTCCGGCAGAACGACCGTATGTTTTCCAATCTGCATGAACTACTTTCAATCCAAGATTGTGTTCTTTTGCAAATCGTTCGCCTAATGCATCAACACCAGAAGCTCCACCAGAGATAATCTCAATCTCAACTTTGTCAATGAGCTTCCCAATGTAGTTCATCACTTCTTTTTCCACAACTGCGTAGTCGTTGAAATCACGACATCCAGCAATAATAATGTGCATCATATCTGAAATATATTAACGTTATATTCCTTATACGATAAGAAATCTTTTAAATCGGCTATTTTGAGTTTTTCTCTGCAAAATATCCGCAGAACCCGTGCAATTTTTAATGATTATGCCGTTGTTTAAATTTGCAGAAAATTCTTAATCATGATAAGTAAAACATATCTTAGATACATTTGGCTACTTGATACAATCAACCAGTCAAGATTTCCGCTTACTTACGACCATATTGTCAGGATATGGGAAAGTTCTCCTTATGCCTACATGGGCGGTTTACCTATTCGCACCTTCCACGAGCACCGTAAAGGTATTGAAGAAATGTTTGGAGTTATCATAGAATGTGATAAATCCAAGGGGTACACATATTATATCAAAAATCCCGAAGTACTGGAGAAGAATACTTATGCACAACTATTATTACGTAAGTATAGCGTTCCGCAGGATTTCTCAACTTTCAGCATGATGCGCGACCGTATCTTGCTTGAAGAAATACCACACGGTACAGCATACTTTGATTCTATTGTTGAATCTATGAGGCGTAACACAGAACTCATCATTGACTATCAACGTTATGAGGGACAGCTGGAAACACTTACTATGCAGCCCTATTCCATGAGGGTTTATAACAGAAGGTGGTATGTACTTGGCTACATAAAAGAAAAGGAAGTAATCAGACACCTGGCATTAGAAAGATTTCTCTACCTGCATACGACAAGCAATAAATTTGAATTTCCCAAAGACTTCAATCCACGAAAGTACTATGACAACGTCGTAGGAATATACGTTGACGAAAACTGTCTTACCCTGAAAAAAGGGGGTCGGGGGCGGCGCAGGAGAAGCCGCGGGTGACGACCGATTG